>JBGXXU010000069.1:0-9196 GCA_041814865.1 Phocaeicola sp. | reverse complement strand
CGGCGGCGAGGCTTTTGCGCTGACCTGCCCGCTCATCACCAAGGCAGACGGCGGTAAATTCGGTAAGACGGAATCGGGCAATATCTGGCTCGACCCCAATTATACTTCTCCGTACAAGTTCTACCAATTCTGGTTGAACGTGAGCGACGAAGAAGCCAAACGATACATCAAGATTTTCACATCGCTTTCTCGCGAAGAAATCACCGCATTGGAAGCCGAACAAGATGCAGCTCCGCACTTGCGTCCCTTGCAAAAACGTTTGGCAAGAGAAATCACCGTTATGGTACACTCCGAAGCCGAATACGATGCGGCGGTGGAAGCGTCGAACATACTGTTTGGCAATGCCACTTCGGAAGCTTTGAAGAAATTGGACGAACGTACATTGCTTGCCGTATTCGAGGGCGTTCCGCAATTCACCATTGCGGTATCGGAACTGAAAGAAGGTGTAAAAGCCGTAGATTTGTTTACCGAAAAAGCAGCCATATTCCCGTCGAAAGGCGAAATGCGCAAGCTGGTGCAAGGCGGTGGCGTATCGCTGAACAAAGAGAAACTGGAAGCATTCGACCGTGATATTACCACAGCAGACTTGCTCAACGGAAAGTATCTTTTGGTGCAACGAGGCAAGAAAAACTATTACCTCGTCATCGCAGAATAAGTGCGATAAACAGTATTAAAGCAAACGGGTATCGACGCATGCGTCGATACCCGTTTCTCATATCGGCTTGTCGTCCGATGCTATTTCACGATGGAAGTCAGCGGATGTCTGTTTCCTTTCACTTCGGAAAGAAATGCTTTTGCCGACCCGAAGTTGAGAAACAAGTCTATGCGCACGGGCAGGTGATTCTTGTCGTCCGTGACATAAAACGTGATGATTTCTTTCTCTTTTCCTTTGTCGTTATACTCGACCAGCGAGAAAACCAGACAACGATAAGTCACCTCGTTTTCGGCTTTGTAATTCTTTTTTCCACGATAAATAAGTGTCTGCTGTTCTATTTTCTTTCCCGTAGCCATCGGAAAGCGAATTTTCTGTCCCACAGTGTAACCCGATGCGTCGAACGAACGTGCACGGAGCAGAATGCTCAACATATCGAAGACACATTCGGATACGAGTTCTTTGCGCTTTTCGGGTACGCTGCCGTTTTTACTGCGGTCTTGCGACACGATGCAACGCCCATCGCTCAAGTACTCGTAATGCACATTGTCCACATAATAGTTCTTTCCTTCTTCCGCGCCTTTTCTGAAAGAATAGGGCACCAGCCCCAGCGATGTGACAGCCGTAAGCGTATCTCTCATCTTGAAAAAGCGGTCTATGCGCTTGTTCGTGTAAGAAAGCAAGTCAGCTTTCAGGCATTTCTCGCCTTTGTACATCGTTTCGTTTACGGTCATCTTTGCCCATCCGGCGTTTATCCAGATAAACTTCCAATTGAATTTCAGGTCGTATTTCAGTATTTCGCCGGGCTTTATAGCTTCATTGTGGACTGCGCATTGTGCACTTGCCGTCAAACCGCATAGTGCGAATATCAAGGTGAATAGTATTCTTTTCATCGTTGTTCTGTGTTATCTGTAATCCGTACTGCTTCCGGAACCGAACCCGCCCATGTTACCAAAGTTGCCGAAACCGTTATTGTTGCCGGTATTGTTTGTTTTTCCTTTGTTGAGTAGGCGTTCCTTATTGCGTTCCTGAACTTTTTTGTTGGCTTCGGGTTTTTGTTTCTTTATTTCGTCCGGCTTCTGTTTCTCCACAGGTGTTGCAGATACGTCCCACTTTTCTTCTACCTCAAAATCGGCTTTCATTTCCCATTTGCCGGGAAAGTAATAAACGGCTTCGGGTTGTCGTTTCGTGGTATAATCGCCGGTATCCCATCGTCCGTTGTTGTTCGTGTCGTCTATGATACGTGCGTAATACTTCGTGTTCGGTTGCAGGAAATAGAAATCGCAATTTCCTTTTTCCCCGATGAGTTGCCGTCGTACCACTTTGTCGCTACCGTTGAGCAGTTCCACAAAAGCGTGCTTGCCGACACCTTGTATCGTCAGGAACAGTGTGCCGTATTCTTCGAGTTTCTTTACTTTCAGTGTTTGCTTTTTCGCTTCGTTCAGCTGTCCGTACAAACCCGTAAAAGCAGCCGAGTCTATCTCCAAACGATATTCTTCGCCGGGTTTCCATTCAGCCAGCAATTCGTATTTGCGATGTGCGGCAGTATCTTGTCGGAAGATGAAACGCTCCTCGTTCCACAAGGTATCTACTTTATGAAAGAGTCGTATCTTCGATGTATCTACGCGTGCCAAAGGTTCGTCGAAAGAGATGTCGATGTTCTTGTCCAAGTCCAATGTGGAAGGAGCCGCAAGATTTACTCTCAACGGTTCTATCGTTTTCAAAGGCACAGAGTCGGGAATGCCCTGCTTTTTCCGCTCTTTGAGCAATTTCTTCAACTCTTCGGCAGCCAATAACAATCTGCGTTCCTTAGGAATTTTATTCGTGAAGTTCAGTGTGTCCGTCTTGCTTACGAGTTTTCCCAAAGTGTCCGTTGCCAAATAATTCAGTTCCACACGCAGTGTATCCTGCTCGTACAGCAACGAGTCTTTTACCCAATAAACGATGGAGTCGTTCGTCCGATTGGCTTCCACTACCCAAGCGTTGCGCTCATCGAAATTCAAGCCGCGCAAACGCGGAAGCGTATCTGCCGGCGCAGAGAATTTGAGCATCAGTTTGAACAAATCCGTACGGTCGCTTTTCATGAGGTATTGTGTGGTGATGGGTTCCTTGAAAGCACGCAACACCAAATTGTCGGGCATGTAACGAGTATAGTGTATGGTACGAATGGTATCGTAAATCAAACTGTCCATGACATTGAAAGTAGTATCCTGTCTGACGGCAGGCTCCGACGTAGGTACGATAACAGAGTCCAAGAAAGCGATGGTTTCCGTCTTCGAATCGAACATGTAGTTTTGATTGCCGTCCTTGAGCGCGAATACGTGATACTTGCCGGGAGCTATGCCACGAATGACAAAGCGTCCTCTGCTGTCCGTACGACCGATACGCAAGAAAGGCGTTTTGGTGAAAGCCGTATCGTTAAGATTGACATGCAAACCTACTTGAAGTCCCTTTATCGGTTCGAGGTTTTCTGCATTGAGTACCGTACCCGATACTTCCATCGTATCTATCGTTTCGCCGGTGGAGAAGGCGTAAGAGAAAAAGCCCATCGGATTTCCTTCGTTGTTGTCCACGATGGCGTCGCCGAAGTCTATGGTATAAGTAGTATTGGATTTCAGCGTATCCAAAAATTCTACCACCACACGTCTGCCCGAAGTCTTTATTTCGGGTGCTTCGACTTGCGGAGGAGATATGATGACTTTCTCCGAAGCTTTTTCCAGCTTGATGTATTCGTCGAACTCCAGATATACCTTGCGTTGTTTCACATTCGTGGCATTCGGTTGAGGCGACGAGCCGAGAAATCTGGGCGGCATTTCATCGTAAGGACCTCCGTCGGGTGTGCCGGGACTGGCGCAAGCGTAAAATACCGCGATAAAGAACAAAACGGAGAAGAGGTGATACAATAGTTTTTTCATACTTGTCGGGGTGCTTCGTTTAGCATGAGCATTTCGTCTATGTGCTGACGTGTATTGCACAGGCGGGGAACTTTGTGCTGACCGCCCAATTTTCCTTTATCCTTGAGCCAATGATGGAACAGACCCGGACGCGCCACGATGATTTCGGGCAACTGAAGTGTCAGGTCTTTGTAACGCTTTGCTTCATAATCCGAGTTGATTTCCTGCAAAGCCGTATCCAACGTGCGTGTAAACGCATCGAGCGATGCAGGCATTCGTTCGAACTCTATCAACCATTGGTGACGGCATTTGCCCTCTGCGTCCATGAATACGGGAGCCGCCGTGTATTCGTTGACGACTGCGCCCGTTTCCGCGCAGGCTCTTGCCAGTCCTTTTTCGGCATTGTCTACCATGAGTTCTTCGCCGAAGGCATTGATGAAACTCTTGGTTCTTCCGGTGATGATAAACTTGTAAGGGGCTTTTTGTGTAAACTTTACCGTATCGCCTATCATGTATCGCCACAGTCCGCACGATGTGGTAATCAGCATGGCGTAGTTGCGTCCAACTTCCACACCCCACAAGGGAACGACCGTAGGCTCGGCGTTGTCCAGTTCTTCCAGCGGAATGAACTCGTAAAACACATCGTAGTCTATCATCAGGAGCATTGCCGGGTCCGAAAGGTCGTCTTGCAAACCGAAGAAGCCTTCGCTCGCATTGTACGTTTCCATGTAGTGCATCTTGTCGCCGCCACCTACCAGTCGCTTGTATTGCTCGCGGTAAGGAGTGAAGCTGACGCCGCCATGAAAAAAGACCTCGAGGTTTTGCCAAACTTCGGAGATACACGTTTTGCCCGTTTGTTCCAATATATATTTCAGCACGGACATCATCCACGAAGGTACGCCCGAGAGGTTCGTCACATTGGCACGAACGGTAGATGCGGCGATACGGCGTACTTTTTCCTCGAAGTCGCTCAGCAATGCCACTTCTTTCGAGGGTACACGTACGATATTGGCTATGGAGGGGATGTTTTCTATCAAGATGGCGGAAAGGTCGCCCACAAGACTGTCTTTCACATTGAAATTGGGGCTGTGGCTTCCTCCCAATATCAAACCTTTGCCGGAAAAAATACGACTGTTCGGATTGGAGCGCAGATAGAGTGCCAAGGCATCCTTTCCACCCATGTAATGAAGGTGCTTCAACCCGTCCGCACTGACGGGGATGAACTTGCTCTTGTCGTTCGTGGTTCCCGACGATTTGGCATACCAACGTACCTTCCCTCTCCACAACACATCCGCTTCACCGTGTCGCATGCGGTCTACATCCGCTTTGATATCCTCGTAAGTTTGCACGGGTACACGTGTATAAGCAGTATAGTCCGACAGATGTGCATAATCGTATTTTCGTCCCCATTCGGTATTTTCAGCTTGCGCAACCAGCTTGCGCAACACCGCTGTTTGTATCTCTTCGGCACGTACATAGGCATCTATGGCATTCAGTCTGTGCGAAAAGAGGGGACGTAACAGACTTGTTATGTTCATTCTTCGCTCTTTGTATGTAAGTTGCAAAGATAGAGAAGTTTTGTTTTAGTTGAAGAGAGATGAATTTGAAATAAAGTGAACGGCAGCGCGTCGCCGGTTTCTGCATAAATATGCACTCTCCTCTCGTAACTTATTAACTCCCGAACTTAGAACTTCAACTTAGCAACATATTGCCAAGTTGATAACAACATGTACGCAAGTCGATAGCATCATGTTGTCATCGCGATAAGAACATGTTGCTATCGCGATAGCAACAGCGTCAAAGAATGTTAACATCACAATCGCATTGAGAAGCCGTTGTAGAGGCGTTTCTTTGTCATCGAAAACACGTTTTCTTGAGGCTCTTTCGTACCGGAAAAGCATTGCGCAGCGACCGGATTTCGTACCGAAACACGTGCATGCGACTGCATAAATATACAGAAACATGCGCGTTTTCCGTATATTTATACATCGAGAGACAATGTTTTCAAACTGATGAGCGGTGGTTTTGCGGGCGAAGTAAGGACAAACGAAACCCGGTTTTACGGCAATCAGCCGATGGTATCGTATTCCACCACGACAGAGAAAGTGAAATCGGGGAAAAGCGGCGTCAAGCGTTTCAGCAACTTGCGTTTGAAACCGGCACGGTCTTTCACGCAAGTCTCTACCACCACGTGAAAGCCCAGACTGCGATGAGCCTTTTCGTAGTGTACAGCATGTATGGAAACGGCATTCGGCATTTCGGCTATCAGTCGGCTGACGATTTGATGCCCTTCGCGATTGTGCGCCGTCAGGCAGGAGAAACTGAAGACAAAGTCTATTCCCATTTCGTGATAAATGGCTTCGCGCGCATCCTGCATCGCATTGTAGGCTTCGGAGAGACTCACGTCCGAAGGAAATTCGAGGTTCATGTTGCCTATTTGCATCAACGGTCCGTAATCGTGCAACACGAGGTCGTGTCCTCCTTCGATGGGCGGAAAGCGTCTTACGGCTTCCAACAGACGTAGCGACAATGCCTTGTCGGGACGCGTGCCGATGATTTTCTTCAATACATCGCCGATACTCTTGACACCCACCCACAATATCATCAACGAAACGACAACGCCGAGATAACCGTCGATTTTCCAATCCGTCAGCATCATGACAACAGCCGAAACAACAATGACAGAAGAATAAAGTACATCGGAAAGCGCATCTTTGCCCGAAGCCACGAGCGCATCGGAATAAGCACGCTTCCCCTGACGGACGTTGTAACGTGCAAGGAATATCTTAACAACGATAGTCACGGCAAGCAACACGATTTCCAAGCGAGTGAACACCACGCCGACAGGATGCAAAATACGATTGATGGAAGCAAAAAGAAAATCGAAACCCGCATAAATGATAACGGCTCCCACCAACGTACCCGAAATATACTCGATACGCCCGAAACCCATAGGATAACTGCGAGAAGCATCGCGCGAAGCCAGTTTATAACCGATAAGTGTGGTGACGGAAGAGAAGACATCCGTCAGGTTGTTGATACCGTCGCTTTGTACGGCAATAGAATTGGAAAGAAAACCGATGACGAGTTTCAGTGTGGCGATGAGCAGATTGGACAGAATACCTACCCACGTGGTACGTACGATGATGCGTCCTCGTCCGACTTTGTCCAGTCTGTCTATATTCTGTTCCATGAAGTTAGTCGTTAGTCGAGCAATAGGATGACAAAAATAGAGTTATTTCATCACTCGACCAAAGGTCTTGTATAAGTTCGACACACGGATACGCGTCGTTGTGCGAATTGTCTGCCTTTCGCGCGAAAACAAAAAAGAAGCAAGTCGGAGAACCTGACTTGCTTTCTTCACTTACGGCAAAGACTAAAGTGCGCACTTAAATCTTGTCCAAAGCCTGCGAGAGGTCGGCAAGAATATCATTTATATGCTCAGTACCTATTGAAAGTCGCACTGTGCTTTGCTGTATATCCTGCTCGGCAAGCTCTTGTGCGTTGAGCTGCGAGTGGGTGGTTGTGGCCGGATGAATGACGAGCGACTTCACGTCGGCGACATTTGCCAGCAAGGAGAAAATACGTAGGCTGTCTATGAATCGGTGTGCTTCCTCCTGTCCTCCTTTTATATTGAATGTGAATATAGAACCTGCTCCTTTAGGAAAATATGTGTTGTAACGTGTGTGGTCGGGATGCGTGGGCAATGACGGATGATTGACGCGTTCGACTTTCGGGTGAGCATCGAGAAACTGCACTACTTTCAGTGCATTTTCCACATGACGCTCCACGCGGAGAGAGAGCGTTTCCACGCCTTGCAACAACAGAAATGCGTTGAAAGGACTGATGGCTGCTCCCGTATCGCGCAAGAGTACGGCACGGATACGAACCACGTAAGCGGCATCGCCTGCGGCGTCCGTAAAACGAACACCGTGATAACTCGGGTCCGGTTCTGTCAGCTGAGGGAATTTACCCGAAGCTTTCCAGTCGAACTTGCCTGAGTCTACGATGATACCGCCTAACGAGGTTCCGTGTCCGCCTATGAACTTGGTAGCAGAGTGCACTACGATGTCTGCTCCATGTTCGATAGGGCGTAGAAGATAAGGTGTGGTGAATGTACTATCTATGATAAGGGGAATATCATGGCGATGTGCTATGTCGGCTACCGCGCGTATGTCTATGATATTGGAGTGCGGATTGCCCAAGCTTTCAATAAAGATGAGTTTCGTATTCTTCTGTATGGCGTTCTCGAAGTTTTGCAGATTTGCAGGGTCTACGAAAGTCGTGGTGACACCGTTTGTCGGGAGAGTATGTGCGAAAAGATTGTAAGTACCACCGTATATAGTCTTTGCAGATACGATGTGGTCGCCGGCGCGCGTGATGTTTTGCACGGCATAGGTCACGGCAGCAGCTCCCGAAGACAAGGCAAGCGCAGCCACACCGCCTTCGAGTGCAGCGATGCGTTGTTCCAAAACGCTTTGTGTAGGATTGGTCAGTCTGCCGTAGATATTGCTCGGTTCGTTCAGGGCAAATCTTGCGGCGGCATTGGCAGAATCGGGGAAAACATAAGAAGTAGTTTGATAGATGGGCACGGCGCGCGCATCGGTAGCAGGGTCCGGTTGTTCCTGACCTGCATGGAGTTGTAAGGTTTCGAAATGTAGTTTGTTTTCTGCCATAATTCTTCTACCGACGAGTGTTGTATTTGTATTTTGTCTTGTAGCTTTTTCTTGCTGCAAAGGTATGGAGCATGGAATAATCGAACAATATTTGCACGAAATATGGATAATAAATCTATTTTTGCCACAGTAAACAGAACAAACACTCATTTCGTTTGCGCAAAACACTCACTTTGCAGAATAAAATTCTTATGGACAGTTTAGACAAAACAGATTTGCAGATATTGCGTATCCTCCAAGAGAATGCACGTCTCACCACCAAGGAGTTGGCGGCACGCGTCAGCCTTTCATCCACGCCGGTTTTCGAACGTTTGAAACGACTGGAAAACAACGGCTACATCAAAAAATACATCGCGATACTCGACGCCGAGAAACTCAATCAGGGATTTGTGGTGTTTTGCAGCGTGAAACTGCGACGTATGAACAGAGACGTTGCCACAGCTTTCATGCAGATGATAAAGGAGATACCCGAAGTCACGGAGTGCTACAACGTGTCGGGCGAAATGGATTATCTGCTGAAAATACACGCGCCCAACATGAAGTACTATCAGGAGTTTCTTATCAACGTGCTGGGGACAATAGACAGTCTGGGTTCGGTGCAGAGTTCTTTCGTCATGCATCAGGTGAAACACGATTACGGCATACATATCTGAGCCTTTCCCTGCAAAAGTTTCTCCTTGTTTTCTCCGATAAATCCATTGCATAAATATACAGAATACGCACAGAGTTCTGCATATTTATGCAGCCGCATGCACGTGTTTCGGTGCGAAATCCGGTCGCTGCGCAATGATTTTCCGATACGGAAAAGCCTCGAAAAAACACTTTTTCGTTGATAGAAAAACGCCTCTACGACGGCTTCTCGACGCGATTATAATGTTAACATTCTTTGACGCTGTTGTCATCGCGATAGCAACATGTTCTTATCGCGATAGCAACATGATGCTATCAAGTTGTGTACATGTTGTTATCAAATT
>JBGXXU010000068.1:0-12291 GCA_041814865.1 Phocaeicola sp. | reverse complement strand
CAAATCGACTACATGTTGCCAAGTTGAAGTTCTAAGTTTGAGAGTTGACGAGGTACGAGAAAAAGAGAGTAGCGATATTGCGATGCAAAAAAACAAACCATTCTCCCGCCTTCGTCAAAGAGCGATAGGTTTTCCGAGTCAAGAGATTATTACTCTTGGCTTTATTTTCTACATTTGCGTCGCTTTGTTCTAAACAACATCGACTTAACCTGACAATAAATTAAGATTATGAATATGAAACTAAGACTTATCGTCATGAACTTCCTGCAGTTTGCCGTGTGGGGAGCTTATCTCACATCTATGGGGAGTTATTTGGCAAAAATCGGTATGGGTGCCCAAATAGGTTGGTTTTATTCCATACAAGGTGTAGTATCTTTGTTCATGCCGGCACTTATGGGAGTGGTTGCCGACAAATACATACCTGCACAAAAATTATTAGGTTTCTGTCATGCCATCGCCGCTCTCTTCATGGGATTGGCAGGTTTCTATGGCATGAGCAACGGAAACGAAGCCGAATTCTCCACTCTCTTTCTTCTTTACACCATCAGTGTGGCGTTCTATATGCCCACCTTAGGGTTGTCCAACTCTGTAGCTTATACTTCTCTGGAAAAGGCTCGTTTGGATATCATCAAAACATTCCCTCCCATTCGCACGTTTGGCACCATCGGTTTCATCTGTTCCATGTGGACTGTCGACCTTTTAGGCTTTCAGGCAGATTACCGCCAATTTTTCATGTGTGCTTTTCTGAGTGTCCTCATGGCGATATATGCTTTCACGCTTCCGCAATGCCCCGTCAACAACTTGACCGGCAACAGCAAACAGAGCTGGACAGAAGTATTCGGTCTTCGCGCTTTTGCATTGTTCAAGCAAAAGAAGATGGCTTACTTTTTTATTTTTTCCATGCTGTTGGGTGTTTCTTTGCAAATTACCAATGGTTATGCCAATCCCTTTATCAGCAGTTTCGGTGCCATAGATGCTTACAAAGATACTTTCGGGGTACAGCATGCCAACTTACTGATTTCTCTCTCGCAAATCAGTGAAACTTGTTGTATTCTGCTCATTCCTTTCTTTTTGGGTAAATACGGCATCAAAAAAGTAATGCTCATCGCAATGGTGGCTTGGGTTTTACGCTTCGCACTGTTCGGTCTCGGCGACCCGGGAAGCAAAGTATGGATGTTCCTTCTTTCCATGTTGGTTTACGGTGTGGCTTTCGACTTTTTCAATGTATCGGGTTCGCTCTTTGTAGACAAAGAGACAGATGTTTCCATGCGCTCCAGCGCACAAGGTTTGTTCATCCTGATGACCAACGGTTTCGGTGCCAGCATCGGTACTTTAGGAGCACAGTATGTCGTGAATCATTTTGTGGATTTCAATAGCACGACACCCCAAATAGAAGGTTGGAGCAAAGCATGGTTCGTTTTTGCCGCATATGCTGCTGTCGTAGCCGTAGCTTTCGCTTTATTGTTCAAATACAAACACAACAACGAAAAAACATCAGAAGTATGAGAATAGAAGTTCCTGCCATCTTATATAATAAGGAGATAAAAGCATCCGAAGTCATCGGGATATTGGACAAATTCGAACTGCTGTTCGCTCCCGTCGCCATAGCCAATTGGGAAAAAGATTACCCCTACAAACCGACAATGAAATACCGCATGGCACATACCGGCAAACATTTGCTCATTCATTATTGGGTGGAAGAAGATACGGTGAGAGCCGTCGCAACAGAAGACAACGGTAGGGTTTGGGAAGATTCTTGCTGCGAGTTCTTCATCTCTCCCACTTCGGACAATCATTATTACAACTTCGAATGCAACTGTGCTACGAAACTTCTCCTGCATTACGGAATACCCGGTAACAGAAAAGTCGCCCCTGCTTCCATAATGCAGAATATAGACCGTTGGAGTTCTTTGGGGAACCAACCATTTGAAGAAAAACAGGCAAACGGAGCTTGGCAAATGACACTTGTTATTCCCGTCTCTGCATTGTTCGAAAGCAGTCTCGCAACTTGGAGCGGATTGGAAGCAACGGGCAGTATATATAAATGTGGAGATAAATTATCGCGACCTCATTTTTTATCTGTTATAGACATTCCCATAGATACTCCGCGCTTTCATTGTCCGGAGCATTTCGCCACGCTTTCATTTCAGTAACAAGTTCGGAATGAGTATATCAAAGTAAAAAATGTGAGTGTTTTATTTCGGTCAAAGAAAGAAAAGACCTATATTTGCACTCCGAAAAATATAGTAAGTAACACTAATCTATTAGCAAAATGACTAAAGCAGATATCGTAAACGAAATTTCTAAAAACACCGGTCTTGCAAAAGACGATGTTTTACAGACAGTGGAAGCTTTCATGGAAGCAGTGAAAAAGAACTTGTCGAAAGGTGAAAACATCTATCTCCGTGGTTTTGGAAGCTTTATCGTGAAGAAACGCGCACAAAAAACTGCACGTAACATCTCTAAGAATACCACAATCATCATCCCCGAGCACAATATACCGGCATTCAAACCGGCAAAAACATTTACTATATCGGTAAAAAAGTAAAACGAAATATTAACCCTATAAAATTTTGAAGCTATGCCAAGCGGAAAGAAAAGAAAAAGACATAAAATGTCTACCCACAAACGTAAAAAAAGACTCAGAAAGAACAGACATAAGAGCAAAAAATAATTGCCGATTGTCTATGACATCATGAAGAACAAACTTGTAAATGCTCAGGTTTGTTCTTCGTGTAAAAAAACTATGCCTTAAGCATAGAAAACATTAAGTCAAACAAACAAAGTGAAGTAACGTGACAAGCGAATTAGTAGTAGATGTACAACCTAAGGAGATTTCCATCGCTTTACTCGAGGACAAAAACCTCGTGGAATTGCAGAAGGAAACAAGAGACATCTCTTTCTCCGTAGGTAATATGTACGTGGGCAAGGTTAAGAAAATCATGCCCGGACTGAACGCCTGCTTCGTAGATGTAGGCTTCGAAAAAGACGCTTTTCTTCATTACTTAGACTTAGGACCACAATTTTATTCTTACCAAAAGTACTTAAAGCAAGTACTCAGCGACCGCAAAAAGCTTTATCCTATATCGAAAGCTACCGTAATGCCCGATATAGATAAAGAAGGGAGTCTATCCAATGTACTTCAGCAAGGACAGGAAGTCGTTGTACAAATTGTAAAAGAACCTATCTCCACCAAAGGACCTCGCCTCACATGCGAATTGTCTTTTGCCGGAAGATATTTGGTCTTGATACCTTTCAACGACAAAATATCCGTGTCGCAGAAAATCAAATCGGGCGAAGAACGGGCACGTCTCAAACAATTGGTGCAAAGCATCACTCCTAAAAACTTCGGTGTTATCGTACGCACCGTCGCAGAAAATAAGCGTGTAGCCGAGTTGGATGCAGAACTCAAAGTATTGCTCAAACATTGGGAAGAAGCTATCACCAAAGTGCAAAAAGCTACGAAACTGCCTTCGTTGGTGTACGAAGAAACAAGCAGGACGGTAGCCATGTTGCGAGATTTGTTCAATCCCTCCTACGAAAGTATTCATGTAAACGATGAGACGGTCTACAACGAAGTCAAAGATTATGTAACCCTCATTGCTCCTGAACGGGCAGAAATAGTGAAATACTACAAAGGGCAACTACCTATCTTCGACAACTTTGCCATCACGAAGCAAATCAAATCATCATTCGGTAAAACCATTTCCTACAAGAGTGGTGCTTATCTCATCATAGAGCATACCGAAGCATTACATGTCGTGGATGTCAACAGTGGTAATCGTGCGAAGTCTGGAAGCGGACAAGAAGCAAACGCTCTCGAAGTAAACTTAGGAGCTGCCGATGAGTTGGCAAGACAATTGCGATTGAGAGATATGGGAGGAATTATCGTTGTCGATTTCATAGATATGGGATTGGCAGAGAACAGACAGAAGTTGTACGAGCGCATGTGCCAAAACATGCAAAAAGACAGAGCCAAACACAACATTCTCCCTCTCAGCAAATTCGGATTGATGCAAATCACACGCCAACGTGTACGACCGGCTATTGATGTGACAACAGACGAAGATTGTCCCAATTGCTTTGGAAAAGGTAAAATTAGGTCGTCTATCCTCTTTACAGATACATTGGAAAGTAAGATAGATTATTTGGTCAACAAGTTAGGAATGAAGAAAATCGTATTGCACATCCATCCATACATCAACGCTTACATCAACAAGGGTTTTATCTCCATGAAGCGTAAGTGGCAATTCAAGTATGGTTTCGGACTGAAAATTATCCCTAACGAGAGTTTAGCCTTTCTGCAATATAAATTCTTTGACAAGAACGGAGAAGAATTGGATATGAAAGAAGAGCTGGACATCAAGTAAACCACAAAAAAAGCTAAGCATAAAGCCAATCCAAGGTAATAAACCTGAGATTGGCTTTATTGCTTCATATCTTTATCCAAAAGAAAACCTATTGCTCACCCATAGGAAAATGGCGACCATTTAGAAAAGGAAGTAAATGCTTTAGATATTGTACTCAGTCTTCCAAAGCGGAAACTATCGATTGATAAGATTTCTCCATCAAGTGTTTGACATTATCGGCACCGCTCTCTTCCAAAGGAAAGATGGGCTTATGAATAGTCAAAGTCAAAGGATGCCAAGAAACAATTTTACGCGTACGAGGAAGTATAGTAAACGAGCCGTTTATCGTCAAAGGAACAACAGGTAGCCGAAGTTCATCCGCAACTTGATAAGCCCCTCGTTTGAATGGTTGTATCTTCCCATCGAATGTTCGCGCACCTTCGGGAAATACAACGAGAGATACTCCATCCTTCAACACATGTTCTGCTTGTTCCATAGTGGCTTTCACACGTTGAGGCGAACTTTTGTCCACAAAGATATGCCCAGCCTCTTCGCAAGCTTTCCCAACAAAAGGGAGTTTGCGAAGACTCTTTTTCATCATCCACTTGAAATTTCGGTGCAAATAACCATATATCAGGAAGATATCGAAAGCTCCTTGATGATTGGCAACAAAGACATAAGAAGTCTTATCCGATAAATGCTCTCTCCCTTCCACTCTCACGGGTAAAAGAAAAACAGCACAAGTCAACTTTGACCATATCTTACCGGGATAGTATCCCCATACATTTCCGTTTCCGAGAATACAACCAAACGTAGTAGTCAAAGCTGTGAGCAACGTGAGTATAATGAAAACCGGAATAGCTATTAGGATTTGATAGATGATATATAAAGTTCTCATGATAAAAATAAATTACTCCAAATTGGCAGAAAGGTATTTGCGAACAGCATCGACAGGCATTCCTCTCCTTTCGGCGTAATCATACAATTGTTCTTCCGATATCTTACCTACGGAAAAATAACGAGATTGGGGATGTGCAAACATCAATCCGCAAACAGAAGCATGCGGCTGCATCATACCGTTTTCAGTTAAGGAAATACCAATGCGCTTCATATCTATCAGCTCGTCCAAAACAAAACTAACGGAGATATCGGGTAATGAGGGATAACCTACAGCAGGACGAATACCGTCGTATTCCTCCAATAGCAATTCCTTGACCGTAAGGTTTTCATCTTTGGCATATCCCCATATATCACGACGAATATCCAAGTGTATTTTTTCAGCTGCCGCTTCCGAAAGACGCTCTGCCAATGTCTTGATGAGTAGTATTTTGTATTCATCCCCTACAAACTCTTCTTCCATACGTGGGTCTATCGTAGTGGCAAACCCTCCCACCGTATCGACGATTCCTGAGGATTTCGGACGAACAAAATCGCTCAAGCAAAGGAAGGGTTCTCTCTCTTTCACTCTGGTCTGCTGTCGCAAGAGAGGAAAAATCTTTCCATCCAACAAAAGATTGTCGCCATCGGCATTGGCATCCATCAATTTATAAACAGCGTATACCTGATATTTCCCATCCAAATCGTGTAATATGCGACAAGCTTCTTTATGCAACTGCATAGCTTCTGCAGCTTTAGCTCTATCTTCTTCCAAAAAAGTCATTAACCAATTCACACGACAAGAATCGCATCCATGCACATCGGCAATCGAAGCGAAACGTGGCTGAAATCCCCAAGCATGAAAAAAATAAACCCAATTGATGTATTCGGCAAGCGTATGTATCTCATACGAAACCTTTGTAATATCTGTACGCATTATCTATCGAAAATCAAAGCCTTTGCAGCATGTGTATGATGAAAATTATCATCCTTGTAAACAATGCTTCCATTTACCATTGTCATATACACTTTGGAAGTAAAAGACATACCTTCCATCGGACTCCAGCCACATTTGCTTTGTATATGCTCGGAATGCAGCGTCCAGTTATCATTCATATTTATCAATACAAGGTCTGCATAATAACCTTTGCGCAAAAAACCTCTTTCTTTAATAGCGTAAATCTCTGCAGGTGCATGACACATCTTTTGCACGAGCGTCTCTATCGAAAACACATGTTGTTGAACAAAATTCAACATAGAAACCAAAGAGAATTGGATGCTGGGCATCCCCGATACAGCCTTACATGCTCCTCCTTCTTTCTCTGTCAGAAGATGTGGCGCATGATCGGTAGCTATCACATCCAGTCGAGAGGTATTGAGTGCCAAGCGCAGTGCATCACGGTCTTTTTCTGTTTTGATGGATGGATTGCACTTTATCTTACTTCCTAAAGTTTTGTAATCTGCATCCATGAACAATAAATGCGAAACACAGACTTCCGCTGTAATATGCTTTTCTGCTATGGGCTTATCCTCAAACAAATCCAATTCCTGCGCAGTTGTCAAGTGTAAGACATGGAGTCTTGCTCCCGTTTCCTTAGCCAAATTCACAGCCAAAGCGGAAGAATTGTAACAGGCTTCTGCATCACGTATCAAAGGATGGAATTTAATTTCGGGGTCCTCACCGTATAATCGTCGATAATGCTCGGTATTTCTACGAATAACTTCCTGGTCTTCACAATGTGTAGCAATAAGAATAGGCGACTCCTTGAAAATTCTACGCAGAGCTTCTTTCCTATCTACTAACATATTGCCGGTACTTGCACCCATAAACAGTTTTACACCACAAACCGCACGAGGGTCAAGTTCTTTGAGTAAATGCACATTGTTGTTGGTTGCTCCCAAATAGAACGAATAATTAACAAGCGATTTCTCTTTCGCATCGACAAACTTAGCCTCCAATGCTTCCAGTGTAGTGGTTTGCGGTTGACAATTAGGCATGTCCATAAACGATGTTACGCCTCCTGCAACAGCTGCACGCGTTTCCGTATACATATCGGCTTTGTGTGTCAGTCCCGGGTCACGAAAATGCACATGGTCATCAATAACTCCCGGTATCAACACATATCCTTTAGCTTCTATTATTTCATCGGTTTCTTTTTTCGAGAACTTCTCTCCCACTACTATTTCGCTAATCTTCTCACCTTCTACAAGAAGTGAACCGACAAACTGTTGCCCTTCATTGACAATAGTAGCACCTTTTATCCATATGCGTTTCAAGAGTGTCATTGCTATTTTTTTGCTTGAGGATATTTACGAAACCAGCTACCCAGTTTCAATTGAATAACTCCCAATACGGCTTCACCGAAAATAGAACCATTCATTTTGGATTCACCCAGCTTACGATTTATAAATATAACAGGAACTTCTATCACTTTGAATCCGCACTGTACTGCCGTGAACTTCATTTCTATTTGAAACGCATATCCTTTGAAGCGAATTTTATCCAATTCGATTGTTTCCAAGACTCTTCTCTTATAACACTTGAAACCGGCTGTAGTATCGCAAATTTTCAATCGAGTAATAATCCGCACGTATTTGGAAGCAAAGTACGACATCAGTACACGTCCCATAGGCCAATTCACCACATTCACACCACTGATATAACGCGAACCGATGGCTACATCTCCGCCTTGGTTATGACACGCTTCATACAAACGCGGTAAATCCTCCGGATTATGACTGAAATCCGCATCCATTTCGAAAATATAGTCATAGTGATGTGCCAATGCCCATTTGAAACCGGCAATATAAGCCGTACCTAAGCCCAGTTTGCCTTTTCGTTCCATCATAAACAAACGTTCCGGAAATTCTGCTTGCAAATGTCGTACAATATCTGCTGTTCCATCGGGAGAACTATCTTCCACCACTAAAATATGAAAGCATTTCTCGAGTCCGAATACTGCGCGAATAATATTCTCTATATTTTCCTTCTCGTTATAGGTAGGAATTATAACGATACTGTCACTGCTTCTATCCATCTAAATTTATCTAATGAAGCAAAGTTAGAAAAAATGCAAACGCCGTGTTAAGGCAAAGAATAATTATTTGTAACGTATAACAAAAAGAAGAGACTCGTTTCCGAATCTCTTCTTTTTCAATATAAGGGGAAAATCCTTATTTCACTTTCGCTACAATAGCTTTGAATGCTTCAGGATGATTTACTGCGAGGTCAGCCAATACCTTACGGTTGATTTCGATACCTGCTTTGTGCAATGCACCCATCAATTTAGAGTAAGAAAGACCTTCCAAACGTGCAGCGGCATTGATACGTTGTATCCACAATGCACGGAAGTTACGTTTTTTATTCTTACGGTCACGATAAGCATAGGTCAAACCTTTTTCCCAAGTATTCTTAGCTACTGTCCACACATTCTTACGTGCGCCAAAGTAACCTCTGGTCAAACCTAAAATTTTCTTTCTTTTTGCTCTTGAAGCAACATGATTTACTGATCTTGGCATAGTTTTATTCTTCTTTTTGAATGTTAGCGTCGAGGCTTGTCTCGAACTTAAAGCTATACATCCGGTTTATAAATTGGTAATAATTTTACGCTTTCTCTTAGATTACTTCAAGCAGAGAAGTTCTTTTACTTGGTTCACATCGCAGGAGTTTACCAAACCTGTGTGCACAAGATTTCTTTTTCTCTTCTTTGTTTTCTTAGTCAAAATATGACTGTGAAAAGCGTGCTTTCTTTTGATTTTACCTGTTCCGGTAAGAGCGAATCTTTTTTTGGCACCGGAGTTAGTCTTGATCTTTGGCATCGTTAATGTTATTTTTAATTATTACTATATATACAGTACGCACTATACCTGCGCGTAGTTGTTTACTCTTTCGCTTCTCCTGTCGGTTTGGCTACTGCTTTTTTCGGAGATGTAGCTTTCTTCGGAGCGAGGAATATCGTCATGCGTTTTCCTTCCAAGAGTGGCATTTGCTCTACTTTGGCTATATCTTCCAAATCATTGGCAAATCTCAATAAGAGAACCTCTCCCTGCTCCTTGAAAAGTATGGAGCGTCCTTTGAAAAACACATAAGCTTTTACCTTGTCGCCGTCTTCCAAAAAACCTTTGGCATGTTTCAGTTTGAAGTTATAGTCATGCTCGTCTGTCTGAGGTCCGAAACGAATCTCTTTCACATTGACTTTCACTTGCTTTGCCTTTTGCTCTTTCTGACGTTTTTTTAACTGATAGAGAAATTTAGAATACTCTATAATTCTACAAACAGGTGGAACAGCATTAGGAGATATTTCGACCAGGTCTGCGTCTCTTTCTTCAGCCATTTTTAAGGCTTGAGCTATGGGGAATACTGCCGATTCCATCTCATCACCCACGATGCGGACCTCTTTGGCGCGTATCTGTTCGTTGATACGATGTTGTTCCTTTAATTTGTCGTTCTTCATCAAATTTATTCTACACTTGTTTGTCTGTTACTATCTAAATTTCTTTCTATAAGTGGGTTAGTCCCAAATCGGGTGCAAACTTACCACTTATTTATCATATTATCTATTTCTTGAGCTATATTTTTTGCGAACTCTTCTGCCGAGACCGTGCCTTTGTCTCCTTCGCCTTGCTTGCGAACGGAAACTTTGCCTTCTTCTGCTTCTTTTTCGCCTACTATCAGCATATAAGGAATACGATTCATTTCATTGTCACGTATCTTGCGACCAATCTTTTCATTTCTGTCGTCCACATTGGCGCGAATGTCGTATTTGCGCAACAACATGCGTACCTCGTGTGCATAGTCGTTATACTTGTCGGATATAGGAAGAATTGCTACCTGGTCGGGAGTGAGCCACAAAGGGAATTTGCCTGCCGTATGTTCGATAAGCACGGCTACGAAACGTTCCATAGAACCGAAGGGGGCACGGTGTATCATGACAGGACGGTGTTTTTGATTGTCCGAACCCATGTATTCGAGTGCAAAACGTTCGGGCAGATTGTAGTCTACCTGAATAGTTCCCAACTGCCAACGTCTACCCAGTGCATCGCGTACCATAAAGTCCAACTTAGGACCATAGAAAGCCGCTTCGCCATATTCCACTACGGCTTTCAAACCTTTCTCTTCGCATGCCTCGACGATGGCTTGTTCTGCTTTGTCCCAATTCTCGTCGCTACCTATATATTTCTCTCTGTTCACCTTATCGCGCAAGGAAATCTGGGCTTCGAAGCTTTCAAAGTTCATGGCTTCGAACACGATAGAGATAATATCCATCACTCGCACGAATTCTTCTTTCACTTGGTCGGGACGACAGAAGATATGTGCATCGTCTTGCGTAAAGCTACGCACACGTGTCAAACCATGCAACTCGCCACTTTGTTCGTAACGACATACGGTACCGAATTCCGCCAAACGCAAAGGCAGGTCGCGGTAAGAGCGCGGTGTATTCTTATATATCATACAGTGGTGAGGACAGTTCATCGGTTTGAGGAAGTATTCTTCGCCTTCTTCCGGTGTATGAATAGGCTGGAAAGCATCCTTTCCGTATTTGGCATAGTGTCCGGAAGTGATATAAAGCAGTTTGTTGCCGATGGGCGGACACATCACTTCCTGATAGTCGTGACGTGCCTGTATGCGACGCAGGAATTCTTGCAAGCGCAAGCGCAAAGCCGTTCCCTTAGGCAACCACATAGGCAATCCTTTGCCGACAGTATCGGAAAACATGAACAAGTCCATTTCTTTACCGATTTTTCTATGGTCGCGTTTCTTTGCTTCTTCCAACATCACGAGATACTCGTCGAGCATCTTCTTCTTCGGGAAGGTGATACCGTAAATGCGTGTCAACTGCTTACGGTCTTCCTGTCCGCGCCAATAAGCACCTGCCACAGACAGTAGTTTAATGGCTTTGATGGGTGCCGTATTCATCAGGTGAGGACCACGACAAAGGTCGGTAAAAGCACCTTGTGTATAGGTTGTAATAGTACCGTCGGCAAGCTCCGATATCAACTCGCATTTATAAGTTTCGCCTCGCTCGTCGAACATTTTCAAGGCGTCGTCTTTGGAAATGGCAGTACGCACCAAAGCTTCCTTGCGTGCTACCAAATCTATCATTTTCTGTTCTATTGCCGGCAAATCGCTTTCTCTGATGACAGCTTCGCCCGGGTCTACGTCATAATAAAATCCGTTTTCGATAGCCGGACCGATACCGAATTGGATACCGGGATAGAGTTCCTGCAAAGCCTCAGCCAACAAGTGAGCACTCGTGTGCCAAAAAGCATGTTTACCTTCTTTGTCTTCCCATTTATAAAGGATGAATTCGGCATCTTCCATAATGGGACGACTCAAATCCCAAGTTGCGCCATTCACTCCGCAAGCCAATACATCTTGCGCCAAGCGTGAGCTGATACTTTCAGCTATTTGTAAACCGGTTACACCTTCGTTGTACTCACGAACCGAACCATCAGGAAATGTTATCTTTATCATATTGTTGTATTTATTCGCTTATTCTGAATGCGCAAAAGTACGTAAAGTTTTCGGGAAGCATCAACTTTGTATCAAGTTTTTAGAGTTATATCCTCGACGCTCTGCAAAAGTATTTTCCGTTTATTTCACAAAAAGAATTTGACAGTCTTTTCGCTTTTGCAAATCTCCCGACAATCGCCTGTTTCAATTCTCCTTCGCGTCAATGTATAAATATACCGAAATCGCATCCGTTTCTGCATATTTATGCAGTTCCGCTCAAGTATTTACATACGAAAAACGGTCGCTTCGCAATGTTTTCACAATCCGAAGAAGCTCTGAAAAGTCGCTTTTTTGATGAAAGAAAAATGCCTCTACAATGCCTTCCTGATACGATTTTGTTGTTAACATTCTTTGACGCTGTTGTCATCGCGATAGCAACATGTTCTTATCGCGATAGCAACATGATGCTATCAAGTTGTGTACATGTTGTTATCAAATTGACAACATGTTGCCAATTTGAAGTTCTAAGTTTATGAGTTGACGAGGTACAAGGAAGAAGTGTATATTTATGCAGCAGCCTATCGACTTCAACTTTTTATCATTCCGATTATT
>JBGXXU010000067.1:0-5074 GCA_041814865.1 Phocaeicola sp. | reverse complement strand
AGAAGTAAACCATCGCCGATACATATTTTTTTACGGACAAGGGGCAATATCCTTGTCCGTATTTTTTTTGTTTTGAAAATGCCTTTGCTTCTTGCTATCGACTTGACAACATGTTGTTATCAAATTGGCAATATATTATCAGTTTGAAGTTCTAAGTTTGAGAGTTGACGAGTTACGAGGAAGAATGTTTTGCGCAAGCAAGATAACAAGAAGCAAAGGCATTTTCAAAACAAAAAAAATACGGACAAGGATATTGCCCCTTGTCCGTAAAAAAATATGTATCGGCGATGGTTTACTTCTTCCACTCGTAGAACCAGATGCTCGCGTCTTTTACGCTGACCAGCTTGCGATATCCACCCGTTTCGGACACCTTATACGGCGAATTATCGATAAGCGCCTGTACCACCGGCATGAGGTTCGTAAAGTAAGACCAGTTTCTACCGGGTTTATGACCGAACAATCGGACTTGAGCAGTGTCGCCTACCACCGGTACAAAGTCCATTTGGTAATTGCAATAATAATAATTGCCACTCGCATTGTCTTTGTTCGAGAAAGTGATACCACGTACATTCTTGTCATTAAAGCCGAGTGTCGCATACTTACTCACGGTATAGGTACTGCTTTGCACCTTTTCCGCTTCGTCGAAGATGGCAATCAACTTATCGGACATCCATCCTTTGTAAAAATCGATTGTTATGGAATTGTCTCTGAGGTACTGCGGTTCGTTGTCTGTTTTCAGATAGAACCAAGCCGTAGTATCCGCCACACTGACGAAATACTTATACCCCTCTTTGTCGCTCACCTTGTAAGGCGAGTGTTTGATAAGTGCTTCCGTGACAGGATATGTATCCTTGAAGTAGTTCCAATTGAATGTTCCTTCCACACCTTCGAAATGGATTTGAGTAGTATCTCCATAAACCGGCAATACACGACAACGATATCCCGTGCGGTAGTCCGCCGTACCTTTGTACTTTTCGAGAGTAGTACCTACCCACGAGAAGTTCTTGCCTATTCTCCATTTGCGGTCTGTGACATAAGTCCAATTCCAGATACTCTTTTCTTTTTCTCGTACTTGTTCCAAAGCAGACAGGAAGTGTTCCGAAGCCAATCCCTCTGCAATAAATCCCGTCCATATTTGTTCGTTCAGATTGTTTGCATCGGGCAAATAAGCCAAAGGAAGCGTTTGATTCAGCTCGGCAACAGTCATGGCAGTCAAATCGGTCGCGATGGTAAACTCGTTGATGGTTTTTCCACCCAATTCTATCGGTTCGTAGAAACGTATGCCCGTCTCGGTGGGGATATAAGCATAACGTTCCACTTTCCCATTGCGAACAAAACTCAACTGTCTGTTACCGTCCAGTTTTAAGTTTATCTTCTCTCCGCCTACTTCGAGAGGAGCAATGGCTGCCAACTCCAGAGCTACGGCTACTTTATTCACTTTCGCAAAGAAATCTGTTTCGGATGCTCCCGTGAAAGGACGCAAATACATCGTGTTGCCGGAAGTTTTCCCCTTCAAAGTAAAGACACCATCGGCATAACTTATCAGGAAATCGAAATCACCGCCTTTTCCTCGTGCAAAAGCAGACGAAGGAATGGAATAATGGTGCAAAATAGAGTTGAACGTATCAAAGATAATCGATGGTGTAGCTCCGCCATTTGCCGCCTCTATATCATAATAAGACGCTTCTTCCGTCGTGGCAAATTCCGAAGCAGCCCTCACTTTTCTTCCCTCTTCAAAATGCAATACGATGTTGAAACCGCCATATCTGCGAGTTTCTCCGGGAAAGAAATCCAACAACCATCCGTTCTTTTGTTGCACAAGTATTTTCTCGAACTCGGCAGCTTTTATTTCGAAGCGTTGCGAGGGTGTATGTTCGAAAACATCGTCTTCTACAAACTTACAAGCAGAAAGGCTGCATACCAGTAAGCCCATTAGTAATAAATATCGTCTCATAAGTTCTTTCATTTTAATTTGGTAAAGTCTTTGTCTTTCAATCCGGGATAACGGCTTTGCACTTCGTTTCTCAAATCCTCTATATCCACGCCGAACTCATCTTTGATAAACTTCTTGATGATTTTTCGCTTCGCTATAATGATTTCTTTTCCCGTCATGGCGTCGCTTTCATTGTTCTTGCCATCAGCATTTTTGTACACTTGTTCCCAATCAGCTTCGCTGTACATGATGCAATAAGAAAACATCTCTGCAAAGTCTTCATTGGGGTTCGTACTACCGTACGGACTGATAAATCCCGCATACAAGAAAGATGGCTTGGCATTCTGATAAGTGCTTTTGTTCTTGTTCTCGTCTTCGTAAACATCTTTCCAATAGCTGAACTGACGACCGTATTGGTAATCTTTGAACGACAGATTGGTATACTCCAAAGAAAAAGGTACCTTTTGGTGAAATGTATGCGCTCCTTCGTGATAAAGCGTACGCAAATAACCTTCGTTCAATTTTTCGAGTGTAGACTGTCGTAAAGCTTCGTCCTCGCTCTGCAAGGGTTTTGTGTCCAAAGTATTCAGTCCCATGAAAGTCACCTCCACACCGGCACTTGCCAGCCCCAGTGTTACATTACCCGTATTGGAGCTATATCCGAAAGACCCCAACAACTTTATCTTCTTCGGTGTGTAAGTACGAAGAAACTCCACGGAAGTCACTTTGCTGAAAGGCTCGTAATAGAGGTGTTGTACCAGAGAAGCGAATTCCAAACTCTTATCATACGTAGCCGGTACAAACTTCCATTCCACAGGAACTTCGTTTTCGGCATATCTATAAATGAGGTCTACATTGTAAGGTTTCGTAAAATGCTCCTCTATATAATGGTCGAGCGGTGTACGACGTGCTTCTTCTACACTTACATCGGGGAGAACACTTTTCTCCGAGATTTCATCAAATTCTCCACAGCTCCACAAAACGAGGGAAAGCAATGGCAGGTATATCAACTTTTTCATAACACTTTGGTTTTATCTTGGATTTGGAGCCAAGCCGGCACTACGTACCGCAACAGGTAGCTGTAAAGCACGACGTGGGTCATTGTTTTTTAATTGGTCTACGACTTCATACTTTCCGGAAACACGCGTATCGTGCAAGTATCTTTCTATCTCTATGCCATATCGGCGAACATCAAGCCAACGCAATCCTTCGTGCATGGTAACAAGTCTGCGACACTGAAGAATGTAGTGCAATAAGTTTTCTTGTGTTCCTGCTTCGATGGCAAACTTAGGATTGAGACGCTTCTTTTGTGTAGAAGCTCCGGGAGCAGAATAAGGAAGCGAATTGTAGAATGTTGTTATTTCATCGAGCGTGAACTCGTTCTTTTGGTTCTGCGTATTTTCTTTTATCAAAAACGCTTTGGTCAATACATTCAAATCGCTCACGGCATCGTCATATTTCTTGAGCATGGTATTGGCTTCTGCACGAACGAGCAACGTTTCTTCTGTCGTGAACGGTATCATCGTCGTACCGTTCGATTGACTTTGAAAGTAAGGAAACTTGCTGAAAGCTACACGACTGTATATATCGCTTCTATCCGAAACCACTATTTTGATACGGTAGTTGTCGTAGCCACTTCCCCAGATATTCGTAGCCGCAAAGGTTTCGTACTCCGAGTTGCGTTTGCTATGAGAGAAGCGCAAAGAAAGATAATCTCTGTTGAGCGCATCGAATACAACGCTCCATACACTCTGCAGGAAAAGATTCGATGGTGAATCTCTTCTGGCATATTCGTTCGCCTGAGAAGCTACATCGGCTGCAATTTTGCGGAAAGTTGTCCAATCTCTGAAATTTGCTTCCGAAGCGGGGATGGTTTCACCCAACACCACATTCGCAGCAGCCAAAGCCTCTTCCCACTTCTCATAGAACAAGTAAAAACGAGCTGCAAATGCGTATGCTGCTCTGCGATGCATATGATATTTCAGCTTTTCCACCGAATAAATACCGTCGTTTATCAAAGGTAAGCCTTCTTTCAAGTCTTTTTCTATCTGTGCATAGAAAGCCGCGACATTGCTTCTTTCATATTTAGGGTCCAGTTCTGTCTCAGGTTTGAGCATATAAGGAACAGCATAATCTTTAGCAGAAGTCGCTGTATTATAATGTTGAGAGAACAAATTCACCAAAACAAAGTGTGCATAAGCACGAGCCACCAAAGCCTCTCCTTTCAGAGCTTTCATACGGTCGCTTTCGGGCATCGTTTCGATGTATTGGAGTGCCATATTGGCGTGGTTGATGGCAGAGTAATGTGCTGTCCATATATTGCCCAAACCATCCGTATCGCCATATTCTTGTATTTCCTGCCAATAGAATGCCTCTCTGTTCAGAAAACCGAAATAAGGATTGTTTACTCCGATGTCATCCGTATTATCGCAAGAGAGTTCTCCGAGAAGAGCCGGAGTAGCCGTAGGATAAGCATTCACCAAAAGTCTGCGAACCTTATCTTCATCATTGACCACAACACGATTGTCCGGTATTTTGTTCAGATAATCGTTGCAAGATGTTCCGAGCAAACCGATAAAAGCCAATACCGGAAGAAGTCTAAAACTACTTTTCATATTCATGTCTGTTATACTATTGTGTTAACGATATCTGTATTTATTAGAAGCCAACTCGTACGGAAAGAACGACTTGCTTATTGACCAAAGAGCCTTTTTGCAAGTATTCGGGGTCGTCTCCATTGAGTCGTTTATCGGCATAAAGCAAGAAGAGATTGTCTGCCTGCAACTTGAAAGAGAGTCTTGTCAAACCTATCTTGCGTAATGCTTTTTGGTCGAAGTCGTAGCCCACAGAGATTTCTTTCAGACGAATGAAGTCGCCACGACCGATACGTACATCCGAGTAATTGTATGCTTCATAGCCATAATACAATTCGTTGGACCTGTCGCGTGTTTGGATGGCATTGGGGATTACGGGGATATTTGTCTTGGCTTCGTCGCCGGCTTCAGCCCAACGGTTCTTTATCTCGCGACCCAATGCGCTGACTTCGGAGAATACGCTGGAGAAGAAAGGTTTCAGACGAACGACATTGCCAAACGAATAAGTCACAAACACACCGAAAGAAAGTCCCTTGTATGTAAAGGT
>JBGXXU010000066.1:0-7966 GCA_041814865.1 Phocaeicola sp. | reverse complement strand
TTTGACGCTGTTGTCATCGCGATAGCAACATGTTCTTATCGCGATAGCAACATGATGCTATCGACTTGACAACATGTTGTTATCAAATCGGCAATATATAGATAGTTTGAAGGGGCGAGTTTTTGAGTTGACGAGGTACGAAGAGACGTGTCCTGCATGGCGGAAATCCGAAAAAACGTGCGACACAGAAACGAAACCCATCCACGACAAGTACAATACAAGCGCGAGAATGGTTGTTTGAACAAGAAGTATTAACTTTGCCCACCGCAATTTGTTTTATGAAAGTATTATTTCGGACAGTCATATTATGCAGTGCGGTTTCTTTGTTTGCACAAACAGCCGGTGGAACAGTCGGAAAATCCTTGTATCCGGAAGCCGCGAACGACACTGTACACCATACCATCACGCCATCGGACACTATAAAAACGCAAGTTTTCTCAGGACTGAAATACAATAGCGACATTGCCCGGAAGTCCGACAGCGAGATTTCGCTGGTTTCCGCTCCCTGGTTTCTCGCAGGCATGTTGTCCAAGAACGAGAAGAAAACCTTCCGAATGGCGCGACACAAATTCGTGTACGACTTCCACAACAAAACCGACGATTACATCCAATACGCTCCGCTGGCATTGGCTACTGCCATGAAATTCGCCGGTGTAGAAGGACGCAGCAATACGAAACGTTATCTGTTCAATACCGCCGTGTCGTATGCCGTCATGGCAGGTTTGGTCAATGCCACGAAATACACCGTCAGAGAGTTGCGCCCCGACGGGAGCACCCGCAATTCCTTTCCCTCCGGACATACAGCCACAGCCTTTGCCGCTGCCACCATATTGCACAAAGAATACGGACTGACGCGAAGCCCCATTTACAGCATCGCAGGCTATACGCTTGCCACTGCCACCGGTTGCATGCGTGTGCTGAACAATCGGCACTGGATAAGCGACATGTTTGCAGGGGCAGGTATCGGCATATTGTCTACCGAATTGGGTTATGCCATCGGCGACTTGCTTTTCAAGAACAAAGGCATCGTACGACAGAATATAGAATACGACCGCGACTTGCTGCGCAATCCTTCCTTCTTCAGTGTGCAAATAGGTTTGGGTATGAACAACACTACACTCGACATACCCGACGAATTGAATTTGGAACGAGAGTACGAACCTGCCCAAAACAATCGGCTGACACTCGGCAAGTCCACGGCAGTAGGCTTCGAAGGTGCATATTTCTTCAATCCTTACATCGGTATCGGTGGCAGACTCAGGGTCAATTCCACACCGGTGAAGAACTGGCCTCTCTTTGCCAAACACTCTCTGACGAAAGCCATAGAACAACACCCTGCCGTGAAAGACATTGTCAGCGACTATACGCTTTCCATCGGTTCCGAACACTTTTCGGAATTCACATTGGGTGCAGGACTTTACCTCAGCTATCCGCTTGTTCCCCGTTTGGCAGTCGGTGCAAAATTGCTTTTGGGACGTAGCTACATGCGTGGCATCGACATCAACGCACACGCCAAAGGAAGAAGAATAAACATAAACATCGTTCACGAAACGATAAACAACAAGAAAGAACCCACCTATTACCTCACTCCCGTCAAACCCGAATCCATAGACCCTTCTCTGTTCTACGAAACGACATGGGACTATCTGACCGTAGATGCCAACAGGTCGCTGAACTGCACGATAGGCACATCGCTTACTTTCGCTTACAAATCGCTGTATTCTTTCAAGCTGTTTGCCGATTTGGACATCACTCGCAAGACGTACAAGGTAAACTATGCTCCCATGCATTTTTTGAATCATGCAGTCCACGAACTGACGCTCGACAACGTTCCGATATCTGCCGCAAACTTCTTCAAGCCGGCTATCGGCGAAACGAGAAAAAACATATTGGGTTTGGTTTTAGGCACATCCTTCTGTTTCTCTTTCTGAAGTTTTCTTCTTTTTGTAATTCAATACTTTCAATTGCTTCCCTCGCTCGTCGGAGCAGTCAAAAAGTAGGATAAAACTCGCTTTCTTGGAGAGTGTTCACTATCTTTGTCGCATAAAAATGTAAAACGCAGATATTACGCAACAAGAAAGTAATGAAAATAACCATTGTATCGGGGGCACGCCCCAATTTCATGAAGATAGCTCCTATCTGTAGAGCCATCGAAACTGCCAAGTCTCAAGGCAAAAACGTTTCTTATCGTTTGGTTTACACGGGCGAAGAAAAAGACCCGAGTATAGATGCTTCTCTTTTCTTCGACTTAGCCATGCAACGTCCCGATGCTTATCTCGGTGTCACCGGCACCAATCAATCCGAAATCACAGGTGCCATCATGGTAGCATTCGAAAAAGAATTGGACGAAAACCCGGCAGACATCGTGTTGGTGGTAGACGATTTGACGGCTACCATGAGCTGTTCCATCGTAGCCAAGAAGCGCGGTTTGAAAGTAGCTCACTTGATTGCAGGCACACGCTCTTTCGATATGAACATGCCCCGCGAAGTCAATCGTACGATAGCCGACGCCATCTCCGACTTTCTCTTTACCGCAGGCATGGTAGCCAATCGCAACCTGAATCAAGAAGGCATGATACCCGACTATATACATTACGTAGGCAATATATTGATAGACAACATTCGCTTCAATCGTACACGTTTCGAAGAACCTGTTTGGGTGAAAACACTCGGTATCAAGAAAGGAAAGTATCTGTTGCTTACACTCAATCGCAGAGACCTGCTATCGCAAAAAACCTTGCTCAAGAATACACTGGATACTATCATGGCGGAAACCGGCGACACACCGGTAGTGGCACCTTTGCACGACTATGCAGAAAGCGCGCTCAAAGCCATCGGCATATCTTATCCGCATCTGCACATCCTGCCTCCGCAAAGCTATTTGCATTTCGGTTATTTGATGAACAATGCCAAAGGTATCATTACAGACTCCGGTAACTTGGCAGAAGAAGCCACTTTCCTCGATGTGCCCTGCATCACACTCAATTCCTACGCCGAACATCCCGAAACTTGGCGCATGGGTACCAACGAATTGGTGGGAGACGACCTCGAAGCATTGCAACGACTGCTGAAGCAAATGCTCAACAACGAGTGGAAACACGCCACTCTCCCCGACCGTTGGGACGGACGCACGGCAGAACGCATCGTGCAAATACTGTTGAACAGTCATCGCAAATAAATCCTCTATCGAAAAGACAAAACTTACAAAACCTACCTATATGAATGACAATCGTATTATGAACCTCGCAGCTGACAACATCCGTATCTTGGCAGCTTCAATGGTGGAAAAAGCCAACTCGGGACACCCCGGCGGTGCAATGGGTGGTGCGGATTTTATCAACGTACTCTACTCGGAATATCTCATACACGACCCGAAGAACCCACGTTGGGAAGGACGCGACCGCTTGTTCCTCGACCCGGGACACATGTCGCCCATGCTTTATTCGCAACTTGCTTTGACAGGTAAATTCACCCTCGAAGAACTGAAACAATTCCGCCAATGGGGCTCGCCGACACCGGGACACCCGGAAGTAGATGTAGAGCGTGGCGTGGAAAACACATCGGGACCGCTCGGACAAGGTCACACTTTCGCAGTGGGAGCAGCCATCGCAGCCAAATTCTTGGCAGCACGTACCGGCAATCCGACTTTTGAAAAGGAAACCATCTACGCTTATATTTCCGACGGCGGTATTCAAGAAGAGATTTCACAAGGTAGCGGACGCATTGCCGGAGCTTTGGGATTGGACAATCTCATTATGTTCTTCGATTCGAACGATATTCAGCTCTCCACCGAGACAAAAGACGTAACATTGGAAGACACTGCCATGAAATACCGTGCATGGGGTTGGCATGTCATCGAAATAAATGGTAACGACTGCGACCAAATACGTCGCGCATTGGACGAAGCCAAAGCCGTGAAAGGCAAACCTGCACTCATCATCGGCAAGTGTATCATGGGCAAAGGCGCACGCAAAGAAGACAATTCTTCTTACGAAAACTCCACAAAGACACACGGCGCACCGCTCGGTGGCAACGCTTATCGCAACACCATCCTCAATTTGGGCGGAAATCCCGACGAACCGTTCGTGATATTCGACGAGGTGAAAACACTCTACGCACGTCGCGAAGAAGAATTGAATGCCATCGTGGCAGAACGTCATCGCGAAGAAGAAGCTTGGGCAAAAGCAAATCCCGAAAAAGCTGCACAACAGCAGGAGTGGTTCAGCGGGAAAGCGCCTAAAGTAGATTGGAAAGGCATCGTACAAAAACCCGGAGATGCTACACGCAATGCGTCGGCTACTGTATTGAGCGCATTGGCAGAACAGGTTCCCAACATGATTTGCGCATCTGCCGACCTTTGCAACTCGGACAAGACGGACGGTTTCCTCAAAAAGACAAAAGCATTGACAAACGGCGATTTTACCGGCGGTTTCTTCCAAGCAGGTGTTGCAGAACTGGCAATGGCTTGTATCTGTATCGGTATGATGCTGCACGGTGGCGTGATAGCGGCTTGCGGTACTTTCTTCGTATTTTCCGATTATATGAAACCGGCTGTTCGTATGGCAGCACTGATGCGTATTCCCATCAAGTTCATTTGGAGTCACGATGCATTCCGCGTGGGCGAAGACGGACCTACACACGAACCTGTGGAACAAGAAGCGCAAATACGTTTGATGGAAAAACTGAAAAACCATCACGGCGAAAACTCCATGCTCGTATTGCGTCCTGCCGATGTGGAAGAGACCACAGTGGCTTGGCAATTGGCAATGGAAAATACAAACACCCCTACGGGGCTTATTTTCTCTCGTCAGAATATCGCGATGCTGCCCGAAGGAACACCTTATGCAAATGCAGCGAAAGGTGCTTACATCGTACAGGAAGCAGAAGGCGGCAGACCCGATGTGATATTGGTAGCTTCGGGTTCGGAAGTTTCCACACTGGCAGAAGGCGCGAAATTGTTGCAACAAGACGGTATCAAGACACGTCTGGTATCTGTTCCGTCGGAAGGTTTGTTCCGCACACAATCTGCCGAATACCAAACAAGCGTATTGCCGGCACATATCAAGAAGTTCGGTCTTACAGCAGGTTTGCCGGTAAATCTGTCGGGTTTGGTAGGTGAGAACGGAAAGATTTGGGGATTGGAATCGTTCGGTTTCTCTGCTCCTTACAAAGTGCTTGACGAAAAGCTCGGTTTCACGGCACAAAATGTTTACGAACAAGTTAAAGCATTGTTGAAATGAAAGCGATAGGATTGGCTGCAGACCATGCGGGCTATGCACTGAAAGAATACGTGAAGGCATGGCTTAGCGAAAAAGGAATAGCATACAAGGACTTCGGAACACATTCTACGGAGAGCGTGGATTATCCCGACTTTGCACACGCGTTGGGGAACGCCATCGATAACGGAGAGTGTACTGTGGGTATCGCAGTGTGCGGAAGTGGCGAAGGCATCAGCATGGCACTCAACAAACATGCACACGTACGCGCTGCTCTTTGTTGGATGCCGGAGATAGCACACCTCGCTCGTCAGCACAACGATGCCAATGTTTTGGTGATGCCCGGTCGCTTTATCGATGAAGCTATGGCTTCGGCTATCATGAAGGAATACTTCGACACACCGTTTGAAGGCGGTCGTCATCAAGCACGTATCGATAAAATCCCTCTGAAATAAGATAAAAATCAGATAAGAAAAAGCGTTCTCCTCGTGGGAACGCTTTTTTGCTTCCCGATTTCCTCAACACATACCACAAAAAACCGTCGCAGACGAACATGTCTGCGACGGTTTTCGCTTATAAATTAAATGAGACCTTATCTTCTCATTCTGCCGAGAGCTTCTTCTATACGCTGTTCGTTTTCATAACGTGCTTTGAGCACACGGTCTATATCATTTTCACTGCGGAAAATCAGACTCGAACCCGTGTTGAGTTCTATATAGAAACAAGAAACATTCAAGAGTTCTTTGTAATTGTAGAGGTTCTTACGAATGGAGAAAGCATAAGCTATCTTGTTCTTGTCGTCGTAGAAGATGTCGTTTGTCGACTGACGGCGATAGAAGTGAATGCCTTTTTCGGCAAGGAACCGCAGCACTTCTTTGGTCAAAACCAAATTTTTGTCGCTATCTACCCAATACGCCAATGTGGTGTTGGGATACATGGCTACTGTTTCGTTGAGTGTACCGATAAATTCATCATCGGCAGGAATATATCCTTTTTCGCCCGGTTTGCCTTTTGCTATCACATAATAATAAGCACGGAAAGCTATATCCTTATCGTCTGTGACTTGGAAGCCGTGGAATTCCGGGTCGTCCGCACCTTCCACTTCCTTACTGCCTCGCTTCAATTCCCATGCTTTCACTTCTTCGCGATTTTTCTTACTGCGTTTTTGATACTTGCGCGAGCCAATCCAAAGTGTTTGTTCGCCCATGGGCACTGCGCCGAAAGTCGGATAATACTCCTTCTGTTTTTCCGCACGCTTGATGATGACTGCGCCCGTATTTTCTTCTTCGTCTACCAAAACTTCTGCCACGTAGGTATCTGTGTCATCTTCGCGCAAATAAGTAGCTGTGAGTTCGGTATTTTCGCTTTGTGTCTTCTCGAAACCGCTTTTCTTCATAAATTCTTCGAACTCGGGTGTGGTCAAAATCGCTCCTTCGCGACAAGCAACGACTGCTCTGCCGTATGTACCCGAAAGTCGTTTGGCGTATTCGTACTCGATAACCGGCATGACTTTGCTTCTCGTCAATACCACATACGAAGTTTTGTTGAAAACCTCATCGGGCAGTCGGGCGATGAAATTGCCTCTACTCTCCTCGAACTGTTTCATATCGACGGGTCTTGCCGGCGAACCGAAGAGAGGCAACACAAAGTACATCGCACCTTCCTGCTTCACAGAAAACTCACGCACGGTTTTTCCTACCGTGACAAAAACTTTCGCTTCGCGTACTTCCTTTCCGGTGTTTTTCGCCACATCAAGCACGAAATAACCGTCTGTCACCATAGAGACTTTGAGCCATTCTGTGGCATCAGCCGGAATTTCCACCGCAGCTTTCGCGCCACCCGTATAGTTCACACGCACTTTCCCTCCGAATTCGTCGAGCTTAGCTTCATCCGAATCGAATACCACGTTTGCTTCTCCCGCACTCTGCGTAACGATAATTTTGCGCTGAATACCCGCAATGACGATGATGGTACCCTTACGCTCTTCGGGTGTATTGTTGGCTTGAATGTTGATTTTTAGCGTACTTCCTTCTTGCTTCAAACCAATCCAACTGTCCTCTTGGGGAGAGAAACACGACCATTCTTTCTGATTGGTCTGCACGCTCACTTGCTTTTCGACTGCTTCTTTCGAAAGGACAAACGAAGTTTCGGACAACTCGAGCGTAGGCTCTTCCACCTCATTCTGTTCCGCACACGACGGCAATAAAAAAATCAAACTCAACAGTCCGAACAGGACTTTGCAATAAATGGTTTTTCTCATGTTACATAAATTAAAGGGTTATACATAAATAGTGATTATCTCTGCTTTCTTCGTTTTGTGTTTTGGAAATGTTTTACGGTCCACCGGCGTATCAAGACGCAAAAAGCCTTGATATACCCCCGATTTGTTCATCGGGAGCAGATGTACGAAAGTGCGAAAAGAGAAAGTTTTTGCGTGTTTCAAAGTATTTTCTTTTTGTGTTTTGCACGTATTCCGATTGCAATATTATAAAGAACGAATAAAAATAGCAAATTTTCATTCTTTTTTCTCCGTCAGGGCGAAATACTTGCTTCAAATAGGATGCATTTCGGAGTAGATTTCTCAAGCGAGAAAACGTGCTGCTTCCTCGAAAAAAACAGCTCTCTAATACCTTCTCGATGCGATTATGATGTTAACATTCTTTGACGCTGTTGTCATCGCGATAGCAACATGTTCTTATCGCGATAGCAACATGATGCTATCGACTTGACAACATGTTGCTATCAAATCG
>JBGXXU010000065.1:0-18776 GCA_041814865.1 Phocaeicola sp. | reverse complement strand
TTTGATAGCAACATGTTGTCAAGTCGATAGCATCATGTTGTTATCGCGATAGCAACATGTTCTCATCGCGATGACAACAGCGTCAAAGAATGTTAACATCATAATCGCATCAGGACGGTATCGTAGAGGCATTTTCAAGTGAGCGAAAAGCACGGAGAAAAGAGCGCATCTACTCCTTATTATATATAGGAGAAGGGCAAGCTATTCGAGTCGGTGGATTCCTGCATGCAAAATCTCTCTCCTTGTGATTCGTTCGCCCGTAGAGTTTGAGCTTCGAAGCTGTATCCGGAAATCGAGCCGCCCCTTTGCCTGTACATTCGTCGGTTTCGTTCGCGCCTGCCTGTCGTTCTCCGTTTTTTCAATAAGCACTTGAAGCACAAAGAAAAAAGGCTTGCCATTTCTTTGTCGGTTCGTCGAAAAGGCGTAAATTTGCAAGCCGATTATTATCCGAATGGATATAAATATTTAATTCAAAGCGTTTTACCCCACTTTGTCCGAGGCGGGGCAGGATGTGGCGAATGTTTGTTTTTTAGTAGTAATAATTAAAAAAGAATTTAAGAGTGGATACTTTAAGTTACAAGACCATTTCAGCAAACAAGGAAACTGCGAAGAAAGAATGGGTCGTAGTTGATGCCGCCGACCAAGTAGCCGGTCGTTTTGGCGCAAAGGTTGCGAAACTGTTGAGAGGAAAGTACAAACCCAACTTTACTCCTCACGTAGACTGCGGTGACAACGTAATTGTCATCAATGCAGAGAAAATCAAATTTACCGGTAAGAAGATGACCGACAAAATCTATCTTCACTACACAGGCTATCCGGGTGGACAACGCGAAAATACGCCTGCCAGCATATTGGCAAAGCCGAACGGCGCTGAAAAACTCATGAAAAAGATAGTAAAGGGTATGCTTCCCAAGAACCGTCTTGGCGCGAAATTGCTGGGCAACCTCTATGTTTACGAGGGCGCAGCACACAAGCACGAAGCACAAACTCCGAAAGTCGTAGATATTAACACACTTAAATAATAGAGAATGGAAGTAGTAAACGCATTAGGCAGACGTAAACGCGCGATAGCACGTGTGTATGTTACAGAAGGTAGCGGAAAGATTACTATCAACAAGAGAGACCTTGCACAGTACTTTCCTTCTACTATTCTTCAGTATGTAGTAAAACAGCCCTTGAGCAAACTCAACGTGGCAGAAAAGTATGATATCAAAGTAAACTTGTACGGCGGCGGTTTCACCGGTCAGTCGCAAGCTCTTCGTTTGGCGATAGCTCGCGCTTTGGTAAAAATCAACCCCGAAGACAAGAAAGCTTTGCGTAGCGAAGGCTTCATGACACGCGACCCACGTTCTGTGGAACGTAAGAAACCGGGTCGTCCCAAAGCACGCAGAAGATTCCAGTTCAGCAAACGTTAATGTGCTGTTAAGCATTTGGGTTTATCGAGCTGTTGTCTGTCGGACACTTTTTATCGGACAACAAGCCTCGCAGGAACTTGAATCTTAATCTGAACGTTTAGCATCTAAACCGCCGGGACTTTCCCCTTGCAAGTATATGTACGGTGAGACTACCCGACAGTTGGTTCAAACAAAACAAAAAAGAAAGTAAACGATTAAAACCAGAAAAAACATGTCAAGAGTAAATTTTGATACCTTATTGGAGGCAGGCTGCCACTTCGGACACTTGAAAAGAAAGTGGAACCCCGCAATGGCTCCTTATATCTTTATGGAACGCAACGGCATCCATATCATCGACCTCAACAAAACCGTTGCAAAAGTAGACGAAGCTGCCGAAGCTTTGAAGAAATTGGCGAAAGAAGGAAAGAAAATCCTCTTTGTTGCTACTAAGAAACAAGCAAAAGAAGTAGTAGCCGAAAAAGCTACAAGCGTGAATATGCCTTACGTTATCGAACGTTGGCCGGGCGGTATGCTCACCAACTTCCCCACCATCCGCAAGGCAGTGAAGAAGATGACTACCATCGACAGATTGACAAACGACGGTACTTACTCAAATCTTTCCAAGAGAGAAATTCTCCAAATCTCACGTCAACGTGCCAAATTGGAAAAGAACTTGGGTTCTATCGCAGACTTGAACCGTCTGCCTTCTGCATTGTTCGTTATCGACGTGATGAAAGAACACATCGCCGTGCGCGAAGCAAACCGTTTGGGTATTCCCGTATTCGCCATTGTGGATACAAACTCAGACCCTTCTAACATAGACTTCGTAGTACCTGCAAACGATGACGCAACAAAATCGGTGGAAGTAATCCTCGATGCTTGTTGTGCTGCCATCGCAGAAGGACTCGAAGAAAGAAAAGTAGAAAAGGTAGATACCGAAGCTGCAGGCGAAGCCGCTCCCAAAGCAAACAAGAAAAAAGGCGGACGCTCACGCATCAGCAAGGCAGAAGAAGACGCTATCAACGCTGCTAAAGCTGCGGAATTCGTAAGCAAAGAAGACGAGTAACATACTCTTCCCGACTGAGAATTGGTAATTGACGATTGGAGAGCCAGCACGGTGGAAACACACCATCGCCGCTCGTCATCGCAATTCTCAATTCTCAGTTCTGTTTTAATACCGAATAATACATTAACTCAAAATCAGCAAAGAATATGAAAGTATCAATGGACGATATCAAGAAACTCCGTGCTTTGACCAGCGCAGGTATGTCAGACTGTAAGAAAGCTTTGGAAGAAGCGGAAGGAGATTTCGACAAAGCCGTGAAGATTGTACGCGAAAGAGGTTTGGCTATCGCAGCGAAACGTTCGGACCGCGAAACATCTGAAGGTTGCGTGTTGGCGAAATCAACAGGTACTTACGCGGCAATGATTGCCTTGAAATGTGAAACCGAACCCGTAGCAAAGAATGCAGACTTCATCGCTTTGACCAACCAAATCCTCGACCTCGCCATGGCAAACAAATGTCAGACACTGGACGAAGTGAAGGCGTTGAAGTTGGGCGAAGCAAACGTGGAGCAAGCTGTGCTGGAACGTAGCGGTATTACCGGCGAAAAGCTCGAACTCGACGGTTTCTTGTTCGTGGAAGGTGCTTATACGGCGATTTACAACCACCAAGGCAAAAACCAACTGTGTACTATCGCGGCTTTCAACGAAAAGTGCGAAGAGAAAGTGGCACACGAAGTTTGTATGCAAATCGCTGCGATGGCTCCCATCGCTTTGACCGAAGCGGATGTTCCTGCCAAAGTATTGGAAACAGAACGTGAAATCGCAATGGAAAAAGCACGTCAAGAAGGAAAACCCGAGAACTTGCTCGAACGTATTGCCGAAGGTCGCATCACGAAGTTTTACCAAGAAGCTTGTTTGCTCAAGCAAGAAAGCATCATGGACCCGAAAAAGAATGTGGCAGAAGTGTTGAAAGCTGCTCAACCGGGTCTCACCGTAGTGGCATTCCGTCGCTTCACATTGCGTGCCGAATAAGAAATCGCGCAAATTTCTTTTTACATAGATGAAAATCGCCTGCCGAGCTTTTGCACGGCAGGCGATTTTGTTTTGTTCGATGACGAAGAGTATTCCGTCTCGTTTTTATGTCTTTGCTTTCAAGACTTCCAACGCTTTGCGATAAGCGGGATTGAGTGTGTTGATGACTTGAAAGTACTCGCTCATGTCCCAAAGGTCGCGGGCGATGAGTGCTTTGATTTGCTGTTTGAGCAAGGGGAGGGAAGTGTTGTATTCGTTTTCTTTGAAGGTTATTTTCTCCGCTTCGCCCAAAGCGATGATGCGTTGCAACATATCGTCCGTAACGAGGAATTCACGATTGAATTGTTCGAACGTGGTATAACGGGTTTTCCATTCCTCGCGATGGCGGTCTACGGCTTCTACCGTCAGACGATTGATAAGTCCCGCATTGCGCAGCTTTATATAATAAGGAGAATAATACGTGGTATCGACGGGGATGAAATAGTCCGGCATGATGCCACCGCCGCCGTACACGGTGCGTCCCTTGCGCAAGGTGGTGTGGCGAAGTGAGTCGGGGAAATGTATGCTGTCCGCGCTGAGCATTTCGCCACGATTGTAGCGGTCGATGAGGTCGCGCTCGTAACTGTCTTTGCTCTCGTAAGGACGTTGAATGAAGCGTCCCGACGGTGTGAAGTAACGGGCTACGGTAATACGTATCATCGAACCGTCGGGCAGCTCGAAGGGACGTTGCACCAATCCTTTGCCGAACGTGCGGCGACCTATCACCGTTCCTCTGTCCCAGTCCTGTATGGCACCTGCCACGATTTCGCTTGCCGAAGCCGAAAACTCGTCTACCAATACCACCATCTCGCCCTGTCGGAACAGTCCCTTGCCTTTGACACGAAATTCTTGTCGCGGACTCTTGCGTCCCTCCGTGTAGACGATGAGTTCGTCCGGGTTCAGTAGTTCGTTGGCTACATCTATTGCCGTATTCATATATCCGCCTCCGTTGCCTTGCAAGTCGAGTATCAGACGTTTCATGCCCTTGCCTTTCAATTTGGTGAGCGCATCTGCCATTTCTTTTCCGGTAGTGGCTGCAAAACGGTTGATACGGATATATCCCACTTCGCGGTCTATCATATAAGCGGCGTCCAGACTGTACATGGGTATCTTGTCGCGTGTGATGGTGACGGGTATCAGGGCTTCTGCACCGCGACGCAAGACTTTCACCGTGACTTTCGTTCCTTTCTTGCCACGCAGGCGTCGCATCACGTCTTCGGTATTCATCTTGATGCCGGCGATAAGTGTATCGTTGACCATGATGATTTTATCGCCTGCCAGTATGCCGGCTTTTTCCGACGGTCCGCCCGAGATGGTTTGTATCACGAATAACGTATCCGTAGCCATATTGAACTGTATGCCGATGCCTTCGAAATTCCCTTGCAGCGGTTCGTTCAGTTTGCGCACTTCTTCCGCATTGGCGTATGTGGAATGCGGGTCGAGTTTTTGCAACATGCCGTTGATGGCATCTTCCACCAGTTTGTCCTCGTTCACATCGTCTACATACAACTCGTTGATGATGTATTCCGCTATTTGCAGTTTGCGTGCGGCTTGCTGTTTGGGCTGTGCAAAGAGGTGGATGGCAGGCATCAAACTCATTGCCGACAGCAGTGTAAGAAGGAGACTTCTTTTCATTTCGTATCGTTTTATGTTTTAGTCAGGGCGTAAAGGTAAGCAATAAGTCGGAAGAAGCCGTCGCAGTCATTGCAAGTTCGGTATCTGTGCAAAAAAACAGTGTTGCGACAGCGGATTTGTAAACTCGCCCCTTATATAAACAGTTACTGCATAAATATGCACATTCCCTTGTATCTCGTTAACTCATAAACTTAGAACTTCAACTTGGCAACATGTTGCCAAGTTGATAACAACATGTACGCAAGTTGATAGCATCATGTTGCTATCGCGATAAGAACATGTTGCTATCGCGATGACAACAGCGTCAAAGAATGTTAACATCATAATCGCCTCAAGAAGGCATTGTAGAGGCGTTTTTCTTTCTTCAAAAACAAGTGTCTTCGGAGTTTTTCCAGACCGAAAAATCATTGCGCAGCGACCGATTACGGTATCGAAACAAACGCCCGTTTCTGTATAAATATGCAGAAACGGAGGTTTTTTCTGCATATTTATACAGTGAGGAAATGACACGAGAAAGGAGTAAAGGGCAAGTTTTCGGCAACGGAGCGAGAGGGATAAAGGAGTTTTTGCGTAAGTTTGCAATAAGAAATCAAGACGCTGTGGGTATGATACGTTATTGGTTATTGGCGGTATTTCTGCTTTTCTCGACGTCGACGTATGCCTCTTACGACAAGGAGACGGAAGCCGTACTTCGGGAATTGGACAAAACAATAGCCCGTAAGGCTGTGTACCAAAAAGAGAAAGCAACGGAGTTGGCGCGCTTGCGAAATAAACTCTTGCATGCCGACAACGATGCTTTGCGCAGTGCTTGTGCTTACGAGTTGGCAAATGCCTATCTGCACTTTCAGGCAGACTCCTCGCTCCACTATCTCAATCTTCACGAACGTTTTTACAAACAGGCTTACCCCGACAAGGAGAATTGGCAGGCAGTGATAATGCGTGCCATGGTGATGGGTATCATGGGTATGTACAACGAAGCCCTCGAAGCCTTGAAACAAGTTCCGGCACCGCCGGAAGACATCGAATTGCGACGGAGTTACTATCGTGCCTTTCGTGCTTACTACGGTTGGTTGGCAGACTATACGGTGACGGACAAGGAGCGTTATCTGACACGGATGGATGCCTATCGTGACTCGATACTGCAATACTCGCAAAGCGATACCGAGAAGTACATCTCCACCGCCGACAAGATGATAATGTATCATAAGCCGAAGGACGCGATAGAGTTGCTCAACCTTGTGCCGGTGAATACGGCAGGCATGCAAAACCAGGCATACCTTTATTATACTTATCAGGCAGCTTACGAGAGTTTGGGCGAACGCCATCGCCAAATCTATTATTTGGCACGCACCGCCATCACGGACATCAAGATGGCAGTACGGGAATACGCAGCTTTGCAAAAACTGGCTTTCCTCATTTACGAAGACGGCGATATAGAGCGGGCATACCGTTATCTGTCGTGTGCCATGCAAGACGCCATCGCCTGCCATACCCATTTGCGTACGCTGGAAGCCACAAAGATATTTCCTATCATCGACAAAGCCTATACGCAGGAACGCGAACAGAAGACGGTTTTCGAACAGCGTCTGCTGATAGCCATCAGTATATTGGCTTTTTTCTTTATCGTGGCAGCGGCTTATTTTTATTATTGGATGAAGAAACTGGCTGCCATGCGTCGCAACCTTTATTACACGAACAAGAAACTCAATCGCCTGAATGCCGACCTCGAACAGACGGGAAAGATAAAGGAAGTCTACATCGCCCGTTATTTGGAGAAATGTGTCAGCTATATAGACAAACTGGAACAGTATCGGCGTTCGTTGGAGAAGCTGGCAATGGCTTCGAAGATAGACGAACTGTACAAAGTCATCAAGTCCGAGCAGTTTCTCAAAGAAGAACGCAAGAACTTCTATACGGAGTTCGACCGTTCGTTCATGGAACTCTTTCCGCATTTCATCGACGATTTCAATGCACTGTTGACCGAAGATGCCGAAATCATCCCCAAGTCGTACGAAATTCTCAACACCGAGCTGCGCATCTTCGCCCTCATACGTTTGGGCATAACGGACGCTTCGCAAATCGCCCACTTCTTGGGTTACTCTTTGGCGACGGTGTACAACTATCGCAGCAAAATCCGCAACAAAGCACGTGGCGACAAAGACAAATTCGAAGATGCCGTGATGCGTTTGTGATGAAATGATGCGACTTTCCTCATCTCTTTGTTTGTCAAGCCGAAAAAACTCTTTAGCTTTGCCTGCGAATTAAGAATCAATACTCCGAATGAAACGATTTACCGCAAGTATATTTGTGACCTTGCTTTCCGCCCTGATTATTTATTGGGGTGCAGGGGCACTTGTTACGCAGTGCTTGCATTCGGGCGTTGTTTCTTTGGGCTTGTCTACCGAAGCACATACGGACGACGAGCCGCACTCGCACACCACCACAGCCGACGGAGCCGAGTCGGAACATCCTACTTGCCTGGTGGTATCCATAGAAAAACTTTCTCCATCGGTACAGTTGGACGATTTCTATCTTCCGCCTCCGGTGGTGATTTCCATACTCTTTACGCTTTTCGCAGTCTCGTTTTGCAGTTTACCGGCGACTGAAGCCGATATCTTGACGAGAAACATGCCTGCTTCTCCGCCATTGCTCACGGCGAGGGCATATTTGCGAAAAATCACCGTCTTACAGATTTGATTTACACGGCACACAATTCGGCTGCAGGCTTATTCGGTCTGTTTGCCCTTGTGTATATCCTTTTTTCGCAAGCAACGAGACTTTTGCTTCGTGAAACATTCAGTGTAAATCATGGAATTTCGGCATTCTCTCTATGAGAACAGTCGATGGTTCCGTCTAAAAGACAAATTCAAATGAAATTTTACAAACTATTGACCGGCATGTTGATGTGCTGTGTCGTATCCGTTCACGCACAAGTGAAGGGAACAGTTACCAACTCATCGGGCGAACCGTTGATTGGAGCCAGCATTGTTTGGCTGGGGACGTCGGTGGGAGTGGTTACAGACCTCGACGGACATTTTACGCTCGAGGTACATCCGCGTGTTTCCCGTTTGGTGGCAAGTTATGTGGGACACATTCCTGATACCATCACCATCGGACAACAACCCTCCGAATTGAATATCGTACTCAAAGACCTTGCTTTGGGCGAAGTGCTGGTGACGGCAAACGTTGCCGGAACCAGACGTATCAAAGGTGTGACAAACTCTGTGGCAATCACTCAGAAAGAACTGACGCGTGCCGCTTGCTGTAATCTCGGCGAGAGTTTCAGCACAAACCCATCGGTGGACGTCAGTTATTCGGATGCGGCTACGGGAGCACGCCAAATCAAGATGCTCGGTTTGTCGGGAGCTTATGTACAGATGCTGACCGAAAACATTCCTGCATACAGAGGCGTGGCTGCTCCTTACGGTTTGGGGTATGTACCCGGCACATGGTTGCAAAGCATCGAAGTATCCAAAGGAAGCGCATCGGTGAAGAACGGCTATGAGTCCATCACGGGGCAAATCAATGTGGAATTCAAGAAACCGCAAGACCATCCGCAATGGGATATCAATGTGTACGGAGACAATGACAGTCGCGTAGAAGCCAATGTGGAAGGCAACATTCACTTGAGCAAACGCTTGAGTACCTCACTGCTGACGCATTACGAAAATACATGGGGCGAACACGACGACAACGGCGACGGTTTTCTGGATAAACCGAAAGTCAGACAATACAATGTGATGAACCGTTGGGCTTTCGTGAACGACGACTATATTTTACAAGCCGGTATCAAAGCCCTGAAAGAAACTCGCAGAAGCGGACAAACCGCACACACAACCACACAAAGCGCACCGCTGTTCGGAATAAACATCGAAACACAGCGTTACGAAGCCTTTGCCAAGAATGCTTTTATCCTCAATCATGCGAGAGAGACAAACATTGCGCTCATTCTGTCGGGAACATTCCACGACCAGGATGCAACTTTCGGTCGCAAGGTGTACGATGTGATACAAAAGACGGGATATGCTTCGTTGATGTTCGAAACGCATTTGGCAAAAGCGCATCAGGTTTCCGTAGGTACGAGTTGGAATTACGACCGTTATAACGAAGATTATCGCATGACGCACGATGCCACACAAGCTCTGATTCCTTCCGTACAACAGGAAAGCGTGTTGGGGGCTTATGCGCAATATACTTTTACACCGAGCGATAAACTGACGGTGATGGGCGGTTTGCGTGTAGACCGTAGCAATGTTTACGGTACATTCGTCACACCTCGCGCACATATCAAGTTCATGCCTTCGGAAGTCTTTACTTTGCGTGCATCGGGTGGTAAAGGTTATCGTACGGTCTTCGCATTAGGACAATACAATTACTTGATGGCAAGCGGACGCAAGCTGGTGATAGACGACTTGGAACAGGAAGGGGCTTGGAATGCAGGTGTGAGTACCGATTTCAACATACCGTTCTTGGGACGTACGTTGAAGTTGAATGCGGAATACTATTATACGAAATTCTCGCGTCAGGTTTTGTTGGACATGGACAGCAATACGGAAGAGTTCCGTATCACCAATTTGAATGGTCGTTCGTATTCGCACACTTTCCAACTGGAAGCATCTTATCCGTTGACAGACAATTTTACGATGACTGCGGCTTATCGTTGGAACGACACGAAAGCCACTTACGGCGGACAACTTCTGGAACGCCCGCTTACCGGCAAATACAAAGGATTGGTGACGGCTTCGTATAAAACACGCTCTCACAAATGGCAGGTAGATGCGACGCTTCAGCTCAATGGTGGCGGACGCATGCCGAAGGCTTACACCGACGCAAGCGGTAAACCCTCGTGGGACGAACGCTATAAAGGTTTCGAACAGTTGAACCTTCAAGTCACTCGTTGGTTACGTCACAGTGCCATCTATGTGGGTGTGGAAAATCTGACCAACTTCAAACAAAAGAATGCCGTAATCAATGGTAACAATCCTTGGAGCGAACGCTTCGACCCCACGATGATATGGGGACCCGTACACGGCACGATGTTTTACGCAGGTGTTCGTCTGAATCTCAGAAAGCATTGATTGGACTAATCCTTTATTCATTAACATATAAACGATTGATAATATGAAAAGACTATTGGTTCTCGGATTGGCGAGCATGCTGACGCTCGCAGGTTTTGCAAAAGACATCAAAACCATAGTATTTACAACCCAGCCGGAGATGCACTGTCACTCTTGCGAAAAGAAAATCAAAGAAGAGATTCGCTTCGCAAAAGGTGTCAAGAAAATTGCAACAGACGTTGCGCAACAAACGGTAACCATAGAGTACGATGCCGATAAAACGACACCGGAAAAACTCAAAGAGAGTTTTGCACGCATTGGTTATACCGTGACTATTGTAACTCCCGCTTCTGAAAACGGCCAAAAGGTAGAAAGGCGATAAATCAGGGTAATTTCTCTACGCCGATGGCAAAGAGAAATGAGGTCGATGGGTGCCTGTCCGACAGGCTATCCATCGACTGTTTTTTTAATTATGGCAGGAGAATATCTTTCGGAAGAGAAGAAGTGAAGAATTTTGACCATAAGAAATAGAGAAACGAAAGTAAATAATGCAAAAAAGTATCAAGTGGAGTAGCAAAAGTGGTTTTTCTTCTTACATTTGCAACTGTACGACGGTGAAAATATATACTTCGCGTCGCACGAACAATTAACTTAAGCAATATTCAAAATTAACCATTATGATGAAGAAACTATTATTGTGTGCAGCTTTCGCTGTGGCGGCATTCGGTTTTTCTGCTAATGCACAAACCGTAAAAACAGCAGAACAAGTAGCTAAAGAAGCTAAGAAAGAAGCAAAAGCAGCAGAAAAAGAAGCTAAACAACTGAAGAAAGAAGCGAAAAAAGTACAAGCTGAAGCAAAAGAAGCTGCCAAGGAAGCAAAAGACTTGAAGAAGCAGGCAAAGGCAGACGCTAAGATGGCGAAAGAAGATGCTAAAGCAGCAAAGGCAGACGCTAAGATGGCGAAAGAAGATGCTAAAGCAGCAAAGGCTTGTTGCAAGAGCAAAGCAGCCGATGGTAAAGCTTGCGACAAAGCGGAAGCAGGCAAATGCGCAAAGGCAGACAGCAGCAAATCTTGTTGCAAGAGCAAGGCAGCCAAAGATGGTAAAGCTTGCGACAAAGCAGAAGCAGGTAAATGCGCAAAAGCAGACAGCAGCAAATCTTGTTGCAAAGCAAAAGCTGAAAAGAAGTAAGTAAACGTTAGCTACAAACATGAAAATGCCGGGCTATTTGGTCCGGCATTGTTTTTTATAGATATGAAAGCATTGGTTATCGGAGCCACAGGTGCTACGGGAATAGACTTGGTACATTCCTTGCTGAATGACTACGCGTATAGCGCCGTGCATGTCTTTGTTCGCAAAGAAATGGGAGTCAAACACCCCAAGTTGTTTGTGCATATGGTAGATTTCGAAAAGCCGGAGAGTTGGGCGGAGAAAATACAGGGCGATGTAGCTTTCAGCTGTATGGGTACGACATTGAAGTCGGCAGGAAGCAAGGAGGCTCAATGGAAGATAGATTATACTTATCAGTTGGATTTTGCGAGAAATGCTTTCAAGAATGGAGTGCCCTGCTTCTTTCTTGTGTCTTCGATGAATGCAAAAGCCGATTCTACTTTCTTTTATATGCGTATGAAAGGTCGGTTGGAAAAGGATATCTCCGATTTGGGTTTTCGTCGTGTTGTTATTGTACGACCGCCGATGCTCATCAGGAAAAACACCGACCGTTCGGCAGAGAAAATAGGTCTGGTGGTCATAAGGTGTTTTAATGCCATCGGATTGTTGAAAAACATGACGCCAATGGAAACAAAAACCGTAGCCCGCGTTATGCTTCATCTTTCCAAAGAGGAGAAAACCGGACTTTGCGTGTACGAAAGCCGGGAACTTGCAGCGATAGCAAATACTTTGCCGCCCGAACTTCCGGAGTAAGCACTTTAACAGATACGAATAACAGAAAACCGTTCATAGCAAGACTATCCTTGCTATGAACGGTTTTTATATTTCTTTTTCGGTGCCGGGAGCTTTCACGTCGTAGGCTCGGCAACTCTTTTTTCACTTGTGTCGTTCTGCGTGATAGCTGGAGCGTACCAGCGGACCGCTTTCGATGTGTGCTATCTTTTTCTCCAAACCCAGAATGCGCAGTTTTGCAAATTGTTTGGGATGGATGTATTCCACTACGGGCAAGTGCTTGCGTGTGGGCTGGAGATACTGCCCGATGGTGAGTACCGCTACTCCTATACGACTGATGTCGTCCATCAACTCCAATACTTCTTCTTCCGTTTCGCCAAGTCCGAGCATGATACCCGTCTTGGTGCGGATACCGCTTGCCGCGATGTGGGCAAGGACGCGCATGCTGGTATCGTAGGTTGCCACGTGGCGCACTGTGGGTGTAAGCCTGCGTATGGTTTCCAGGTTGTGCGATATAATGTGGGGACGCAGAGCGATGATGCGGTCTACAAGCGACAAATCGCCATTGAAGTCAGGGATGAGTACTTCTATCGTGACTTCGGGCGTAGTACGCTGTATGGCTTGGATGGTTTGCACCCAATGTTCCGCGCCATAGTCGGGCAAGTCGTCGCGGTCTACGCTTGTGATGACTGCATGTCGCAACCCCATCTCTTTGATACTGTCTGCCACGCGTTGCGGTTCGTCCGGGTCGAGCGGAGGCGGATTGCGGTGACTCATCGTGTTGCAAAAACGACAGGCGCGTGTACAAATGGCACCGCCTATCATCAGCGTGGCTGTTCCTGCACTCCAACATTCGCCCTTATTGGGGCAACGTCCGCTGGTGCAGATGGTATTCAGTCCCCTGCCTTCTACGGAGTGCAATGTATCCGTATATGTGCCGCCGCCACCCAGTTTCACTTTGAGCCATTCGGGCTTGCGTATTCTTTCTTCTTTCATGGGTTTTACTTCGCTCATGGTCGGTTTTTCTTTGGTAATAGTTGCTTGCAAAAATACAGTCTTTTTCTACACAGCCACTTTTTTATCTGGACAACTTTCCGACGGGGTGTAGAACGGTGTTTGAAAGTGCATTTCTACTCCTAATATTATATAGGGGAAAGGAGTGTTCTCTTCGTATCTTGTCTGCTCGGACACTCATCCCTTTTTCGGGGTATCGATGCGTTAAAAAATCATCATTTTTAGGTATTGTTGTGCTTTCGGGGGCGGTCTACCTTTGCAAATGAGATAATACATTCCATTTACAATAAAAAATCTTGATATGAAAACAAAATTCTATTTATTCCTCATGGCTCTCACAGGGCTTGTTTTTACATCTTGCAGCAAAGATGACGATGCACCCGTAGTGGTGGGAAAGGAAATGCAAATTGACGCGAGCAATTATGCCAACTGGACTTATATCAATCTGAAAACCGGAGAAACACAAACACTTCGCGACTTCAGTGCATGGAACTATATAGACACGAATACCGGAAAGATTGTCAGCACCACGCCGGCACAAGGCAGTCCTTCGGACATCAAAATAGACTGGCACATCGCCATTCACTATTATGACATACGCACGAACGGCGGTTCTGCTTTGATGACGGAAGAAACCAATCTCGAAAAAGAAATCAGTATTCCTACAAGCGGTTTCACGGCAGACAAGGAAGTGGAAAACAAAATCTACACCGATATGAAAGGGATGATGCAATCCAAAATAGGTTTTGCTTCCAAAGCCACTGTCAATCCTGTATTGAGCGGTTGGATAACAAGCAAAGGCATGCCTCCCACTTTCACATTCACGAAAAAAGTCTACGTGGCTCGTTTCAAAGATGGAAGTTATGCCAAACTGCTCTTCACGAACAATACGGGTAAAGGCGGTGAGAAAAGACACGTACAATTCGCATACAAATACTTCGGTAAATAAATACGGAAAGATACACAGATATGAAAAGAGCACTTCTTCTTTTCTTTCTTCTGCAAACGGTGGTTTCGACGACCACCGTTTTTGCTATCGATGATATAGAAGAACGAGTTATCAAAGGCATTGTTTTGGACGAGAAAAACGAGCCGCTCACAGGAGCATCGGTTGCCGTAGTGGGTACGACCATCGGCGCAGGAACCAATGCAAAGGGGGAATTCCTCATCAAACTGCGTTCAACAACAGACGTGAAACTGCGCGTATCTTTCATCGGTTACTTGCCACAAGACGTCATAGTGAAAGCCGACGAAAACACCCGAACACCCTTGCGCATCTGCTTACAGCCCAGCAACAACGAATTGCTGGAGGTCGTGGTGACCGGGTCTCCACTCGAGAAACCGTTGAAAGATATTCCTGTGGAAACACGTCTTATCACACAGAAAGAAATTCAGGCATTGAATCCTGCAAATTTTGAAACTCTGCTGCAATACGAATTGCCCGGTCTGCAAATAGGCTACAACTTCATGAGCCAGATGCCGACGATGAAATATCAGGGTGTGAACGGCGACTATGTACTGTTTCTCATAGACGGCGAACGCGTATCGGGCGAAGGCTCGAGCGGTAATGTCGATTTTACACGTTTTGATGTCAATGAGATAGAACGTATCGAAGTGGTGAAAGGCGCACAGTCGACCATTTACGGGTCGAACGCTTTGGGCGGTGTCATCAACATCATCACGAAAAAAGCCAATCGTCCGTTTACCGGAAACATCAGTGCACGCTTCGCAGGACAATACGGCGAGACTTACACGGCTTCGGCAGGTATCAAGAAGAGCAAGTACAGTACGTTCACAAGTCTTACGCACAGAGTGCGCCGTACTTATTCGGTGGAAGACCCGTCGGGAAAAATCGTGACGACTATCGCACCCGACGGCACCGAGATACAAACACTCGAGAACAATGCGGCAACGACTATCTACGGTGGAAAGATATGGAACTTCACGCAGAAATTGGGCTATTCTTTCACGGACAAACTCAGCGCGGAAGTAAAGGGAACCTATTACTACAACTATCACGACAAGCGGGACTATCAGGTGTTTCGCAACATTTTTGCCGATTACACGTTGAGCGGAAAAGTCAAATATCTCCCAACGAGCAAGCAAGAGTTGGGGTTGAGCTATATCTTCGACAATTATAAAAAGGATAAAGACTATTATATGGTAAAGCGTGTGCGCACAGACTACCGAAACCGCACACAAACAGCAAAACTCACTTATTCTTACATCGGTGCAAAACACACCTTCAGTACGGGTGCGGAATACAACCACGAATACCTGAAACACTACATGATGAAAGATAGTGCCGATGCGTCTGTGGGTATGGGCTCGCTCTACATACAAGAAGACTGGACACCGAGCGATGTGCTGAACGTGACACTCGGCGTCCGCGCGGACTATCATCGCAAATACCAGTGGAATTTTTCACCCAAAATCTCCTTGTTGTTTCGTCCTTTCGAGGGATTGGCGTTGCGTGCCGGTTATTCGCAAGGCTTCCGTTCGCCGACCTTGAAAGAGCTTTATCAGGCTTACGATATGGGCGGATTGGGTTATTTCATGATTTATGGCAATTCCGAATTGCGTCCCGAACGAAGCCGTCAATACTCCGTTTCGGCAGAATACACCTTTGGTAAGTTCAATTGCTCGCTGTCGTATTTCCGCTATCGTTTCAAAGACCAAATCGTACTTGTGCGCATGGACGGCAGCAACGATTTGACTTATGTCAATTCTGAAAAATCGAGAACACGAGGCTTGGAATTCATTTGCAAATGGAGTCCTTCCCGACGTTTCACATTGAGTGGCTCTTACGCTTATGTCAAGGATTATCAGGAAGTGAAAGGCAAAAACACGTCGTACACACGTCCGCACAGTTTCACTTTCAGCACGATGTATAACCGACAAATCGGCAAAGTCAAAGCTACACTCTCGCTCAACGGACAATGGGCTTCGAAACTGACAACGTATGTGTTCAAAACCGACAACAGCTTCACGCAAACTACATACGCCCCGCGTTTTCTTTGTGTACTGAATGCCGGTGTACAGTTACCGCGAGGCATCTCTGCTTCGATAGGCATCGATAATCTTTTCAATTACAAAGACAAGGCATCGGAAAGCAATCTGCAATTACCGCAAAAAGGCACCAGTCTGATAGGCACGCTTGCCATCAATCTCGCCGACATGTTTAATCTATAATCCCGAATAAAACCAATGAAAAAGAAATGGCTATTTACACTTGTCGGCAGTGCACTGGTTGTACTGTTGGCTTGGACAGCTTGGAATATCTGGTTCAGCTCTACCAAAGTGGCTTTTGTACATTACCAAGCCATCAGTTTGGGACGCATTCTCAAAGCCAATGACAACTCTTTTATCAAAATCAGTGAACTGAGTACGGAAGAACTTGACAAGCTCACACAGTACGACATGGTGTTTATCAACGGCATGGGTTTGCGCATCACCGAAGAACAGCGTGCAAAAATCCAAACAGCCGTAAACAAAGGTGTACCTATTCTGACCACAGCAGCCACCAATCCCGACAATAAATTCGTTTCGCTGGACTCTATTCAGGCGGATACGCTGAGGAAATACTTGGGCAACGGTGGCAGACAGAATTATCGAAGTATGCTGAACTATGTCCGCAAGCACATCGACAAGAAAATCATTTCGGTGAACGAACCGGAAGCTTTGTTGGAACGTGCAGAAGATATGATTTATCATGCGGAGAAAGAGGATGAAATAGGCTTCAATACGGTTGCCGCTTATCACGAATACCTTCGTCGTAAAGGTTTGTGGAAAGAAGATGCTCCTCGTATTATTGTTACCGGTGCCATGGGCGAACCTGCCGAATTGATAGCAAAACTGGAAGAAACAGGCAGTGTGGTGTATCCCGTTCGCTTGTTGCAAGGCTTTATTCGCGGACATCACATAGACTCTGTACGCCCTTCAGCCATCATCAACATGGCACATGGACGCTTGGGCGATTTCGTGGTACGGTATCTTCAAACAGCCAATATCCCTCTTTTCTGTCCGTTGAACGTAAATCGTTTGGTGGAAGAATGGGAAGAAGATAAAATGGGTATGAGCGGAGGTTTCCTCTCGCAAAGTGTTGTGACACCGGAAATAGATGGAGGCTTGCGTTCGTTTGCGCTTTTCGGCAATTACAAAGACCGGGAAGGACTGCAATACAACACTACCATCCCCGAACGCTTGGAAACTTTCGTGCAATGTGTGAACAACTACATTGCCTTGAAGAAGAAACCCAACAGCGAAAAGCGTGTAGCCATCTATTATTTCAAGGGTCCCGGACAAAGTGCCCTTACGGCAGGTGGTATGGAAGTAGCTCCTTCGCTTTACAATCTGTTGGTACAAATGAGAAAGGAAGGCTATCGGGTAGACAATTTGCCTGCTTCTGCTCGTGAGTTGGAACAGATGATACAAAAACACGGTGCCATCTTTGGCGGTTATGCGGAAGGTGCTTTGGAAACATTCATGCGCGAGGGTTCTCCTGCTTTGGTTTCGAAAACTGAATACGAAGCATGGGTGAAAAAGGCACTGCGCCCCGAGAAATATGCCGAAGTGGTGGCATTGAACGGAGAATTTCCCGGCAATTATATGAGTACTCCCGACGGCAAACTCGGTGTGGCACGCTTGCAACTCGGCAACATCGTGTTGCTGCCGCAACCTGCGGCAGGTTCCGGCGACAATTCTTTCAAGATAGTGCATGGTACGGACGCTGCGCCTCCTCATCCTTATATAGCTTCTTACCTCTGGACTCAATTTGCTTTCAAGGCAGATGCACTTGTACACTTCGGAACACACGGAAGCCTGGAGTTTACGCCTAAGAAACAAGTGGCTTTGGGACACGGCGATTGGCCCGACCGTCTGGTCGGTGTATTGCCGCACTTCTACGTATATACCATCGGCAATGTGGGAGAAGGTATCATTGCGAAGCGTCGTTCGTACGCCGGTCTTCAGTCTTATCTGACACCACCTTTCCTCGAAAGTAATGTTCGTGGCATGTATCGCGATTTGGCTGAGAAAATCAAGATTTACAATCAGCTTTTGGGAGCAGAAAAACGCAATGATGCGGCTATACAAAAAGCTTCGCTGGCTGTAAAGGAAGCAACTATGCGTGTGGGCATTCATCGAGAATTGGAACTCGACAGCATACGAGGAAAAGCTTACACGGAAGAAGACATCCTGCGGATAGAAAATTTTGCGGAAGAATTGGCTACAGAGAAAATCACAGGACAACTCTATACCATGGGCGTACCTTACGAAGACGAGCGCATTCGCAGCAGTGTGTTTGCCATGAGTACCGACCCGATAGCTTACAGTCTTTATGCGTTGGACAAGTTGCGAGGTCGTGTGGGCGAAACTGTCTTGAAACAACGTGCGGTATTCACCAAACGTTATTTGGAGCCTGCGCGTGAGTTGGTTGGCAGATTGATTGCCAACCCGGCAATGGCAACAGACGAATTTATCTGTCAGCTTGCAGGAGTATCGAAAGACAGCTTGACGAAAGCGCATGAAATAGAACAGTCCAAGTCTGCTCCGCAACGTATGATGGCTATGATGATGAGCGTTGCCTCTGAAGCTCCTGCCGAAGCACAAAAGCATCGCGACACAAACAAAAAAACAGGTATGATGTCTTCCACTGCTTTGGATATGGCAAAGAAGATGGGAGCGAGCGAAGAGGACTT
>JBGXXU010000064.1:0-23003 GCA_041814865.1 Phocaeicola sp. | reverse complement strand
TAAATATACACTTCGCCTTGTAACTCATCAACTCATAAACTTAGAACTTCAAATTGGCAACATGTTGCCAATTTGATAACAACATGACGCTGTTGTCATCGCGATAGCAACATGTTCTTATCGCGATAGCAACATGATGCTATCAACTTGCGTACATGTTGTTATCAAATCGGCAACATGTTGCCAATTTGAAGTTCTAAGTTTTTGAGTTGATGAGTTACAAGGGGAAGTGTATATTTATGCAGTGTCTGCTTCTCGTCGGAAAGAAAGCATATCGGAAAACAAAAAAGAGACTTACATATCTCTCGATACATAAGCCTCTCATAATATATCTTGACAAGTGTGTCGCGTCAAAACTCGAAGTCTACACAAGCACGACTTTCTCTGACATCTTTCAACAAAGAAGCCGCAGCCACATGCGCAGGATGAACGGCATAACGCTTCACATCTTCGAGCGAATCGAATTCGCTATCCAAACAGATGTCCCACGTTTCGTCGGGATTGACATTGAAACCCACACGAATAAAGCGAATGAAATCTATGGTTTGAGGAAGTGACTCTATGGCAGCCTTGAACTGCTCCATGCAAACTCTTTTCTCGTCAACTGAAAGACTGTCTTTCAACTTGAACATCACAATGTGCTTTATCATACTTGTTTGTTTTCTATAAAATTGTACTTTTGTCTATTGCAAAAATATAGAAATAATTCATTCTCCGACATGATAATCATAGGAATTGCAGGAGGTACAGGCTCCGGAAAAACAACTGTCGTAAAAGAAATCGTAAAAAGTTTGCCACAAAAAGACGTAGCCTTGTTACCACTGGATTCTTATTACAAAGACAGCAGTCACGTGCCGGTGGAAGACAGACAAAACATCAACTTCGACCATCCGAATGCTTTCGATTGGGAATTGTTGTCGAAACACGTGAGCATGCTCCGCAAAGGAGAAGCCATCGAACAGCCCATCTACTCCTACCTCACTTGTACTCGTCAGCCGGAAACCATACACGTGGAGCCGTGCGAAGTCGTCATCATCGAAGGTATCTTGGCACTCAGCGACAAAAAACTGTGCAAACTGATGGACTTACGCATCTTCGTAGATGCCGACCCCGATGAAAGATTGATAAGAGTAATACAGCGCGACGTGGTAGAACGCGGACGCACGGCAGAAGCAGTCATGGAACGCTACATCAGAGTGTTGAAACCCATGCACCTCGAATTTATAGAACCTGCCAAACGACTTGCCGACTTGATTATCCCACAAGGCGGACACAACCACAAAGCCATAGACATACTAAAGATGTATATCGAAAAAATAGTAGGAAGATGAAACAACTCCTTCTCCTCTTCATTGGTTGCTGCCTGTTGGCATGCCATCGCAACGGACACAATACACAGGCTTCGTCGGACAACGACAGCACGGAAATCATGGCTATACGCCAAAGAGGAGAACTCACCGTTTGGACACTCAACGACCCGACATCTTACTTCGTGTATCGTGGACAAAACATGGGTTATCAATACGATTTGGCAAAAGAACTTGCTCGCTCGTTGGGCGTAAAACTCAGGCTGAAGATAGCCAAAGACGAAGACGACATGATACGCCGTTTGTGCAACAACGAAGGAGACCTCATAGCTTACAACCTCACCATCACCAACGAGCGCAAAAAACAAGTGGTTTTCTGCGACGAAGAACACATCAACTACCAAGTCATCGTACAAAAAAGCGGAAAACAGATGGCATTGCGGGCAACAGACTTAATCGGGAAAGACGTATATGCTTATCCGGGTAAACACATGGACCGTCTGCAAAGCCTGAACAAAGAGTTGGGCGAAGGCATACGCATACACCGTTTGAGAAAAGACAGCCTGACAATGGAAAATGCCATGGAACAAGTGGCAAAAGGAAAAATACCTTTTCTGCTGAGCGATAAAGACTATGCTTTGGTCAATCAAACCTATCTCTCCGGACTGAACAGCGACCTCGAAATCACCTTCGGACAACGGACAGCCTGGGCAGTACGTACGGACAATCCGCAATTACTGCGTTTCATCAACGAATGGCACAACCGGAAAACCAGTAAGGCTACCGTCAAATCGGGTATTCAACGCTACTTCAGGATGAACAAAGGCATCATCCACTCTCCTATTTACTCTATTCAAGACGGACAAATATCTCCATTCGACGACCTCTTCAGAAAATACGCTTCGGAAATAGGCTGGGACTGGCAATTGTTGGCTTCGCTGGCTTATGCGGAATCCAACTTCAATCCCAACGTCGTTTCATGGGCAGGAGCGGTAGGACTGATGCAATTGATGCCTGCCACAGCCCGCAATATGGGTGTCCCCGCAGGTCAGGAAAAAGACCCCGAACAAAGCATCAAAGCATCCGTCAGGTACATTGCACGCTTGCAACGCATCTTCAGAAACGTCACTCCGGTAAGCGAACAAAGCAAATTCGTATTGGCTTCTTACAATTCCGGCGAAGGACACATCCTCGATGCCATGGCTTTGGCAGAAAAATATGGTAAGAACAAATACCTTTGGGACCATCATGTGGCAGAATTTATCTTGTTGAAGAGTCAGCCGGAGTATTATCAAGACCCCGTATGCAAAAACGGTTATTTCCGAGGCACTGTAACTTACAATTTTGTATACGACATCATCAACCGAGCAGAATACTATCGCACAAAAGTTAAGTAACCCCTTTACATAGCATCACATTATGGAAACAGGTCTGACATACACTGCCACCACCATCGTGGCAACAGAAAACACAGCCCTCAGTTTAGGCTCCGGAGACATGAAAGTATTTGCCACCCCTGCCATGATAGCCTTGATGGAAAATGCCGCCATGAACGCAGTGGCACAGCATCTACCCGAAGGCAATACCACCGTAGGTATATCCATGCAAAGCACACACATAGCAGCATCGGGCATAGGCAAGAAAATAACGGCAACAGCTACATTGACACACGTCGAAGGGCGGAAACTGACTTTCAAAGTCGTGGCATACGATGGCGAAACACTCATAGGAGAAGGATGCCACGAACGTTTCATCGTAGACAGAGAACGTTTCCTCAGCAAGCTGTAAAGCACTCAAACCGTATCAATAAAAAAGAGCGGCTGAACCATGTGGTTCAGCCGCTCTTTTTTATGTCTGCCAATTTTTATCAGAACAATTGGAACAGCATATACAACCAGTGTGCCGTAATAGCAGCCACAAGTCCTCCGATAGTATGCGCCGTAATGGCTTTAGAGGTCAATTGACGATAACCGAGAGAGTCGAGCATGGCTGTGTGCGTACTCAAATAACCACTCCAACACATACCGATAGCAGTAAACACAGCAATGGCATTACCATCTATCCAGCCTTCTTTCAAGAAGCTCGGCACTAAACTCAAAGCTGCGCCCACCGCTCCGAGAGCAGTAATAGGAAATGCTACCAAATGTGGGTCTTCAAAACCAAACAGCCAGTGAAATAGGAAGTCCACCTTACTTGCCAACCAAGGAAGCAATTCTATTCCTTGATATGCCGCACCTGTATAACCTTCTGCAGAAGCACCGAAAGTAAGCATCATCACAAGCGTAGAAATTACCAAAACACCGGGTATGATAGCCAACCCAACATCTACCCCTGTTTTACCACCATCGAGTAAAGCATCCAAAATACGCAAGAAAAGAGATTTTTCTTCTTCGTCGCTTCTCTTCTCCTGTTCGAAGACTTCTTCACAAGCACATTCCTCTGCATATTGAGGATATGATTTTATAACGAAACGTTGCATCAATCGAGTAGAAACTATACAACCTACGACAGCACCAGCCAAACCGATGAATGCCGCAGTACCAAAACCTTGTCCTATCATAAAAACAATCACCAGCAATCCCATACCGAAAGCAGTACCGAAGTTGGTAAGAGAAATAAACTGATATTTCTTAAAGTAACTGCTGAAACGCTTGTCTTGAGCAAGAGAAATAATAGCAGGGTTGTCCGAAAGGAAAGTCATCACCGCACCGAGTGATGCCACACCCGGCAAGTTGAACAACGGTCCCATCAATGGACGGAGTATTCTTTCCAACAAGCTCACCACACCAAACTCTACAAAGATTTTTCCGAGTGCCCCCGTGATAACACAGATTGCCATCAAGTAAAATACGGTATTCAATAGCAAGTCATGAGCTGTTTTCATTATAGTGTTCAGCATATTGGGCACTCCCATCACTGAGCCTATATAAGCGAAAAGACCAAATACAACAATCAAACAGGGAATCCCCTTTGGCAACCATCCGAAGAGGCTTTTGGAGTTCTTTTTCATAAGGTTATTTATTAGTGTTTCAATGATAATAAGTTTACTTTCCATGTAAGCCCCACGTTTACCAACATTTGTTTGGGTTGCATAGTGCCAGCGGGATTAGAGTTTTTACCCCACGCATAACTACAGGTACCGTGTAAACGAACCATATTGCTACCATTGCGCAAAGGGAAGTATTCGAAACCAGCTCCCACACGAGTAAGTTCCGTACCCGGAAGCACACAAAAATCTCCAACTGTATTTGTTCTGTTCAGGTCGTAAGTAGCTTTACCCAAAAGACGAAGTTTAGAAGAAACATTCCAAGTGATTTCACCCATCACAGAGTTGTCTTTGAAGAAAAATCCCTGATGACGTGTAGCACGGTTCATCCAATCCAATTCAATCGCTACTTTGCCGAAGTCAAAACGATTGCCAAGCGTAAGATAGGTTATAAATTCTCCCGGATAGATTTCTATAAGATTGACGGAAGAAAGCGTATTCCAAAATCCATGATTACCGCTCCACAACAAATTCACAGCATACATGTCTGTATCGGGTGTGTCAAAAGGACTTTGACAAACTTGCAATGTCAATTGGTCTTTTCCCGAAGGCATGGTATAACTCACACTACCGCCAAACTGATAACAAGGTATATTGTTCCAATACTCCGAGCAAAAATAAAGGTCGATAGGAGCACGGTCATATTCATATCCTCCGATAGCTACGACTTGTTTTCCTGCCGAAAAAGCCCAACGGTCTGAGGGTTTATAAGTAAGATAAACCCAGTCTGTGGCATTAAAGAAAGAAGTTCCTGCCCCCAGCTTGTTCAATCTATGACGAAATGAGTAAGAGAAAGAGTCGTTCAGCTTTCCATCCAAACGCAAGTTCAAATACTGCCCTTGTAATCCGCTTCCAGACTTAATATGTTTACCGTCAATATACTCACGCAGATAATCGGCACGAACTTCGCCTTGCAATTTCAATACTTCCGATTCTTGCGCCCAAGCCTTTGTCACAAAAGCTATAAATAACAATGTACAAATCAGTTTTTTCATTGTAGCAATTTTTATTTGCCTTTCTCACAAGAGAAAGAACGGTTGTTAATCATGGATTCTTATGAGGACAAAAATAAATTAAAACTGAATATGTATGCAAAAATACTATTCTTTTTTTAGAGGTTTTTCCAAGTTGTTGAACAAGCACCGCTTAAAAAGTCTCAACAAGCATATTCTACAAAATACAATGCCGAAAAATCTTACGACTTTTCGGCATTGTATCATTTAATTTCAGCAATCTCAAGTTACTTCACCGGACGTTTGGGCAGTTTATTGCTGTCTGCCACCTTGAGCATTTCCTGCACGGCACGCTCCAATTGGTCATCGTAACCCTGCAATACGCGTTCGGGTTTGTTGTAGACTTCGATATCGGGCATGAGTTGTACGTTCTCCATATAATTACCTCTCATATCCATACATCCTACTTGAGGAATACCGAACACAATACTCGGATCTATTTGACTTTCCCACCATACAGCGGTCATCGTACCCGGCACGGGGGCACCGATAAGTTTACCCACCTTGAGTTCTTTGTATATCCATGGGAAACCGTGTGCGTTGCTGTAATTGTTTTCGCAAACGAGTACGCAAGACGGACGCAACCATTTATTGAACGGGTCGCTACCTATATACTTGCCTCTGGGAACAAACTGTTGATATTCTTTTCCTGTCAACAATGTGATAAGGTCGTCGTGCAACCATCCACCGCCATTGTGACGAGTATCCACGATAACAGCTTCTTTCTGACGATTCTCATCGCTCAACAACTCGCTATATACGGTACGGAAGCTGGAACTGTTCATACCTTGTACATGCACATAAGCCACACGACCATTGGAGAGTTTCTTCACCATCTCTTTGTTTCTGTCTACCCAGCGTTTGTACATCAAGTTATACTCTTCGCCGGCACCAATAGCTTTGATAGTCGTGGTGAAACGTTTGTCCGTTGCAGGATTATAGATGGAGAGCAAGAGTTTCTTGCCCACTTTTCCTTCGAGCATGGGGAAGTAGTCCACACCTTTTTCTATTTTCACACCATCAATTTTCTCGATGACACAACCATCAGTTACACCTGTTTCCTTGACAGCAAACGGACCACCTTTCAAGACTTCCGCAATCTTAAGTCCTTCGCCTTTGTATTCGTTATCATAGATGACACCCAACGTAGCGGTACGCAAGTAAGGTCCGCCGGCATAGTAACGTGCTCCCGTATGCGAACCGTTCAACTCGCCGAGCATTTCGCTCAACAATACGGCAAAATCGTGATTGTTGTTGATATGCGGTAAGAACTTCTTGTAAGTCTTCTTATAATATGCCCAGTCTACACCGTGAATATCCGATACGTAGAACTTGTCTTGTACTTGTTGCCATACGTGGTCGAACATATACTCTCTCTCCTGCGCAGGACGATAATCGAAAACAAGGTCAAAAGGAATAGGTTTACTGCTACCCTTTGCTATTTCTATTTTCTTGATGCCACCGTTGGAGCAAAGGAAGAGATTTTCGCCTTTGGCATCGGGATGCAATGAACCTGCTCCGCTACCTTTCAAAGCAATTTTCACACTGAAATCTTTGAAATCTCTCACCCAAAGGTCGTATCCACCTTCGAAACTTGCTTGGTAATAGAGTTTATCGCCTTTCGGTGTCAACCATGCATCGCCCAAGAAAGAAGAATTGCCTGTCAGACGTATGATGCGTTCTTTACGGTTTTCCAAATCGAATTTCAAAGGTTTAACACCTTCGTCTTTCTTGGTTTCTTTCTTATCGTCTGTTTTCTTGGCATCTTTAGCTGCTTTCTTCTTGTCTTCAGCGTCTTTCTTCTCTTTTTCTTTGGCTTTTTCCTTATCTGCTTCTTCTGCCAGAGCCAAATCTTCCTTATTCATGCGGAAGCGTTCGTATGCTTCCAAGTCGAAGAACATGATATAGATGTCGCGTTGTGCGCCCCAGCTACCGTGACTGCGATAACCGCTTCTGTCGCTCGACCAAATGATAGCCTTACCGCCAAGTACCCATTTTGCAGGTCCATCGGTGTATCCGCTTTGCGTCAGGTTGTGTACTTCTTTGCCATCGGCTTTTACCAAAGCCACATCATCATTGTTCCAACCGCCGATACCGATATAACCGGACAACAACCAACGGCTATCCGGGCTCCATTCGAACCACTGGTCACCGTCGACATAAGAGTAATTGTATTTTCCGTCCAATACGGTACGTACTTCTTTCGACTTCAGGTTCAGCACGCGCAAATTGGTGCGGTCTTCGAGGAAAGCCACTTCTTTACCGTCGGGGCTGTATTTAGGTTGGAAAGAAGTCACCTTGCTTTGTGTCAGACGTTCTTCTTTCAACTCTGTACTGTATGTGAAGTTCTTTTCGTCTTTAGATACGATGGATGTTTGATAAATCTGCCAAATACCATTGCGTTCGGAAGCATAAACGATACTTCTGCCATCGGGCGAAAACTGTATGCTGCGTTCTTGCTGCGGCGTATTGGTAATCTGCTTGGTTGTGGTGTATTCGGTGGAAGTCACAAAGACATCGCCACGCAACACGAAAGCTACTTCCTTGCCCGAAGGAGCCAGTGCTATTTCTGTTGCTCCCATTGTGCGTGTTTGTCTTATCAACTCTCTTTCGCGTTGGTCTGTGATGATTTGGATATTGACTTTCTTGGGAGATTCTCCTTCTTTCATCGTGTATATTTCTCCGTCATAGCCGAAGCATAACGTACCATTGTCTGCCATCGAGAGGAAACGAACGGGATTTTTCGTCAGTTTGGTGAGTTGCACATCGTTCTTTCCGCTCAAATCGCACTTATGCACATTGAACGAACCGCTTTTCTCGCTCAAGTAATAGAACGAATTGCCGTCTGCACTCCATACCGGATTGCGGTCTTCGACGGAAGCCTTCGTGATTTGGGTATATGCTTTCGATGCTATGTCGTACATCCAAATATCGCGTGTGACAGAAGAAGTGTGATGTTTGCGCCAGGCATCCTCGTATCCTTTCACGTCGTGATAAAGTACACGTTTACCGTCTTTGCTCACACTGATATCTTCCATTGTAATGCCGGCAAACAATTCGGGACGTCCGCCTTCCGTGCTTACTTGGAACACCTGCGACATCCGACCGGGGAAAATCGTCGATTTGGCATCCACAGGTTGCGAAGTGGCAAACAGGATATGCGTTTTGTCTTTGAATACAATGGGGACTTCATTGTTTGTATGTGTGGTCAATCTTTTGGGGATACCACCGTCACGATTGACCAAATAGATGTCCATGCTTCCCTCGCGAGCAGAAGCAAAAGCTATCTGTTTACTGTCGGGACTCCATACGGGATTGGTATCATAAGCTTCGTGCGTAGTGATTTGTTGTGCACGTCCTCCTTGGGTGGGGACAGTGTAGACATCGCCTTTATAAGTAAAAGCGATGAGTGTACCATCCGGAGAAATTGCGCTGTGTCGCATCCACAACGGCGACTGCGCAAATGCGCCTGCAACAAAAAGCGAGGCAGCAAGTGTCAGAATAGATTTCTTCATATTAAACTTATTATGGTTAGGATTAAGTGTTTTATTTTTCTCGACCGAAAAAGCGTCGCAAACGAGCCAGCAACTTTGCCCCCATGCAAACACCATCGTACAAAGCGATGCCCGCCTGTATATAAGTAGATATTTTGTCTGCTTTTTCATACGTACTGCGAGGTTCAAGGATGGTCTTTGCCATGGCAGCAAGTTTTTCCTTGGACTGTCGGAGCTCTTCGCGTTTTTGTCTTTTCATCTCCGCTATCCGACGACGGGAATAGGTTGCAGTGTCTATCATTTAAGATTGTTCGTCTTGTAAAAAGAGTTTACCTAAAAAATTGATGAGAGGTGCGATTATCAAAGGTTTGCGCAAGACATATACTATCACAGCCAACAAGAAGAACAGCCCTCCCACAACGGCATAACTCCCCGTAAGGCTACCGATAAGAGGTTCGAGTGCATAGACAACAGAAAAAGAAAGATAAAAAAGCCCTATCGTGACGAAAGCCATGAGCAAGACTGCCACAACCAGCGCAGATACCAAGATAGAGAGTTTCTCCACCAAATCGAGCTTGAAATAATCGCGTTGCAACAGCACGTAATTCTTTATCTCCTTGAACAAACTCTCTATGTTATCTATATTCTTATCGTCCGAGAACATGAATATGTCTAATTTTATAGCAAAAGTACCGAAATATATCGTGGAACGCAATAAACGAGCACCATTATTTCGCCATGCAATTTCCGGTAATCAACAAAAGACATCGAAAGGCATTTTTGCCGACTTCTTCCCGGCACCCACTATACCTTATTATATATAGGAAAAAAGGAGAGATTTTACACGTCGGCAAACCATCAGGTTTTCTACATCAATATACGCCCTTCTCATAACTCCTCAATTCATCATAAACTCGTCTCTTCAAATTGGCAATATATTACCGATTTGATAACAACATGTTGTCAAGTTGATAGCATCATGTTGCTATCGCGATAAGAACATGTTGCTATCGCGATGACAACAGCGTCAAAGAATGGTAACATCATAATCGCATCGAGAAGGCATTGTAGACGCGTTTTCTTTCCTTGAGAACATGACTTTTCGAGGCTGTTTCGGACCGAAAAAAACATGCCGTAACGAATGCTCGCAACACAGGAATAGACATCGGGCATTGCATAAACATACGGAAACCGCACCAACTCTTCCTGCAAAAAATACTTCTGTACAAGTTTTCTTTTTTTGCCACGACGGAGTTGTTTTTTTAAGCATTTTACTTGCTTTTGTAGGGATTAGTAGGTAAGTTTGTAAGGCATTGGAACAATGCTTGCATCATTGTAATAGTAAACTTTTACTTTATTATTCTGTGATACAATTAACATAAACCAAATACATAGGAGGAAACACCATGAGCAAAACCATTTCATTCAACGAGCTAAGACGCATCAAAGACTCTTTACCCGATGGCAGCATGCACCGCATTGCCGATGAGCTCGGTTTAACAGCAGATACAGTACGCAATTTTTTTGGTGGACAAAACTTCAAAGAAGGCAGTAGTGCCGGTATTCACATAGAACCGGGTCCCGATGGTGGCATAGTAGTTCTCGACGATACCACTATTTTGGAAAAAGCACTGAGCATTCTCAGCGAATCCTCTAAAGTGTAAGAAACACAAACAACAAGCAAAAGAAATTGCTACATACCTTATAAAAAAGCCAATCTCCCTCACGAAAGATTGGCTTTTTTGTTTGTCTGCACAAACAGCTTTTACACAAGCTACCAAACATAAAAAGTTTCCGCCGATAAAACATCGTCATGCTTTATCGGCGGAAACTCTTTAGTGTAAAAGAAAAGCTTATGCTTTCTTTCCGCAATACTCGTCTGAAACAGTCAATTTCTTACGACCTTTTGCGCGGCGTGACGCCAAAACGCGACGACCATTAGCGGTAGCCATTCTCTCACGGAAACCGTGTTTGTTTCTTCTTTTTCTGTTAGAAGGTTGATAAGTTCTTTTCATTGCAGTATATACTTTATATTATTGTTATTCGCTTTCTGTTACGGCTTGCAAAGTTATGGACTTTTTTCTAATATCCAAACAGTCAATTCATTTTTGGGAGTTTCTTTTGTGCTTTTTCATGAATTAGTTTACTTTTGCACGAACTTTCGTAAGTAAATAATCCTCAAAACATAAAAATAAAATATCAAGTATGATTAATGCACAAGACATCAAAATCGGAACAGCTATCCGTATGGACGGCAAGCTTTATTTCTGTATCGACTTTCTCCACGTAAAGCCGGGCAAAGGCAATACTTTCATGCGCACAAAATTGAAAGACGTTGTGGATGGCTACGTATTGGAGCGTCGCTTCAACATCGGAGAAAAGCTCGAAGACGTACGTGTGGAACGCCGTCCCTATCAATATCTTTATAAGGAAGGAGAAGAATACATCTTCATGAACCAAGAGACTTTCGAACAAGTGCCCATCTCAAAAGATTTGATAGAAGGCGTAAACTTCTTGAAAGAAGAGATGATAGTGGAAGTTGTTTCAGATGCTTCTACCGAAACTATTCTCTTTGCTGAATTGCCGGTAAAAGTTCATCTTCGCGTTACTTATACAGAGCCGGGTCTCAAAGGAGACACCGCAACAAACACGCTGAAACCTGCAACACTCGAAACCGGTGCGGAAGTACGTGTTCCCCTTTTCATCAATCAAGACGAAATCGTGGAAATAGACACGCGCGACGGTTCTTACCAAGGTCGTGTAAAAGCGTAAATAAATATACAATAATATCTATAGGCTCGCCTGCCACATTTCTGTGGCAGGCGAGCTTGTTTTATACACCAGCAATTGCGAGGATATGAAAAACCTCCATGCACTTTCGTAGCATGGAGGTTTATTTTTTCAATCGAAGTGTCGATTACTTTTCTTCGCGAGGCTGACGGCGAGGACGTTCAGGTTGTGTGTAGCCTTCGGGTTTAGGCAACAAGACTTTGCGAGAAAGCTTGAATTTGCCTGTCTTCGGGTCTATATCCAACAACTTGATTTCTATTTCGTCGCCTTCTTTAAGACCTGTAGCTTCGATGGTGTCAAAACGTTGCCAGTCTACTTCCGAGATATGCAACAAACCGTCTTTACCGGGAAGGAACTCCACGAATACACCATAAGGCATCACCGAGCGAACTTTTCCTTTGTAAACCTCTCCTACTTCGGGAACAGCCACAATGGCTTTGATTTTGCTCAAAGCTATATCTATGGATTGTTTGTTCGTACCCGAAACTTCAATGCGTCCTACTCCGGCTACTTCTTCGATAGTCACAGTAGCACCGCTATCCTCTTGTATTCCCTGAATAATCTTACCACCGGGACCTATCACCGCACCGATAAATTCTTTAGGAATAATCATAGTTTCGATGCGCGGAGCATGCGGTTTGAGTTCCGCACGAGGTTCAGGCATACATTCAAGGATTTTGCCGAGTATGTGTTCGCGACCTTGTTTAGCTTGCAAAAGTGCTTGTTCGAGGATGTCGTAAGTCAAACCGTCACATTTGATATCCATTTGCGTAGCCGTGATACCTTTGCTTGTACCTGTCACTTTGAAGTCCATATCGCCGAGATGGTCTTCGTCGCCCAAGATATCGGAAAGTACGGCAAACTTTTCTTCACCGGCGTTTTTAATCAATCCCATGGCAATACCCGAAACCGCACCTCTGATAGGTACACCGGCATCCATCAACGCCAACGTACCGGCACAAACCGTTGCCATAGAAGAAGAGCCGTTAGACTCCAAAATATCCGAAACAATACGTACGCAATAAGGATAGTCCGCAGGAATTTGTCCCTTCAAAGCACGCCAAGCGAGGTTGCCGTGTCCTATTTCACGACGTCCCACACCACGTTGTGGACGCGCTTCGCCCGTAGAGAACGGGGGGAAGTTGTAATGCAAAAGGAAACGTTCCTTGCGTTGGTCGAGTACGTCGTCGATAAGTTTCTCGTCCAGTTTCGTACCGAGCGTCACGGTGCTCAATGACTGGGTTTCTCCACGTGTGAAGATAGAAGAACCATGGGGACCGGGAAGCGGAGAAGTTTCGCACCAAATAGGGCGAATTTCCGTTGTGGTACGTCCGTCCAAACGTTTGCCTTCGTCGAGGATACAACGACGCATCGCTTCTTTTTCCACATCGTGATAATAGCGGTCGATGAGTGCACCCTTTTCAGCAAGTTCTTCTTCAGTATATTGTGCTTTGAATTCTTCTTTGATAGCTTCGAAAGCGTTGCCACGTTCGTGTTTGTTGTTATTGCCCGATTGTGCCACAGCATAAGCCTTGGCGTAGCAAGCATTACGAACTGCCTGACGCAATTCTTCGTCGTTTTCCTCGTGGCAGTATTCTCTCTTAACGGTTTTTCCGACTGCTTCCATCAGCTCCATCTGCGCCCGGCAGTGTACTTTGATGGCATCGTGTGCAAACTTCATGGCTTCGAGAAGGTCTTGTTCGGATACTTCGTCCATTTCGCCTTCCACCATCATGATGTTTTCGGCGGTAGCCGCCACGATGATATCCATATCTGCACGCTCGAGTTCTTCGAAAGTCGGATTTATTTTGAATTGACCATCAATACGAACCACACGTACTTCGGAGATAGGACCATTGAACGGAATGTCCGAAACAGCCAAAGCCGCAGAAGCCGCAAGACCTGCCAAAGCATCGGGCATATCCACGCCATCGGCAGAATAAAGATTGATGGTAACAAATACTTCAGCATGATAATTGTCGGGGAAAAGCGGACGCAACGCTCTGTCTACAAGACGACAAGTGAGAATTTCATAGTCCGAAGCCTTTCCTTCGCGTTTTGTAAAGCCACCCGGGTAGCGTCCGAAAGCCGCATATTTTTCTTTGTACTCTACCTGAAGGGGCATGAAATCTGTACCGGGAACTGCATCTTTTGCCGCACAAACAGTAGCCAGCAACATGGTATTACCCATGCGTAGCATCACAGCACCATCTGCCTGTTTTGCCAGCTTTCCCGTTTCGAGTGTGATGGTTCTGCCATCTCCAAGCTCGATAGTCTTAACAATTGGGTTAATCATAAAATTGTGTAATAATAAATTTCTTCTAAAAATCTCGCAAATGTACGTATATTTTCTTGTATACGAGGAAGACAGAGGAGGAAAACTTTCTATATACGAACGTTTTGTTGATTAACAGGAGAAGACGCAGTCCGTTGTACGGCAAAAGAAAGAGAGCTTGGCAATTATATCTGTGCCATCACTTTTTTGTCGTGTTTGCTTGCGCAAAAAAATGTGTTGCGCAAACGGATTTGATACGTGACACACGCATCAACTTGCGCGACGCTCAAAAGAATATCAACAACAGAACGCTCTCAAAATGGTTTACATATGGGGCGAAAAAAGGTGTACGAAAGCACGGAAAAAGATACGTTTCCACTCCTTATTATATAGGAGAAAGAGTATTCTACTCGTACCTCGTCAACTCAAAAACTCACCCCTTCAAATTATATACATATAGCCGATTTGATAACAACATGTTGTCAAGTCGATAGCATCATGTTGCTATCGCGATAAGAACATGTTGCTATCGCGATGACAACAGCGTCAAAGAATGTTAACATCATAATCGCATCAGAAAGGAAAAGTTTCGAACAAAAAAAATATACAATTTGCCGGTTTCCAAAAGAAATCTTATCTTTCCTAAGAAAAACCAACGAGGCGAAACTTTCGGGATACACATTCGGGAAACACACGACATGTTGTGCACACAAGGAGAAAACTAACCATTAAAACGCGATATATGAATTACTTTTTCAAGAACCTCGTATTCGAAGGAGGCGGTGTCAAAGGAATTGCCTACGTAGGGGCACTCGAAGTCTTACAAGAGCGTAACATTTTACCGCAAATCAAACGTGCGGCAGGAACTTCTGTCGGTGCCATAATGGCAGTACTCGTTGGGCTGAATTACACGCCGGAAGAAATCAGAAAAATCATGTGGGAATTGGATTTCAAGAACTTCTTGGACAGTTCTTGGGGAATTCTCCGAGATGTGCAGAGACTCGTGAAGGAATATGGCTGGTACAAGGGCGACTTTTTTCGCGAATGGATAGGCGAGCTCATCAAAAGAAAAACAGGCAAAAGCGAAACCACATTTGCAGAGTTTGCAGCCATGCGTAACAGCAAATCCTCATTCAAAGACATCTATCTCATCGGGACAAATATCTCTACAGGGTTTTCCGAAATTTTCTCTGCCGAGCACACTCCGGAAATGAGCATAGCCGAAGCTGCACGCATCTCCATGTCGATACCGCTTTTTTTCAGAGCCATACGCAACAATAGAAAAGATGTGTATGTAGACGGTGCTGTACTCAACAACTATCCGGTAAAAGTATTCGACCGAACACGCTATGTACGCAAGAACTTGGTACGTACACAATACTACGCCGGCATCAACGAAGAGATGAAGCAACAGAAACGCAAACGCGCAGACTATGTGTACAACAAAGAAACATTGGGTTTCAAGTTGGATGGCAAAGAAAAACTGGTCATGTTCAGAGATGGAGCAGAACTACCACGCAGAAACATCGATGATTTCTTCGAGTATACATTTGCAATGATAAACGCACTGATGAATGTACAAAACGACCGCCACTTGCACAGCGACGACTGGCAACGCACCATATACATAGATACGTTTGATATCAAAGCCATCGATTTCGGACTATCCGACGACCGCAAAAAAGATTTGCTTCAGTCGGGACGCAATTATACACAGTCTTACTTGGAGTGGTACGACAACGAAGAAGAAAAAGCAAACAAATAACGCAGCTTCCGATTGTACAGAAAAAGCCCCGTTCTGCTCGTGTGTAGCAGAACGGGGCTTCTGTTTCCCGTGTTTCGTCTTATTTATTCTTTATCACCACTATTCGAAACAAGGCATAACTCCCGACTCATTGCTATAGAGTCTCTCCTTTCACAAATTGTTTGGGTGTCATGCCACATACATTCTTGAAAGACCGTACGAAATTGGAGTAATCGGAAAAACCGCACTGTTCGGATACTTCTCTGAAGCTCAATTCCGGATTGGTTTGAAGCATCTTTTGTGCTTTCTTTATCTTCACACGTTGAATATATCCCAATGGCGTATAACCGGTCAAAGCTGTCATCTTTCTATTGAACTGACTATAACTCATACACATGTGAGAAGCGATAGCCGATACTTCGATGTTTTGATTACCCTCCACCAAGATATAAATATGGTCTGCCAATTTCGTCAGGAAACGTTTGTCAGCTTCGTTCAACTCATCTTCTTCCGCTTCGCTCTCTATCGTTTGCATGTATTTCTCGCGCAATTGCCGACGCTGTTCCAACAGTCGCTCTATCCAGATACGCAATTCGTCACAGCTAAAAGGTTTCGTCAGATAAGCATCCGCACCTGCTTCCAAACCTTTGATGCGGTCTGCTTCCGTTATCTTGGCAGTCAGAATCACGATAGGAATATGATTGGTGACGTCGTTGCTTCTCACTCTGCGACAAACTTCGATACCATCCATGCCCGGCATCATCAAGTCTGTAATAATCAAATCGGGAACTGTTTCGATGGCTTTTTCCAAACCTTCGTTACCATTTATGGCGAAAGCGATATCATAATCGTTTGTCAATTGCGCACCGATGTACTTCGCAACATCCCCATTATCTTCGATAATGAGTATTCGTCGTTTATTGCCATTTTCATTATCCGCAAGTGTGTCATCTCTTTGTGTCGATTTTTCCTCGAGAAGCAATGGCGTATTTTTACTCTCTTCGAGTTTCACGGCTGCATATTTCTTTTCGCCATGACGAACAGGTACACAGACATGAAATGTCGTACCTTTTCCCATCACACTCTCTACCGTAATGGAACCTCCTATTACATCAACAATCTGCTTAACCAAAGCCAGTCCTACGCCGGAGCCTATAATTTGGCAACTATTGCCTGCTCGATAGAAAGGCTCGAACAAATGCTCAAGACAGTCTTGCGGAATACCTATTCCCGTATCTGCCACATCCAACAACAAGTTGTTTTCCTCGCGCCATACCGTGACACTTATCTTACCGTACTCGGGCGTAAACTTGAAAGAATTAGAAAGCAGATTGTTGATTACCTTGTTTACATAGTCGGGAACAAAGTCCATTTCTATCTCTTCTTTCGAGAAAAACTGCAAGTTTATTCCTTTGCTTTGAGCATAGTCGCGATAGCTCTCCACTATCATATCTATATAAGCTACGATATTACCGCTCCGCCAATCCGGGTCGCCTATCGCAGATTGTATTTTCGAGATATCCAACAATTGATTGATGAGTGCCAACAAATTTCCTCCTTGCCGTTCTATCACTTCTGCTTTTTCCTGCACTGTCACCGGATTCTTTTCATCCTTCGCCATCTCATGACTTAACCCTAGAATAAGCGTAAGCGGCGTACGGAATTCGTGTGTGATATTGGTAAAAAAAGTCTCGCGTACATTGCTCAACCGCTTCAATACACGATAGTTTTGAGAGCGGATACGCTGGATGTAGTACATCAGGGAAATCAGCAACAACATAAAGACTAATACCAAAGCGAAAACCCAATAACTGACATATCTAAGCATCTGTTCTTGCTCCAGCTTTTGCCGTGCACGGTTCATTTGCTCTGTCTGCCAGCCACGCTCGATACTTAAACTGGTATTCTGAAAACGATTTACTTTCTCCATATCTATTACGCCGGCTTGAAATGCTGTCGCTTCTTCATGGCATGCCAATGCTTGCCGATAATCTCCTCTTCGTTTGTGAAACTTATAATATAAGGTATAGATTTCAGCCAAATGTTCGGGAGATTTGATTTGTTCTGCCAAAGCCTTTGCTTCTTTCAAGTAATACAATACCTTGCCATCGTTGTTCGTGGCATAATTGATACCAGCCAAAGCGATGAGCGAATTCAAAGCATGCCAATCGTCTTTCAAGTTTTTCATGAGAGCATAAGCCGTTTGATACTCTGCCGTCGCCTTTTCATACTCTTTTGCTTTTTCGTGAAGCGAACCAAAATAAATATGACAAAGTGCCTTACCAAGATTGTTGTTTGCCTTTTCATTCAGTTCCATCGATTTGCGATAATAAACCCAAGCCGAATCCGTTTGTCCCCGATGTTCGAGAACACTGCCGAGATTGGCATAGTTGATGGCTTGTCCCAAATGGCTACCCAACTCTTCTTCTCCTGCCAAAGCCAAGCGCAGGATACTGTCTGCACGCCTGTAATTGCCTATGGTGAGATAGATATTGCCCAAACCGTTGAGCGAAACTACGCGATGTTTTTTGTTTACCGTCGATGTGTCGGAGAATTCTTCGCTCATCTTCCAAGCACGATAATGGTATTCTTCTGCAACTTCCCAAACACCCAAACGACGATAATTCGTTCCGATATTATTGAGTGCCGGTATCCACTCCAGCGTATCATTCACAGCTTCTGCCTGACGCAAGCCTTTGCTATGTATATGCAATGCCTCGTCGAAACGACTCTCACTGCGCAGCTTTTTACCCCACTCTCGCAAAGCTACGATACTCCCTAACTTATCTCCTTTCTGCTCAAAACCTTTTTGCAACAGGGCGAGAGAATCTATCGAATGTACCTTATGGACAATGCTATCGATGGTTTTGCGTTCTTCGGACGTGAAAGTGGGAGTTTCTTTGCTGCAAGAAACAAATAAGAGGGAAAAAAGAACAGTTGTACCTATAAGTTTTCTCATTGGTGCCATATATTTTTCATAAATCATCCTGCACATGAACAGGAAAATCTCTAAGTTAAATTCGGATTATCTAAAGAAAGTGCCCCTTTTACAAAGCGGTATATGTTGTGTGTATCAATAGTTTTCGGCAAGAGCATTCTGTTATCCGATTTGAAAAAGGAAATCAAATACTACTCAGAAGCTGCTCCGAAGCAAATATACAACTATTCTTCTATTTTCATAAATTTTCCAAAGTTTATTGCGTTTCACAACTACTTTTACGGAAGCCTTGAAAAAGGCAAGTCAAACAAAATGAGTTTCTCACAAGGAAAAAGCATCTTGCATCCTGATGCAAAAAAAATGTCAGTGAGTTATCGCTAATTTTCAATAACTTAACACATATACGTGTAAATTTTTGCAAGTTATATTTCATGGTAAAACGAAAGATTTAGCCACTTTTTTGAAAATTTCAGCAATGGCATCTCTTCTCTCTACCCTCTAACTTTGTGCTATGAAGAAACAGCAGCGCAACATACTGCAAAAATGGAAAAAAGATAAAAACATCCGGTTTCTTGATGAGCGACTACAACTCTTGGATACCATCAAGGAGATGGTGAGATTGGAAATAAAAAAACTTTTGCCCAACAGCAAACGCGATGAAGAACAGTCTCGACAAGCTCCGACAGATACAAGAGAAAGCGAACAAACGAAAGAAGAAAATAACACACTAATGATATAGATGCTAAACTAACGAAGAAAAACACACTAAAACAGCACTTGATTTTCATACATCAGAGGAAAAACGATTGATTTTTTTCATTTAGAGATAAAGTTGTAAGAACCGTTCTCTCGAGTGAGAACTTAGGAAACGGGGATTTAGAGAAAGACAATTAAAACCAAGATTGACACGACAGAACCCAAATGGTAAAAAGATTTCAGGATAACAAGCACTTTTCCCTGACAGTGATGTTCGGGAAAAGGATTTAATAAGTTCTGTTGTCAATGTCCATACGAATAGAAGATAGAATCATCTATTTGTCAAGAGATTTTTCAGGATAAATCTTATGGTAAACGACAAAACCGGTTTCCAGGCGAGGAAGCCGGTTTTGTTTTATTGCCATCGCCATGCCAGGCGAGAAGAGAAAAAAGATACGGTCGCTGTAAAACTCTCGTCTTACAGCGACCGAACTTACTCTACGTTTTGGCGGAAGCTGGGGGATTCGAACCCCCGGTACGGTTACCCGTACGTCAGTTTAGCAAACTGGTGGTTTCAGCCACTCACCCAAACTTCCTTGCACAGCACCACTTTCGTGAAATGCGATGCAAATATAGAGGTAGTTTCTCGTTTACACAAGCATTCGCAGGCTTTTTTGTGAAAGTCCAATCAAAAAATATCATTCTTTTTCTCCTGTATAATATGGTATACACCGAACAAAGCCGGCAAAGCCCTCTAACCCTACCTCCGTACGAAAGAACGTCGGGGGGGCACAAATAGAAAAAACAAAGACCAACAATTGGTACGGTATCGCAAAAAACATATTTTTGTTCGAGAACCATAAAACAGAAAAAGATGAAAAGAACACTACGCACATTGGGACTGGTATGTATGGCACTGTTGCTCTGCACCAACGCGCATGCACAAGAAGATTATACCGAAAAACTGAAAATAGGCGACGACCTGCCGCAATTCACACTCCGCTCCAAACAATATGGAGACATATCCACTTCGGACTTGACCGGAAAAGTCACACTGATAGTACTCTTTGCCACATGGTGCGGTCCCTGTCAAGGCGAATTGGCACATATCAATTCCGAGTTGTATCCTCGTTTCAAGGACAATCCCGATTTTCGTTTGCTGGTCATCGGACGCGAACACACGGAAGAAGAACTCAAGGAATACAACAAAAAGAAAAAATTCCTCTTCCCTCTTTACCCCGACCCCACGCGCGAGGTTTATACGTTCTTTGCCGACAAATACATCCCTCGTACCTATCTCTTCGGCAAGGATGGAAAACTCATCGCCTGCTTTGGCTATCCCCAAACGGATGGAATGATTTCTCGAATAGAAGAGGCTCTGAAGTAACGACAAGCAGCAACTTCATATAAAACGGAAGCGGTATCGCCTGCATCGGCAATACCGCTTCCGTTTTTCTTAATCCAATTTGAGTACTGCAAGGAAAGCTTTCTGCGGTACTTCCACCGTACCGATTTGCTTCATGCGCTTCTTTCCTTTTTTCTGTTTTTCGAGCAACTTGCGTTTACGACTCACATCACCGCCGTAACACTTGGCTGTCACATCCTTTCGTACAGCTTTTATTGTCTCGCGAGCTATAATCTTTGCCCCGATGGCAGCCTGTATTGCTATCTCGAATTGCTGACGAGGTATCAGTTCTTTCAGTTTCTCGCACATACGTCGTCCCAAATCGTAAGCATTGTCCACGTGTGTCAATGTAGAAAGCGCATCCACCGGTTCGCCGTTCAGAAGAATGTCCAACTTGATAAGTTTAGAAGGACGGAAGCCCGCGTGATGATAATCGAACGAAGCATATCCTTTGGAAATGCTCTTCAGACGGTCGTAAAAATCTATCACGATTTCGCCCAAAGGCATCTTATAATGTATCTCCACACGATTGCCCGAAATATAATCCTGACGCACCAACTCTCCGCGTTTACCCAAACAGAGCGTCATGATAGGACCTATATAATCTGTCGTGGTAATAATGGAAGCATCTATAAAAGGTTCTTCGATATGGTCTATGAGTGTAATATCGGGCATGCCGCCGGGATTGTGTACTTCCTGTACACCGCCCTGTTTGTCGTACACCATATAGGAAACGTTGGGAACAGTCGTTATCACGTTCATATCGAACTCGCGGTCCAAACGTTCCTGTACGATTTCCATGTGCAAAAGTCCTAAGAAACCACAACGGAAACCGAAACCGAGTGCCAAAGAAGACTCCGGCTGAAATGTCAAAGAGGCATCGTTCAGTTGTAACTTTTCGAGCGAGGCGCGAAGGTTTTCGTAGTCTTCCGCTTCGATGGGATACAAGCCTGCGAAGACCATCGGCTTGACTTCTTCAAAACCATCTATTGCACTGTCGCAAGGGCGAGAGATATGCGTGATAGTGTCGCCCACCTTCACTTCCTTCGATGTTTTGATGCCCGAAATAATGTAACCTACATCGCCCGTACGCAATTCTTTGCGCGGCACCATGTCCATTTTGAGAACGCCCACTTCGTCGGCGTCGTATTCTTTGCCGGTATTGAAAAACTTCACTTTGTCGCCCGTGCGTATCACGCCGTTTACTACTTTGAAATAAGCGATGATACCGCGAAACGAGTTGAATACAGAATCGAAAATCAAGGCTTGCAACGGTGCTTCCTCATCGCCTTTCGGTGCGGGTATACGCTCGATGACGGCTTGAAGTATATCTTCCACGCCCATGCCTGTCTTGCCCGAAGCGCGTATGATATCTTCGCGTTTACAGCCGAGCAAATCTATGATTTCGTCTTCCACTTCTTCCGGCATGGCACTTGCCATATCGCATTTGTTCAGCACGGGAACTATTTCGAGGTCGTGTTCCAATGCCATATAAAGGTTGGAAATCGTTTGCGCCTGCACACCTTGCGAGGCATCCACCACGAGGATGGCACCTTCGCACGCAGCAATCGAACGGGAAACTTCGTAAGAGAAATCCACGTGTCCCGGCGTATCTATGAGGTTGAGTATGTATTTTTCTCCCTTATAGTTGTATTCCATTTGTATGGCGTGGCTTTTGATGGTGATACCACGTTCTTTTTCCAAGTCCATATCGTCGAGCATCTGTCCTTCCGTGACCTTTATCGTTTGGGTAAATTCCAAAAGTCGGTCTGCCAGCGTGGACTTTCCGTGGTCGATATGTGCAATGATGCAGAAGTTGCGTATATTCTTCATACGTTGTATATTCCGTTTTCTGTTTTAACGTACAAATATACGGCGTTTCTCATTACAGCCCAACAATAGACTCCTATATAAATGGGATTTACGGATACAAGCAGGCAAGGTGTCGAGCCGACAAAAAAAGAAGCCGCTCCGCCTGTTTGGGGGGTTCAACCGGTCTCCGAAAAAGATAGAACGATGTCAAAGCAAAATGCGCCATTGCATAAATATACAGAAACACACCTTTTCACTGCATAAATATACAATGTCGAGCGTGGATTTCGGTACGAAATTTGGTTGCTGCGCAATGATTTCCCGGTCCGAAAAAGTTTCGAAAATTCGCTTTTTTGATGCAAGAGAAACACCTCCACAATGCCCTCTCGATGCGATTATGATGTTAACATTCTTTGACGCTGTTGTCATCGCGATAGCAACATGTTCTTATCGCGATAGCAACATGATGCTATCAACTTGCGT
>JBGXXU010000063.1:0-18902 GCA_041814865.1 Phocaeicola sp. | reverse complement strand
TTAGAAGGTTTTGAAATAATTTGAATTCCACTAAGGTACGATTAAGAGCGAAGGGAGATATACGTATAAAAAAGGCAGTGTGTCATTTGAATTCCACTAAGGTACGATTAAGAGATTTGATTAAGTCTTATGAAAAGGACTTCAATAACGATTTGAATTCCACTAAGGTACGATTAAGAGTCTGGCTGTTTGGTGGGAAAGAGTTAGTTGGTGAGATTTGAATTCCACTAAGGTACGATTAAGAGTCCGAACACTCCGAAACAAGGTTAAACACTTATATATTTGAATTCCACTAAGGTACGATTAAGAGTAGTGTACGCATACGACAACGTTAAAGTCGAAGCTTATTTGAATTCCACTAAGGTACGATTAAGAGACAGACCATATTCCGCTTTGGAGATAAAAGTATATGATTTGAATTCCACTAAGGTACGATTAAGAGGATGAAGCGCACCATTTTCTTCGGAGCGTAAAGGAAATTTGAATTCCACTAAGGTACGATTAAGAGCGGCGTTTTCTTTATGATACTCGCCGACCTGTGGAGATTTGAATTCCACTAAGGTACGATTAAGAGATATTTGTCTGTTGATATTCCATAACACTTCCCTTCATTTGAATTCCACTAAGGTACGATTAAGAGAAGAGACATAATCACAAACCCGGCATGCCCGTTTGTATTTGAATTCCACTAAGGTACGATTAAGAGGTTGCGCTCAAGCAAGGTCATACCCAACTGATACATATTTGAATTCCACTAAGGTACGATTAAGAGTATTAAGAAAATAGCTTCTATATTAAATGTTGAGGCGATTTGAATTCCACTAAGGTACGATTAAGAGTCCAAGTTGATGTACTGAAGTTTATTGATGTTCCCTATTTGAATTCCACTAAGGTACGATTAAGAGAATTTCACTTTTTACTCCTGTTAGCACCATTCCATTATTTGAATTCCACTAAGGTACGATTAAGAGTAGATGATATTTCGCATCTGCAAGCATTTTCCCTGTAATTTGAATTCCACTAAGGTACGATTAAGAGAAAATTTGTTTCAAACCACGATTGCCCCTTGTTTGATTTGAATTCCACTAAGGTACGATTAAGAGCGCAAAGCGGAAGCTTTCGCCGATTTCGACCATGATTTGAATTCCACTAAGGTACGATTAAGAGGCACACACGCCGCGAGATAGAAAATATCGAGCTTGGATTTGAATTCCACTAAGGTACGATTAAGAGATTATATCAGCATGATAACAAGCCGCCGATGGGTAATTTGAATTCCACTAAGGTACGATTAAGAGGAGCCTGTCGCGCCAAACAGTACAGTCTTCAATCAATTTGAATTCCACTAAGGTACGATTAAGAGTCATATTGTTTAATCGTTAAAATATAACACTTTAATTATTTGAATTCCACTAAGGTACGATTAAGAGCACCCGTAGGCGTTCTGTAAAATTCTTTGCTTTTCAATTTGAATTCCACTAAGGTACGATTAAGAGTTATATTACGCAGATGTATGTTGCGCGCGTTCCGCGAATTTGAATTCCACTAAGGTACGATTAAGAGACGTTAGCGGCGGACCCGGCATACCCCGATACTTCGGATTTGAATTCCACTAAGGTACGATTAAGAGGGAAGTAACGAGAAAGGGCTATCATCGCTCCGAGCGGATTTGAATTCCACTAAGGTACGATTAAGAGAAAAGCAATGATTTTATCTGATAAGGTAAGAGATACGATTTGAATTCCACTAAGGTACGATTAAGAGAGAACGCTGACGATGAAAAAATAGCAAAGGCTCTTCGATTTGAATTCCACTAAGGTACGATTAAGAGCATTCCACGGCTCAACGATAGCACGCTTACCGTCATTTGAATTCCACTAAGGTACGATTAAGAGTGCGTCAGCGCAAGATGCAATCGCGCAAACAGCATCATTTGAATTCCACTAAGGTACGATTAAGAGGGAACTCACGTACCACGTAATTTGGTTGTCGGGAGATTTGAATTCCACTAAGGTACGATTAAGAGATTCGATGGAATTACCGAGATTGACGCCCAATTTCATTTGAATTCCACTAAGGTACGATTAAGAGTTCCGATATTTGGGAGGTCGCAAAGGATTGCCGACATTTGAATTCCACTAAGGTACGATTAAGAGCAGCAGGCTTTGCCACTATCGCGATAGTAGATGCGTATTTGAATTCCACTAAGGTACGATTAAGAGATTTGTTCGACTTCCTTTTCTGTGCCATCTGCCATCATTTGAATTCCACTAAGGTACGATTAAGAGTCACTCTCGCGTTTGATGATGGTATTACCGCAGCATATTTGAATTCCACTAAGGTACGATTAAGAGCTGTAAAAATACAACGAAAATAATAAACAGGAAAGTACTACAAGACATTTTAATCACGAAAGTAACAAGAATAAAGTTGTCGATGTGTAATCATATAAAAAGTACGGTGAATCGACAACTTCCTCAGAATGCTGTAACAGAGCATTTAAGATACTTCTATGCGAGAACTTTTGAAGTATAAGATTCTTCAAAAAAAACTTCGACACAGAACTAATCACAAGAAATTTTCTATAGACGCTTTCTCGCGACCTATGATTTCTTTCTCTAGCCATCGATGTTGGCGAGAGGAAAAGATAATAATACTGTCTTCCTCACTATTCATAAGATGAGACGCAGAAGCCTTAAACTCTATTAGCTTCACATCTGATATCTCTCCTTCGAAAACAGAATTTTGTATCCAATTGAAGTATCGACGACATAGCTTCAACATTTTGGCAACACGCTTTTCACTAACGTCATAAACAACAATCACATACATTACCAATACATTTTGAAAGGTTCGTACTCTTCTATCCCCAATAAATCTTTTGCTAATTTATAACATTCTAGACGTATTAAATACTTATAACTGACAGAGCGCCCTAATTTCCTATGCTTAATCGTTTCGTTCAAACGTTCCTCAAAAGCTTGAACGAAGATTTTTTTACCCACGGGATTCAATACACATTTATTCAATTGATGTTCAAAATGCTTTTCTTGTATCATTCCTTTGTTGAGTACCTTAAAAATAGTACGGTCTACCAATATAGGTTTGAAAATCTCTGAAAGGTCAAGACATAAAGAATAACGTCGCTCACCCGGGGCATGTAAAAAACTAATAGTAGGATTCAATTGTGTTTGGTGAATAGATTTTAAGCACTGAGTATAACACATCATATTACCAAAAGAAATCAATGCATTCACCTCATTTTGCGGAGGACGTTTTGTGCGTTTTCCCATTTCAAAATCACGGATAATAACATTGAAAGTATCATAATATGCCTGACGGATATTACCTTCCATTCCCATGATTTCCTCCACTGTTTTCGCGTCTTCCAAATGAGTAGCATATTCTTCCATCAACTTCATAGGTAGTTCCAAGTCTTTACCTCGTGTATGATAATAAGCTAAATTCTTTTGCATATTGAACGTGGCTCCATTAATGAAACGACGTGCCAATCGAAGACGATGTTGTTTCTTCTGAAAAGCTTTCACTTGTGCTAAAAGCATTTTTCCGGACAACAGAGAATCGCGAGGCATGAAAGAGCCGGTATAATTTTCGTAATAATCGAAGAAATGAACACAGATATTCTGTTGCCCTAAAAAGTTGTAGAGGCTACTATTAGCACGCAAAGAGCCAAAAACAAACATTTCTTCCACTGTCTCTACCGGGATATAACGAGGAGCACCATATTGTTCCACGCCTTTTTCGTCTTCTTCTATCGGTTGAAAACACAAAGAGTTGTCTTTGCGCGTTAACTTTCCCGGATTGAATAAGTAAAAACTCTTTTTCATGTCACTCCTTATTTTAATCCTGCATCAAATATTATAAGACATCTCCCGCAAAGCAGAAATCACAATAACTACAATTCTTACATATCCCGGAACTAATGAGAGGAGGACAAACTTCATCAGAAATAATTCGCATTATATCCAAAGTAATATGTCGTATCTTTTCCCTTTCGAAATCATTCAAATAAACTTCCTCCCGTTTACGCAAACGAGGATATTCCAAAATACCCATTACTCCTTCTATTCCATTTCTTTCCAATACATATAAATAATAGAGTAATTGCAAGCGATGTGCATCAGCAATTCTATCCGATTTCTTTATCTCATGAACAACCTTATTCCGAGCGTCATAATAGTCTATTTTGATACCATCTATCGCAACTTCTTCATAGCGTTCCGCACGTTGGCGATAGCTTGTATCATGGATTAGTTTCCCCTCATAAACCAAATCGGAAGTATGTTCCATCCCAATACCAGAAGCAAACAACCATAATTTACGATGGCAAACATGGTAATAATTGAAGTGCGTACCTGTGATTTGCATAACAAATTTATAAAAGCTCAAAGCTTGGCTCTTCTAACGAAAGATGAGCAAAATATAAGCCACGTGTCAAATCATAGCAATCTCCTCGTACAATACGTAAAGTAGTCTTCTCATTCCCGATTAGAACTATTACATCTCTAATGGCATCTTTATACTTACGTAATACATTTTTCAACACATAAGCCGGAATATCCACAGAGACCATACTTTCCCATCGTATAAATTCAGAAGAGTTGTAAAAAATAGAGGGAGGTGATGCTATGTATACTCGACACTGAGGCATAAAATTTCGTGCATGCCAATAATGAGTATAAGCATCATCTTCGGAAACTTTTCCTGCAGGATTTATCAACCAATTTATTTTGAAGCTTTTCTCCAACTCCTTTGCATTGTTAATTGCCTCCAAAGTATATTCATTCTTACAATAAACCTGATTCAGTAATGTTACAAGTTTAGTAGCAGAATATTTCTCCTTAATAAGTAAATCATCTGTCTTTAAGAAAGCTTCATTAGGCGTTTTTTCTTTCGAATTTTGATAATAAGGAGCAGGAAATATGTTATCTCCCCGAAAAGGACGAATAAGATATAAACGACCTATTTTATCAAAATCAAACCTGCATAAACGACCACAACGCTGTGTCAATCTATCAATCGGGCACAAATCCGATATCATTAAATCTGCGCTGATATTAACACTCATCTCTCCTATCTGAGTCAGGATGGCAACACCACGCGCTTTACCACTCTTCCACGCCTGTCTTCCCAAGCGAGACAATAAGAGTCTCTCTTTCTCTTTTTTATCAGGTTCGGTAAATCGACTATGATACAAAACTACTTCATCCGATAAACCTTGTTCACAAAACCAATCATAATACATTTGTGCCCTATCTACCGTATTAGCATAAATTATAGCAGGTTCATCTTTACATAAACGAAGCAGATCTTCCATTTCTGTTATATCGGAAACATCTCGTTTTTCCAATAATTCAAAACGAATACGTTCATTATCGGAAGTATCTTCCAAAATTTCTTTGATTTGATATCCCAGAGCTTTATACTCCTGAACCACAATATCAGGCAATGATGCACTCATAATCAACACTGGAACCCTCCAAGCACGCAATAATCTCAATAACACAAGGATATTGGCTTGCGTAAAGTTGTCATAAAAATCAGCTTCGTCTATTACTAGACAAGAATTAGCCAAACTAAAGGTGGTAATATGATGTTCTTCTCGACTTAAAGTCAGTGATGCTAATAGATGGTCTATCGTACAAACAGTGGTAGGTGTTTGCAACAATCTAGCTTGTTCATGACTAAAGCGAGCCTGTTCTAAAGAGATACTCCCATTCACCAATTGCTCATCAAAGCGAGTAAGCCACGCACCGGAATGATAAAGCCCTGTGTCAGAAAGCGTGTCGGCAACATTTACAGCCAAAGCATTAGATGTAAAACGGGTGGGCATAGCAATAACCAAACGATCTGCACGTTTATTACGAATTTGAAGAGAAGCCCACAGGAGAGCTGCATCAGTTTTGCCTGCTCCGGTTGGTGCTCTGACCAAAAGTAAGTCATCTGCCCAATGTTCTTCTACTATTTTTTGAACCGGTCTTTTCTCCCAAGATTCGGGAAAAGTATAAACAAAAGTAGAAGGATGTGGTACCTCTCTTTGTTCTTCTTTTGCACTGGCTCTATGGTCTGCCAATTGCAACAAGCCTCGAGGACCGGCATATTCATACTGTCTATGAGCTATCTCAGAGAGTTCGGTTTTCGATTCATAAAGTTGGTTGGAGAGTATTTGTAAATTTTTCCAAGCCTCTTTTACATCCGGATCCGGATTTTCCTCCCAGCGATGCCTCTCTCCATAGCTAAGTTTACGATGGTGTGCTGCAATGGCTGCCTGAAGCCATAAAAGCGGAGATTTTTGCTTCAATAATTTCAAGGAATACAATTCATGGCGCACATTAGCACGTCTGAGATTTTCTCCTACGGATATCCCCTCTTTTCGGGAATACTCTTGAAATGTTCCTACCGGATACTTTTTAAGCCATTCTTGATATCGTTGAAAATCTTTGCGACAAGCTGTTTGCCAAGTGACACTTCTCTTTCCTTCATCATGCCATTTACAAGCAAGTTCTACTCTACGAGTCAAAGTTTTACCTACCAACCTCTCGTATTTTTCACAAGAGGCCGGCAGGTTAGAGGTAAGCAAATGTCCTTCGGCAATTACATGTTCAGCATGTTCTTCCAATAATATACCCGAAGGTTTTGCCAACACTATTTTGGATTTCTCTTTCACAAGGAACTCTCTTTATTCCTCTGCCGAAGCATTTTTCTTGCTCTTTTTCTTTTTTTCTACAGCCTCCGCATCAGGCTCGAAAGCCGTAGCATATGACATAACTTCCTCACCCGATGCGAAATCAACAAAATCCGCTTCTGATAAGAATTCCAATGCAGCCTGATAAGCCTGGTCTACACTGACTTTTCCTTTATCGTCCCCCAAGAAATAAGTAACTCCACGTCTATCCAATTCATTAAGGATATTCTTCTGTTCACATTCATCGGTTACAAAATAACGGCTTGCTTTTCTACTCAATTTATCATCAAAGACAATCAATACTTTTTCGGGCTCTCCACAAACTGCATTTCTGGCTTGATTGGCATAGTCGTTCATCAACCGACTGGCTTCCAAGAAAAGACGTATTCTACGCTTCTTTTCTCCGTCTGTAATATGTTTGAAGTATTTGACACCAAGATTCCATCCTTTTTTGTATTCGAAAGCTTTACTGACACCTACAGATGTAGCATCAAGAAAGAAATTCATGTGCATCATATCTCGCTCACTAAATTCTTTGTTGACAATAGCTTGGTCTCTAGCATCTTCACTATTATCAAAACGAAGACGTACCAACAAATCTCGCCCTACAAAACTCGGCAAGATAGATACAGCCGGAGTAGCAGACAAGGGTGCCATTCTTCTCCCCGAATAATCACCTTTACTGGGATGCATAAATCCACCCAAATCCGCGCGCAAATCTCGTTCTATTTGATTGGTAACTCCATCTCCATTGGACAAGTAAGTATCTGACTTATCAGGATCTAAACTGTTAAGTCTGTCCATAGCAGAAAACAATGCATGTCTTTGCATTTGTCCGGAGATATAAACACGTCCATCCGGACGTCTCTTAATAGAGTTTGCATTTCCGAAGAGTTTATCTCCTCCATTTGCAATATGATTTTCAAATGGAGCTATCATGGTAACTAAAATACCGGCTATTTTTTTTGTTTTCATACTATTATAAGTTTATTCGTTTGACATGTTTTCATTATTCTCTGTTTCCATTTCTTCAAATTCAGTCTCGTCCGCATTTTTTACCTTTTTCTTTGCACATAAACGAGAATAAGCTATCAGTAGATTTTTGGCAACAGAAAGTTCTATCTGACCGGTTATGGTTTTCTCCATAAACAAAGCACTCTCTGCAGGAGCATCATTCTTCGACATACGTCCCACAAGAGTCAATACTTGAGCAATCAAAGCATCGCCGCTTTTAGCTGCATAAATACTGCTTTCCATCATCACCAAATTTTTCGCTTTTGCTGTATAAAACGCTTCACTATCGGTATTGCCGACTTCTTCTTTTGCAGAAATATAGGCAATATGATTCAGCCATCTGCCGAATGCCTGAGCAGAAGCTACAAGTTCTGTTCCTATTTTTTCCATCTTAGTAAAATATGTTTGAAATAAATTTTTCAGTTCAAAAGGATATTCCGCCCTATGAGACAAGAAATCTAAAAACGAAGGACGATTAAACAATTGTAAGAAACGACCGGCAAAGAAATCGAATCTGTCATAATCGTCTTTCGCCTTTCCTCTATTCCGATTTCTATACAAACGACTGTAATATATCTTGTCCACAATCTCACAGAGTCTATCCTCTTTTGCCAACTCTATCACATAATGATTATAAGTGAAAGGTATAGCCTGTCCATACTTTATCATATACAATATGGAACCACGCAAACTGTCCAATACCGATCGGGCAAGTTCGGAAACCTCCTCCCTAAAAGTATATGCACCAATAGCACCTAACAAAGCTATGGCTCCCATTCTGCGACTTCTGGGAGCAGAAGGAAAGTTTCCACCATAAATTGCAGGACGAAATAGTCTGCCTCTTTCATCAGTCTTTCCTTTACACACATCTGTTTTCAAAGAGTCTTTGTACATCTTATCAAATAGTGTGATAAAATCCACCAGTTTTTCAAGAGGAATATCCGGAATGATACAATAATTCTCATTGTCGATTTGCAGAGCCGGTTTCAAGGGTGTAAGTGTTGTAATGATACCGAAAGACTGTTCCTGAACACTCATTTTACCATTTCCACGCCCTGTATCTGTTGCACCAAAAGTCAAGAATTCACCGGCTAACGGGATATTCGCCATACCGATATCTTTCATTTTTTCCAAAGACGTGTCTGCATCTTTACCACTTAAAGTATCTAAGTATTCATGAACTTTCCTCCAAGCATTACCTGCCTGTGCATCTGTAGTCATAACATGAGAAGAAAGATAAATACCACCGGCAGGATTACCCCTCTCTATTCTATCATAGCCAAACCATGCATATTCTTTTTGGATTTCCTTTGGAAACATCCGAAAGTAAGACAACTCCTGCTCTATACATTCCTTTAATAATTGAGCTGTTATCTCGCTGTCGGGAGATAGTTCCTTGCGAACGATAAGCGTTGCATATCCGTATCGGACATATGGGTAATTGATAATCTTCATTGTTTTGACTTTAATAAGTTCATGGAAACCCAACCTTCACTGTTTCCTAAATATCCATTGTTTGCCTGTTCCAAGGCACTTTCAAGCAACCCCACTAATACTTTATCCATTTTCATCATACAATGGTATTCCCCATTGAAAGTCAGATATTCTCTATTGGTCGGAGTAGTATAGAAATAGGAAACTTTATCGATATTTTCAAGCAGGAAAGCATCCTTATTTAATCCCTCGTTTTGATACTTAATGTGCTTATCTATCACCAATGAATAGTCTATATTCAAAGTTCCTCCCGAGTGTGTTTTTCCGGAATCTTTACGGCGATAAGCACGCTTCCACAAATCGTTGTAAAAAAACAAACTTTCGTCTGCTGCATGTATTTCTACCTTTTCAAGTTCGAAGTACTCCATCAGCAAAGGGAGAAAAGCAGAGCGAGAGGTGATTTTCGAAAAAGGCAGTTTCTGCTCTTTCCGTTTCTTCTCTACATCTTTTATAATAGCAGTTCTGTCCTCCCTGCTGAAATGCCAACCCAGGATATTCTCAAATAATCCACACAAGATTTGTTTATCCGGATGGCGAAGCGTTTTATAGAACGAGCCGGGAGCTTCACTTACCATTGATATGGGAGCAAGCAACTCTATGCAGAAAGTAACTTCTTCCGCAGGCTCCGGTATTTTACTTAATAGTGAAATATCCATATATCAGTATTATTAAATTCATTTTATTGCTCCAAATCCTATACCGGTGGAATTGCCCAAGCCGACGTTCCAAGCCAAAAGTTTTGTCTCCGGCTTTCCCATGATGCGAACGGGGCACCAACTGGCTCTGTTCTTCACGCCCCGATAGTCTATCAACATACTTTTAGGTCTGCCCTCGACAACAAACTCTGCTTTTGCTGTGGGGTCTTCGATACCGGCTGCACGAAGTTTCTTTTGCAGGTTTTGTGTGAGAAGTGCATTGGCACCTTCGTCGGAATACAACAAGTGTTTATAGTTTCCTTTGCTCTGATGCTCTTTCAACAATATCGGCGACATGGGATAAAAAACCTCACGCTCGCTTAGATTCGGGTCGTCCATCAATACCACTTCCCTCACGCGTAAGCCATCGAACATCGACGGGTCTTTTCTTATACCATCCAACAAGGATTTCAGGAATTCGGACTGTGAAGCACCGATTATCAACGTAGTCCCGTTGGTAAAGAGCAAACCACCAAGTTGTTTTACAGGTTGACCTCCCGTTAGTCGGGAAAAAGAAAAAAGAGAAGACTGACCATGCCACTCATTCTGCCCAAGCCATTTGTGAAGACAACCTACCAACTTATGTTGATGCGAGAAAGGAACCAAAGTGTTTTCGCCTATGATATTCAATAGTAATTTCATGTTTAAGATTTTTTATTGTCGTCCAAATTTATAAAAGAATTATAATCAAAACAACATTTTGCAAATCTTTTTTCTCGCAAGAATCATGGCATCGTTTCATGTTGCGAAGAACTCATATCCTGTCTGCAAGCATCAAATCGATACAAGATGAGCTAAAATAAGGCATACGAAAACAAGGGTACTGCCATGATTTCCCGGTCCGAAAAAGCTTCGAAAAATCGCTTTTTTGATGAGAAGAAAACACGTCTATGATGCCTTCTCGATGGGATTATGTTGTTAACATTCTTTGACGCTGTTGTCATCGCGATAGCAACATGTTCTTATCGCGATAGCAACATGATGCTATCGACTTGACAACATGTTGTTATCAAATCGGCAATATATTATCAGTTTGAAGTTCTAAGTTTATAAGTTGACGAGGTACGAGGGGAAGTGTAAAGCGATTTATCGTTTACACAGTTTTTTATAATCGCAATAAGTGCAATGTTCTTTAATGTCGGTGCGACAAAAAGGAGTTTCTACATCCAATAGCTGACGAAGCAAGTCGGTGATACCCTCACGCACTTCGTCTTCATAAGGAGAAAAATCGAGCACAGGTTCTCCTTTCATTCTGATAACAGGCGAATATGCGTCTGCTTTTGCTTCGTGTATGTATAATAACGAAGGAGCTATCTTGCGTTTTTGTCCCGAATCACGTTCTTTCTTAGCCATGATAGCGGCGTACATAAAGGTTTGCAAGATATGATAAGGACGCTGCAGACTGTCTATAAACAGTTTGTCTATTTCTTGCAAGTTGCCGCTTTTGCCTCCTGTCTTATAGTCGATGATGCGAAGCGTATCTCCTTTCATATCCATGCGGTCGATGATACCGCCTATTTTCAATGAAAACTCCTTGCCGTCGATGATTATCGGAAAAGCCTCATAAACTTCTTGCTCAGAACCTATATATGTAAAAGGGGTATGCTCTGCATCCACACGCAAAAGTTGTTTCACGTAGCGCAATACCACGGCGGAGTTTATCAGCTGAAGTCCATTGTATTCTATGTGCGTTTTTGCATCTTTCAACTTGAAAAACTCCGTGCGAAAAGCATCGTCCACATACTTTTGCAAGAGCAATTCATTGCGCAGCAATTCTTTGATACGCTCGTGTGTGATGAGCGGACTTTGTGCCGCGAGGTCTTTGTACACGTTCTCTGCCACCTTGTGAAATATCGTACCGAATTGTGCCGCATCTATATCTTCGGAAACATCGTCTTCTACTTTCAGTTTGGCAACATAACGATAAAAAAACTTCGCAGGACAATCTATATATATATTGAGTGCCGATGGCGAAAGAGCTCCTCGAGGCGTGTCGTCCTTATACTCGTAATCGGCAATCAAATCTTTTATCATCTCCGGCGTTTTGACTATCTCTTTTTCCTCGTGTTGCAAAGGATTTTGTCGAGGCGACAATTGCAGTTGACGTATAGCATGCGGATAGTCCACCAAGAGTTGCAACATGAAACGGCTTTGTTCTCCTCTGCTCAAACTCGTAGCCGTATTGTTGTAAACGAGCGTGACATGTTCTGCACGTTGTATCATGCGATAGAAGTAATAAGCGAAAACAGCCATTTTGTGTTCTACCGTCGTCATACCAAAGGCTTTTCTCAAGTTGTAAGGAATGAAAGAACTGTCTACTGCCGACTTCGGCAACTGTCCTTCATTCACGGACAACAGAATGATATGCTTGAAATCGAGATTGCGTGTTTCGAGTACTCCCATCACTTGCAAACCTGCAGCAGGCTCTCCATGAAACGGTACGTTGGTGGTGGCACATGCTCGCTTTATCAATCGTGCCAATGTAGCCTTTTCAACAGTCAAATCGCCCATATGCAACAAGTCGATAAATCTGTTTACAATGGTATAAGCTCTAAACAAAGACTCTTTGTATAGCTGGTCGAATGTATCTGCCGTCTTATCCGGTTTTGTTTCATAAGCGGAAGCCACCGATTTGAGTAGCGAACGAAGCTTCTCGCACAATGCGATATTGTCTTCGGGTGGAGAGAATATCGTCTTCAACCTTTCGTCTCTTTGCAAATCTTCCGAAGCAGAATAAAGTCTGTTGCCCGTACGCAACTCTACATCCAACTCAACAGCCTGTTCGCTTATCATCGCCGTATAAGGATGCCGCAAAACCGTTCCGGTCTGACGGTAAGCAAAACGTTTGTTACTGCCACGCCATCCTTCCGTATGCAAATCGAGCACTGCCGTCACATAACTGAAAACAGGTGTTTGCTGCATAGGGAAGCCCATCGTGACATTGGTATGTTGCACTGTTTCCGGTATGGAATGCAAAACAGGCTGCAACAAGTTCTCGTTACAAAGCACCACAGCAGTTTGTTTCTCCTCTTCCGTCAATTCTTCTTTTATCCATTGTGTGAGATAACGAGCTTCTGCGTTGTCCGTCGCCGAGCGAACGAAGGTGATATCTTTGAGTTGTGACAGATGGTCGAAACACGTACTTGGCAATTCCGAAGGAAATTCCGACAAATTCCGACGTATGAACTCTCCTGCCTCGTGCGGTTGTTTATCCAAATAATACACATCGTAATCCCAATAAAACAATGCTTTACCCGCATCTTTCAACGCTTTGAACATGCGATATTCCACCTTGTTCAAAGCATTAAAGCCCACAAACACATATTTGTCGTACGGCAATCGGGATACATCGAGATGTTCTATCACCTCTCTATACAACATACCCTCGTATGCCAATTCGCGTTCATCGAGACGTTGTCTGAAATCGTTATATATCACACCGAGTTTGTTCCACAGTTCGGTAAAGCGTCGTTTCAACTCGGTCTTTTTATCGGGAGAAAAGTTTTTGAAGAAGAGTTTCAAGGCTTCTCGCTGTCCTTCGTCGAGAAAATCATAATTGTCCGTAATGGCATGCAGTTCTGCCAAGTTAGCGAACAAAGCACGGGTGTCCACCATATTTTTGTCCGCGTCATCGAAATCGTTCAGCAAAAGCTCTCCCCAATAATAGAAATCGTCCAAGCTTTCCGTACTGCCCGTAGCTTGCACAAACGATTTATATAAAAGACAGACAAGTGTAACGGGTTCTGCCGTTTTCTTTCGAGAAGTTGTTTCGAAAAGTTGTCGGATACTGATATAGGCAGGCGACCAAACAGGGCGCTCCGCCATTTCCATCAGATGTTCGTTGAAAAATAAGCTCGCACGCTTATTGGGAAATACGAGAGCTACACGTGTAAAGTCGCCTTTCAACTTTTCGAACAAATCGCGCGCAACTTCTTTCAAAAAGGGTTTCATATCTTATCGTCCAATTATAAGTATTATTCTAAAACGTCGAAGCGAAAGTTATGCCATTACTTTATTTCGATGATTTTGTTGTCGAACACGTACCAAATATATCCTTCTACTTGCGGATAATTCATACCACGCAATAGCCGTATGTATTCTCCGACTTGCTCTTCGTAACGAATATCAGGATTTCCAAACTTAAAGTCTACCACGACGGTACGCTCTTTTCCCACCATGACACGGTCCGGGCGACGGATTTGCATATTGCCTTGTTCATCTTTGCTCAGAATAGCACATTCATTGTAAAGCAACCACTTCGCATCGAACCATTCTTGCACTTGCGTGTGACCGAAAGCTTTTCTCAACAAAGCTCTCAACTCCTCTAATTGTTCCGACGACTCGATAACACCTTCCGTTCGCAAACTCAATAAGGCTCCTTCCACATCATCCATAGTTCGGATGTGCGAAAAGATGCGATGCAACAGTCGCCCCATCGTGATGTATTCGGACGGTTCTTTTTTCTCGTCACCTTTCAGAAAAGCCTGCGATTGATTGGACTGCAGGAAAGCAATTTTAGGTTGTGCCGAATGGATGGAAAGGTCCAAAGTATCTGGAACAGCCAACAAGCGATTGGAAACCCGACGCTCTTGTGCCACAACGGAAGGAGAAAGCATACCATATTCGTACACCAACTCGGGAACCGGTTCTTCTCCGCCATAAAAACATTCGTATTCTCTTTCCTCAAAGGTTATCTCTTCTATCTTGGAAAGAGTTTCTCCCAAGAGTTCTCCCACGCTTCCTCTTTTCAAGTCTCCCCATATCACCAAGTTCTTGCAAGCACGTGTGAATGCCACATACAACAAGTTGAGGTTGTCTATCCATAATTGCAGACGCTCTTCCTGATAATTCTTCTCGAACAACGAAAGTGCCATGTCTTTCTTGTATTTGATGGGAACGATATCCAGTTCGTCGAAAGGCTGCACTTCGCCACTTGTTTTGCACCACAACAAATGCTCTTTGTTTCCTTCTATTTCCATGTTCCACGTACAGAAAGGTATCAGCACGGTATGGTATTCCAGACCTTTCGATTTGTGTATGGACAAAATGCGTATGCCGTCTATTTCTCCCGAAGGAATGGCTGTTCTGTGCAAACGTTCGTCCCATTCATTGACAAACGCCATGATATCCGAAGAGTTTTTCTGCGCATATTCGCTCAATACATCGTAAAAAGCACAGAGATATGCCGTTTCGCCCTCTATTCTTTGCAAATCGAAGATAAGATACAATCGCTCTGCCAATTCGTACAAGGGTAGCATACGCAACTCCTCTTGTTGCTTTATCAATGCTTCAGGCAAAAATTCTTCCATCTTGCCCGACAAAATCACATGCTCCTCCACTTCGTTTTGCAATATGGTATTTTGATAGGCAAGAGCGAGTGTAGCAAACGCTATACGGTCGTTGGGTACAGCCATGTAGCGCATGGCTTCTATCAGGACACAAACACTCTGCGAAGCATTCAACTGGAAAGCCTCGTCGCTCACGATGCGATAAGGCATATTCTCCTTGAAATAATCTGCAATAGCCGTGATATGCTTTGTATAACGCAACAGTATTGCTATATCATTGACAGCGACACCGCTTTCTATCAAACGTTCCACTTCATCGGCAAGACTGCGCAAGGTATATGCCTCGACATCTTCTGCTTTCAATTTTACATCAAGGTTCTGAATGACTTTTACATAACCTTGTTCGGTGTTTCGAGCGGCTTTCTGTACCACATCGCTGTAAGCAGAAAGAAGGGGTACGCAATGCTCTACCATCTCTGCGTAATAACGTTTGTCCAGAACCTGACAAACACCGATAAAGAAAGCATTATTAAACTCGACAATGCCTTTTTCGCTTCGCCAGTTGGTACCGAGTGTTCGGGTATCCACACGCAAAGTCGGCAAACTGTCGATATTTGCCAATATGCTCCAATCACCCCCTCGCCAACGATAAATACTTTGTTTTATGTCGCCTACCACAAGACTGCCGTCAGCTTTCGACAAACTCTCTTCAAGAAGAATGCGGAAGTTTTCCCATTGTAAAACAGACGTATCTTGAAACTCGTCTATCATCACCTTGTCTATCACAGAACCTATCTTTTCATAAATAAAAGAGGCATCGCCTTCGCTAATGAGGGCATTGAGCAAGTGATTGGTATCTGCCAAAAGGAAACGGCTTTTCAGATGGTTTTGCAAATGAAGTTCTTCGGATATACTGTTGAGCAGTCCCAAATCGTTCAGATATTCGAGAGAAAGATGTATGGATTGCAACAAACACAGGCGTTCCTCACGATGATTTTCCGCATCGTTCAGCAACGGCATCAGTTCTTCGTGCGCCAAAGCTGCGATTTGTGCTTTCTTCTTCGAGGTTTTTGTAGTCCACGCATCGGCATCCGTCAAACAGGGAGAAACGTACGAATTGCACATATCTTCCGACAGAATTCCATCGCGCAAACGTCGGAAATAGTTGGCTACGCCCTTGTCTTTGCGAGAAAAATCTTCTGTCGTCAATTCCTCACGTTCTAATATGGCAAAAAACTTATTGCCCGTGTCTTGAAGCCTACTCACTATCTCTTGTCGCAACCGGACAAGTCTTTGCTTGTAAGTACGCAGGTATGCAGGGTCTTTCAGTTTCTTGCGCAGTTCTTCTCCGTTCTTGATGTATCGTTCGTCAAACAGATTGGCAGAAAAGCTTTTCAACGACCGCATGACATTCCATTTTTTGTTCTCGTCCATGCGTTCTTCGATGTATTCTATCAGATAATGGAGTTCCTGCGAAGTAGGACGAAGTTTCTCTATCATCGCATCTATTGCTTCGGAAGCGGCTTGCGATGAGTTCAACTCCACATTGAGATGAGTCCCTAAATCCAACTCACGTGCCAAATTGCGCATCACGGACTGAAAGAAAGAGTCGATTGTTTCTACTCGGAAACGACTATAATCGTGAATGATGTAATGCAATGCTTCATTTGCCGCTTGTCTGACAGCAAGTTCGGAGAGTTGCGTTTCCCGCATCAATTCCCTCACATAACCATCTGCTGCGGCATCTGCTTGCGCTATACCGTAGAGTTGCGACAGGATACGCCCTTTCATTTCAGCCGTAGCTTTATTGGTAAAGGTCACAGCCAATATCTGACGGTAAGCATGAGGCTCGAGAATCAGTTGTTTGATGTATTGTACCGCCAATGTAAAGGTCTTGCCCGAGCCGGCAGAAGCCTTGTACACCAAAAGTCTCGGTGGCGTGGCAACTTGTTCCATAAGTTTGCTTGCATTTTTCACACGAAGGTACAAAATTCAGTGGCTGCGCAATGTTTTTTCACTCCGAAAAAGCCGCGAAAAGTCGCTTTTTCGATAAGAGGGGAACACCTCTATAACGCCTTCTTGATGCGATTATCGCATTAACATTCTTCGGTGTTTCACGCAAGTTGGTACGCGACACACATATCGAGCCGATTTCAGCAACACTGTTTTTTGACCATAAAACTCAATAGAAAAAGTAAGAACTGAAAGTATGTGGGAATGCGGCATCTTCGTTTTTATAGATTAGGGACTTGTCTGTAAAAACAATCGCTCTTGCAACCCGGCAGGAGAAACGCAGGGTAAAAAACGCACATTTCATCTTGATGGCTTTTTTCGCTATTTTTGTCGGTCATTCATCGCAAGTTATGCCATCTCAATCAGAAATTTAGCAACCAAAGATTATGCACTTAGAACCTATTTCTTTCAAAAATATATCTTCCGAACGTCCTTTGGTCATAGCAGGTCCTTGCAGTGCCGAAACAGAGGAGCAAACACTCAATACCGCACGCCAACTATCGGAACGTGGCATTCGCATCTTTCGCGCAGGCGTATGGAAACCTCGTACCAAGCCCGGCGGCTTCGAAGGCGTAGGTGTGGAAGCACTCGCTTGGCTGAGAACTGTCCGTCAAGAAACAGGAATGCTCATTTCTACCGAAATAGCCACAGCCAAACACATAGACGAGTGCCTGAAAGCCGGTATGGACTTACTATGGGTAGGCGCACGCACGTCGGCAAATCCCTTTGCGATGCAGGAAATAGCCGATGCCCTGCGCGGAACAGATATTCCCGTATTGGTGAAAAACCCTGTCAACCCGGACTTGGAACTGTGGATAGGCGCATTGGAACGTTTACACAACGCCGGTCTGAAACGATTGGGTGCCATACACAGAGGCTTTTCTTCGTACGAGAAAAAGATATATCGCAACAAGCCACAATGGCATATCCCCATCGAACTGCATAGACGTATTCCCGAATTACCGATGATTTGCGACCCCAGTCACATCGGTGGGAAAAGAGAACTGATAGCTCCACTCTGCCAACAGGCAATGGACCTCGGTTTCGATGGTTTGATAATAGAAACACATTGCACCCCCGAATGTGCGTGGAGCGACTCCGCACAACAAATCACTCCCGAAGCATTGCACACCATTCTTTCGCAGTTGACCATTCGCGATACACAATACAGCACCGAAAACTTAGACCACTTGCGCCGACAAATAGACGAATGCGACAACGATATCATCGAAAAGCTTGCCAAGCGCATGCGCATTTCCAGAGAAATAGGCTTATACAAACGCGAACACAACATGACGGTAGTACAAACGAAGCGTTACGGTGAGATTTTGGACAAAAGAGGAACACAAGGCGAAGAGTGTGGCATGAGTGGCGACTTCGTGCGCGAAGTTTTCGAGGCGATACACAAAGAGAGCGTGCGCCAACAAATGGAAGTCATCAACAAGAAATAGTATCTCTTGGTAAAGCCATGTCGGAAGACTGCTCTTTCAGTCCGAAAAAGTTCCGTTTTCGACAAAAGAAAATCCCTTTTTAATGCCTTCTCGATGCGATTATGATGTTAACATTCTTTGACGCTGTTGTCATCGCGATAGCAACATGTTCTTATCGCGATAGCAACATGATGCTATCAACTTGACAACATGTTGTTATCAAATCGGCAATATGTATATAATTTGAAGAGGAGAATTTTAT
>JBGXXU010000062.1:0-23022 GCA_041814865.1 Phocaeicola sp. | reverse complement strand
TTATATATAGAAGAAAGCACCTCTCCTCGTACCTTCTCAACTGTCAAACTTAGAACTTCAAACTATCTATATATTGCCCATTTGATAACAACATGTTGTCAAGTCGATAGCATCATGTTGCTATCGCGATGAGAACATGTTGCTATCGAGATGACAACAGCGTCAAAGAATGTTAACAACAAAATCGCATCGAGAAGAGCACAGAGACAGAAAAACAAAAGCGAAGACTGAATGATTCAATCTCCGCTTTCTGTCGGAATGAGGCGACTCGAACGCCCGACCCCTACGTCCCGAACGTAGTGCGCTACCAACTGCGCTACATTCCGATACCTTATCAGGATTTCACGGCAAAAGTAGTAAAGTTTTCCCTACTGCACAAAAAACGAGGGAAAATTGTTGCTTACAATGCTTTTGCACTCGCGAATCATCCTATCCTCTCTTTCCTCTCACGAGAAGGAATGAAAAAAAAGGCAGCACCCGCAGGGGTACTGCCTTTGTATAATGTGTCTGCAAGTTCGATTATTTCAATCCACGATTGCGAAGCAACGCTTCGTTGCTTGGTTCTTTACCGCGGAAAGATACGTAGAGTTTCATCGGGTCGTCCGAACCGCCCTTCTCCAAGATATTCTTGCGGAATGCGTCGGCAGTTTCCTTGTGGAAAAGGTCGTTCTTTTCTACAAAGGCTTCGAAAGCGTCGGCTTCCAAACGTTCTGCCCACAAGTAGCTATAATAACCTGCATCGTAACCTCCCACAATGTGATTGAAGTAAGTGGCACGATAGCGAGGTACGATTTGTGAAATCATACCGAGCTTTTCCATCAGGTTTTTCTCGAACTCTACTACGTTCAAACCTTCCACCGAAGTCAGATTGTGCAATTCCATATCGAGCAATGAAGCTGCGAGCAACTCTGTCGTACGGAAACCTTGATTGAAGTGTCCTTGACGTTGTATTTTCTCGATGAGTTCATCGGAAATCACTTCGCCCGTCTGATAGTGCTTCGCATAGACTTTCATCACTTCGGGAGCCGTCACCCAGTGTTCGAGCATCTGCGAGGGAAGTTCCACAAAGTCGCGCGCCACCGATGTGCCGGAGATACCCTGATAGTTGCAACGCGTGAGCATACCATGCAATGTATGACCGAACTCGTGGAAGAGCGTAGTAGCTTCGTCGAGTGTAAGAAGTGCAGGTGCATCGGCAGTAGGTTTGGTGAAACTGCCTACATTATATATATGCGGACGAACATCGCCTTTCTGTTCGCGGAAGTTGCTCATCCATGCTCCGCTACGTTTGCCTGCACGCGGAATATAATCTGCATAGAACACACCGAGATGAGAGCCGTCTGCATCCGTCACCACATAAGCTTTCACGTCGCTATTGTATACGGGAATACTGTCGTTGGGGGTTAGTGTGATGCCGTAAAGTTTGTTTACCGTGTAGAACAAACCGTTCATCACATTGTCGAAACTGAAGTAAGGTTTGATTTCGTTTTCGCTCAGGTTGTATTTCTCCTGACGAAGCTTGTCGCCATAATACCACCAATCCCACGCTTCGAGTTTCTCTCCCTTACCTTCTTTATCCATGATGGCTTGCAATGCGGCAGCTTCTGCTTTCGCACTCTTGAGCGAAGGTTCCCACAGATAATAAAGGAAATCCAATACGTTTTGCGGTGTTTTAGCCATCGTATTGTCCAATTTGTAAGCCGCATGTGTCTCGAAGCCCATGATTTTTGCTTTCTCCAAACGCAACTCCAGCACACGTTTCAATGTCTCTTTGTTGTCGTTGGCATCATCACGGTTTCCTTTGTTGATGTTCGCCAAATAGATTTGCTTGCGCAATTCACGATTTTGCGCGTATTGCAAGAGAGGAGTGCGAGAAGATTCTTGAAGCGTAAACAGCCATTTTCCCTCTTTTCCTGCAGCTTTTGCTTCTTCCGCCGCATTGGCAATCACTGTTTCGGGGAGTCCTGCCAAGTCTTCTTTCTTGTCCACTACGAGTTGGAATGTATTCGTTTCGTTCAAAATATGCTTGCTGAAAGCCAGTGTGAGCGAAGAAAGTTCTTTGTTTATCTCGCGCAAACGTGCTTGTTTGTCGGCAGGCAACCCCGCTCCCGAACGAACAAAGTTTTTGTAATACTTGTCGAGGAGATAGTGTTGTTCTGTGGTCAGTGTGATTTCTCCTTTTTCTTCCGCGTCGTGTACGGCTTTCACACGTGCGAAGAGTCCTTCGTTGAGATAGATATTATCGTTGTGTTCGGACAATATCGGAGCCATTTTCTCTTCCAACGCCTTCAAATCGTCGTTTGTATCGGCACCTGTCAAGGCATAGAAAACACCCGATACACGTGCCAATATCTCGCCACTGTTGTCCAGCGCGACGATGGTGTTGTCGAAAGTCGGTGCTTCCTTGTTTTCCACAATGGCTTTGATTTCTTCGTTTTGCTGCTCGATGCCGCGCATGAAAGCCGGTTCGTAGTGTGCGAATTTGATTTTATTGAAGTCGGGTGTTCCGTAAGGTGTTTGGAACTCTGCGAAGAAAGGGTTGTCGCCATCCTTCGTCTGACCGCCACAAGCACACAATACGCTGCCCATAGCGACCGCAAAAAGTAAATTCTTCATCCTTTTGTTGAGGTTTTAGGTTATTAAATATGTAAGATGTTGATAATTATCTGTGACAAAGATACGCAAGACTTATCTCACACGCAACAATGCCTTCATGGGGTAATGGTCCGATGAAGATATCGACTTGTCTACCGTGCATTGCAAGACTTCGAAACCGTCGTTTACGAAAATATGGTCGATACGAAAATACATACGGCTTTTATTGTATGTAAATCCTACACCATTGCCACGCTCCATATAAGCATCGGTCAAACCCTCTCCGGCAACTCTATGGGTATAAGAAACGGGCGAATCGTTGAAGTCTCCGCAAACGATGGTGAGCGGTCGCTTGTGTCGTGCCACATAACGAGCTATTGAGTCGGCTTGTACCGAGCGAATGGAAACTGCCTTGCCCAACTTTCGGAGGAGTGTTCGCCCTTTGCTCAAGAGATTATCTTTGGAAGGTTTTTCTATCAGGTCATTGTAAGCAGTTTTATCTTTGTCGTTGATGCGATTGGACTCCAAATGATTGTTGATAACGAGTATCGTGTCGTTTTTGTAACGAATGCGTAGCACCATGCTACCGTTGGACTCACTGGGATAATCCATCTTTTCGTGAGAAAGAATAGGAAATTTGGAGAAGCACACCAACCCATTGCCCCCCGAAAGCGTCAACATGGCTTGGTGCGGATATTGTCCTCGCATGGCTTTGAACTGCTCTTTCAGATAGAGAGGAAACTCCTGCACGCAAACGATGTCCGCATCGCTTTCTTTGATGTATTCCAACGAAGGGAAGATGCTCTTGCCCTTTTCTCGTTTTTCGGTGAAAAGGTTCATCGTATTATATGTAAGAAGGCTTATCGTTTCATCGCCTTCTTGTACTTGCATCGGTCTGTTGAAAGGAATATAACTGCGCAACGGCGTCCACACCAAAAGGAAAAACAACACGGGCAAAAACAACACCTTTCTGCGTACCAGTGCCCAGTAAACACAAAACACGCCGTTGCCTAAAGCCAATAAAGGAAACACCAATCCCAAACATGACCAGTAAGGATGACGAAGCGGAGAGATATGCGGGCTATATGCACAAACAAGCAAAAGAACGCCCACTCCGATATTTATCAACAACGGAGGATAGCGCAGAACAAAGCGCACCAAACGCTTGATGTATTCGAAAAAGCCTTCTTTCTTATCGTTTGCTTGCATCGAAAAGTTTCTTTTTTTCTTCTTCGGAAAGACTGCCGTAACCCGACTGTCGCAAACGTTCCAATATGCGGTCTATTTCCTCGGATTGTTGCTTGGGTGTACTGCGTCTGTCGTTTTCTGCGGTATGTTTGTCGTAAGTGTGCGCCGTCATCTTCGGACGTGGTTTAGCGCGTCGGACAAAGATGTTTCCGAACAAATCTATCGTCTTGTTGACAAGCGCAGTCAAGTCGTGTCCTCTTTCCAAACAATAAGCAAATGCCCAGCCCGACAATGCGCCACCAAGATGTGCCAAATGTCCGCCGGCGTTACCGGACGTGATGAACAACAAATCCGATACCACGATGAAAAGTGCCAAATACTTCAGACGAACATTGCCCAACAAAAACAAACCTACCTGATAATTGGGAGCTTTTACAGCAGTGGCAATTGCAACAGCCAGCACGGAAGCCGAAGCACCCATCAGGAAAGAAGTATGTATGACGGACGAGAAGTAAGGAAAGACATTGTACGACAATATATATACGGCACCACCCACAAGTCCGCCCAGGAAGTACAAACCCAACAAATGTTTGGAAGAATAGAAACGAAGGAACAAGGCACCGAACCAATACAGCCACAGCATATTGAAAAGCAAGTGCAAAACATCCGCGTGCAGGAACATATAGGTAAGCACCGTCCATGGAGTACGAAGAAACCGCTCGACGGATGCAGGCAACGCCACCCATTCACTCACAGGAAACGAGAAATTGAACAACGTAAGCAAGACCCTGCACAAGGCGAAAAGAACAAATACGCCGACATTGACGAATATCAATTGGCGCACGATGTTGCCCTCGCGAAAACGTTGACGCAGGTCGTCAAAAACTCCGTTGGCTACCATTGTTTTTCCTCCACATATACATCATTATTCCGGCAAATATCATTCCGCCTATATGTGCCATGTGTGCCACACTGTCGCGCATGGTCAAGCCCAAAAACAACTCTATGGCTATCATCCCAATGATGTAATACTTCGCTTTTATCGGTACGGGAATGGGGAACACGAACATCGGAACATTGGGATAGCTTACTCCGAATGCCAAAAGAATGCCATACACCGCACCGGAAGCACCCACGGTATAAATCATATTCATGAAATCTCCCGTACTGACAACTTCTTCTCCCGTATTCACCATCTGATACCCTTCCAGGATTTGCCCGTAATATACCAACTGTACCACTTCCTGAATAATCCCCGCACCGATACCGCAAACGAGATAAAATATCAGAAAACGCTTGGCACCCCAAAGCCGTTCGAGCACGGGACCAAACATGAAAAGCGCGAACATATTGAAGAATAAATGTTCAAAACCTGCGTGCATGAACATATATGTGAACAGCTGATAGAAACGAAAGTCCGTGGAGCCATAAACATGAAGCCCTAACAAGTATTCGAGATTGATACCCGACCTCTGTGCAACGATACTTCCGAAAAAGCAAAGCGCATTGATGATAAGCAGGTTTTTCGTAATAGTTGGAATGGATGGCATAATGGTTTATTGTATTTGTTTGTTACCGAAAGGCAAAAGTACGATTATTTTCGAGTGGAGGAAACAGCAAAGAGCCTCAAAGTGGCGTTTGCGTTCCCGTCAGGCAAGCAATATGAGGCTGGTAGCCATGACTGCCATACCCGTTATCAAACCGTAAATGGCTATATGATGCTCTCCGTAAGCATGAGTAGCCGGCAAGAGTTCGTCCAACGAGATAAAGACCATGATACCTGCCACCACGGCAAATATCTGTCCCATGAGTACATCGTCGATAAACGGCATCAATACGAGGTACGCCATCAACGCACCCACAGGTTCAGCCAGCCCCGAAGACAAAGACATGAGAAAAGCTTTCTTCCGATTTTGCGTAGACTGATAAATCGGAATGGCTACGGCTATTCCTTCGGGGATATTGTGTATAGCCACGGCAAAAGCGATGGCTACTCCCACTGCCGGATTTTCTATTGCCGCCATAAGCGTGGCTATTCCCTCGGGGAAGTTGTGCACGCCGATGGCAAGCGCAGTCATCAGCCCCATGTGCATGAGTTTCTTCTCCCCTTTTGCCGGCTTGTCGAGATACTCCATGGAGTGTATTTCGTGCGGATTTTCCACAGAAGGAATCAGCTTGTCGATGATGGCGATAAAAGCTATCCCGACGAAAAAGCACAGCCACATCACAGCCAAGCCTTTTGTTTCGCCCATCGCACCGGATAGTACACGACGAGACTCCACCAAAAATTCGCCGAAAGAAACAAGTATCATCACACCGGCAGAAAGCCCCAATGAGAAAGAGAGAAAACGAGTATTCGTTCGTTTCGCCAGAAAGACCACAAGCCCTCCGATACCCGTTGCCAATCCTGCAAACAGCGTTAGCAGAAATGCTATGATTATATTATCCTCCATATATCTGTATCAATGTACAAAGATAGGGAATAAGAGAGAGAAACGACTATTTTCCACCGACAGAACGCAAAAAGGCAGACCAAAGACAAAATCCGACGAGGTATAAAGACGAGGTATAAATATACAATACCGAACGCATGTTTTCGGGAGAAAAACGGTTGCTGCGCATTGTTTCCGCAACCCAAGAGAGTCTCGAAAAATTGCATTCTTGACGAAAGAAAAATGCCGCTACGATGCCTTCTCGATGCGATTATGATGTTAACATTCTTTGACGCTGTTGTCATCGCGATAGCAACATGTTCTCATCGCGATAGCAACATGATGCTATCGACTTGACAACATGTTGTTATCAAATCGGCTATATGTTGCTAATTTGAAGTTCTAAGTTGATGAGTTGACGAGGTACAAGGAGAAATGTATATTTATAGCAGAAACTATTTTATAAGGGGCGAGTTTTTGAGTTGAAGAGTCACAAGAAAAAAGATTTTTTCTACTCCTATTTATAATATAAATGACAGAAAAGACGACTTGCAGTTTTCTCGCAATGAGAAAGCACAACGAAAGAGTAGCAAAAAGAAAGAAATCAGCCGCCTGAAGTTTTATTTTGAAACCACATTTTTCGACAGACTGACACCAAAAACAATAAAATTGCATTTTTGCTGAAAAAAGTGCGACAAACATTTGTTCGTATATGAAATATGACTACCTTTGTATAGTGATTTTTTTCATAGTATTAGATTTAAGGTTAACAAGGTTGGGGACAAAGCGTTGTCCCTTTTTTTATGCCTTGCCCGGAAGTGCTGCAACTAAGGCATGGAAGCCTTCTGTAACTGAAAAACTTGCTTTATCTTTGCACATCTTTCATATCGTATGCTTTGGGAGCATTTGCATACGATAGAATGCAATAGAAACATACAAAATATATCATAGATGGAAAAGCAATTCAAAAGAACGACCGTGACATCGGCACTTCCTTACGCCAACGGTCCCGTACACATCGGTCACCTCGCAGGCGTGTACATTCCTGCCGATATTTACGCCAGATACTTACGACTGAAAAAACATGACGTACTCTTCATCGGAGGTTCGGACGAACACGGCGTACCCATCACCATTCGCGCCAAAAAAGAGGGCGTGACACCGCAAGACATCGTAGACCGTTATCACCAACTCATCAAAGACTCTTTCGAAGAATTCGGTATCTCTTTCGATACATACGGACGTACCACATCGAAAGTACACCACGACTTGGCTTCGCAATTCTTCCGCACACTGTACGACAAAGGAGAATTTCTCGAACAATCCTCTCTGCAATACTACGACGAGGAAGCAAAAACATTCCTTGCCGACCGTTATATCACAGGCGAATGCCCACGCTGTCATTCCGAAGGAGCATACGGAGACCAATGCGAAAAATGCGGCAGTACACTCTCGCCCGACGAACTCATCAATCCCAAGAGTGCCATCAGCGGAAGCCAGCCCGTACAACGCGAAACCAAACACTGGTACCTCCCGCTGGACAAACACGAAGCATGGTTGCGCCGGTGGATATTGGAAGACCACAAAGAATGGCGTCCCAATGTGTACGGACAATGCAAGAGTTGGCTCGACATGGGATTGCAGCCTCGCGCGGTAAGCCGCGACTTGGATTGGGGAATTCCCGTTCCGGTAGAAGGCGCAGAAGGCAAAGTGCTCTACGTATGGTTCGATGCACCGATAGGCTATATCTCCAATACGAAAGAACTGCTCCCCGATACTTGGGAACAATGGTGGAAAAGCGAAGACACACGTTTGGTTCACTTCATCGGCAAAGACAACATCGTGTTCCACTGTATCGTATTCCCTGCAATGCTGAAAGCCGAAGGCAGTTACATCTTGCCCGAAAACGTTCCGAGCAACGAATTTCTCAATCTCGAAGGCGACAAGATTTCCACATCGCGCAACTGGGCAGTGTGGTTGCACGAGTATCTCCGAGAGTTTCCCGGAAAACAAGACGTGCTTCGTTACGTCTTGACGGCAAATGCTCCCGAAACAAAAGACAACGACTTCACGTGGAAAGACTTTCAGGCACGCAACAACAACGAGTTGGTAGCCGTGTACGGCAACTTCGTGAACCGCGCCTTGGTACTCACGCATAAGTATTTCGACGGTGCGGTACCTGCTTGCGGAACACTCAACGAATACGACGAAGCTACACTCCGCGAGTTTGCCGAAGTAAAAGCAGAAGTAGAACGCTTGCTGGAAAACTACAAATTCCGCGATGCGCAGAAAGAAGCCATGAACCTCGCACGCATCGGCAACAAATACCTCGCAGACACAGAGCCATGGAAACTGGCAAAGACAGATATGCCACGCGTGGCAACGATATTGAACATCTCTCTCCAGCTCGTAGCCAATCTTGCCATCGCTTTCGAGCCATTCCTGCCATTCAGTTCCGCGCGTTTGCGAGGCATGCTGAATATGTCGACATGCGATTGGGAACAATTGGGAAAAACCGATTTGCTCTCCGAAGGCGCACGTCTCAACCCCGCGGAACTCTTGTTCGAGAAAATAGAAGACGCAACCATCGAAGCGCAAATACAAAAACTTCTCGATACGAAGAAAGCCAATGAAGAAGCCAACTACAAAGCAAAACCGATACGCGAAAACATCGCATTCGACGACTTCTTGAAATTGGACATTCGCGTGGGTACGGTGTTGGAATGCCAAAAGGTTCCGAAAGCCGACAAGCTGCTTCAATTCCGCATAGACGATGGTTTGGAACAGCGTACCATCATTTCGGGTATTGCACAACACTATGCCCCCGAAGACCTCGTCGGCAAACAAGTCTGTTTCATTGCCAATCTTCCGCCACGTACGCTCAAAGGCATTACTTCCGAAGGCATGATACTCAGTGCCGAGAATGCAGACGGCTCGTTGGCTGTCATCACGCCGGAAAAACTCGTAAAGCCCGGCAGTGAGGTGAAATAAGAGAGTTTTTTAGTTTATAATCATAGTCGGGAGTTCTTAGTGGAGTAAATCTACTCGCCACTAAGAACTCCTTTGCTAAAAAGTCACAGCATGAGTGAGAACTTGAAAGACAAAACCGCCGGCGCATTGTTGTGGGGAGCCGTAAACAATGGCACCATGCAATTGCTCAACCTTGCATTCGGTATCTGTTTGTCGCGCCTGCTCGATGTCACCGATTACGGCATGGTAGGTATGCTTACCATCTTCGCGCTCATCGCCACTTCGTTGCAGGAAAGCGGTTTTTTCATTGCTTTGGGCAACAAAAAGGAAGTTACGCACCGCGACTACAATGCCGTGTTCTGGTTCAACATCTGTGTCAGTGCTTCCATCTATACATTGCTTTTCTTTTGTGCTCCGCTCATCGCCGACTTTTACGACACTGCCGAACTTGTGCCACTCGCGCGTTATGTGTTTCTCGGTTTCCTGATAGGTAGTTTCGGTATCGTACACAGTGCATATCTCTACCGACACTTGATGGCACGAGAGCGCGCCATCGCTACACTGACGGCTTTGCTCATCTCCGGTATCACCGGTGTGACATTGGCTTATATGGGTTTTGCTTATTGGGGCATTGCCACGCAAAACATTGTTTATATCCTTGTCACGACATTGTTGTATATGCGTTTCAGTCGTTGGCGTCCCACTTTGTCATTCTCTTTTGCTCCCATACGGGAAATGTTCGGTTTCAGCAGCAAACTGCTTGTCACGAATATCTTTACTCATCTCAACAACAATCTTTTGTCTGTATTGCTCGGTCGTTTTTACGACGCTTACCAAGTAGGGTTGTTCAACCAAGCCAACAAATGGAACACCATGGGGCACAGTACACTCACCGGTATAGTGAACGGTGTGGCTATTCCCACGTTCAGAGAGGTAACAGGCGACACAGAGCGCGAACAGCGCGTTTTCAGAAAGATGTTGCGCTTTACAGCATTTATCTCGTTTCCCGGCATGTTCGGTTTGGCTCTTGTCGCTCCGCAACTTATCCATATCGCCATCACCGACAAGTGGATAGAGAGTGCTTACTTCCTGCGTCTGCTGGCTGTGGGTGGAGCTTTCCTGCCAATAATTCATCTCTACACGCACTTTATCATCAGTCGCGGAAAGACACATATATATATGTGGTGTTCCATTGCACAAAGCCTTGTACAACTCCTGTCTATGTTTTTGCTTTATCCTTACGGAACGGATGCCATGGTTTTCGCTTATGTTTGTATCGGTGTGTCGTGGCTGTTGGTGTGGCATTACTTTTTGCACGGCGAATTGGGCATCGGTTTATGGACAGCCTTGTGCAACATGGCTCCCTTTGCCCTGACGGCTGCATTTGCCGTTGTCGTTGCCGGTATTCTTACAGCTTCTATTACCAATGCTTATCCGAAGATGTTTGCCGAAATCGCTATTGCCGGCACGATGTATCTTTCGGTCATGTATCTCCTGCGCATCGAAGAACTGTACGAATGCATGACTTACTTCCGCAAAAAGAAACCCTCCCGCTAACTTTATCCGACAGTCTGCATTATCAACAAAACATGTCTGAAAACCATCAGGATGTTTTCAGCCACAGGCCTCTTGCTCCCTTATATGATTAAGGTATGGAAAGGCTTCTTTTCCCAAACTCTCACACGCTTTCCTCCACCTTGCCGGGAAGCTGTTCCGACAGCGTTTATCGTTAATATCCTTTGCCGCGTCACGTAAGTTGATACGTGTGTCATGTATCAAATCGGCTATATACAGTCGTATCGAAAGGAGAAAAAACTGCGTGTTTTCAGGGGACGATGTTTACTTCCTCGGCTTTGCAGTCAACAGTGCATGAAGCAGTCGGGAAGCAAACAAGGTGGTCAGAAGAACCGATGCCGCAAATATATAATCGGAAGAAATATAAATCGTATTGCCTCTCAACAGCACGATGGCAACTCCATGCAGCAAATAGATTTCGTAAGAATGCTCGGCAAGCCAGGCGAAAGCACGTTGAGTACCACTCCCGACCTTCAGCCAAACCACAACCAAGAGAGGCAATATACAATGCGGTAAAATCAAAAGCCATTCGAACCGCTCTCGAAAAATATAAATCACAAAGACCGAAAGCAGGAGAGACAAAGATACATACCACTTTCGGGTAACGGGACGAATGTTCGCACCATATTGTGCATATACTACTCCCGCGAGGAAAGCGAAAGAACAAACCCACCAGGCACGCTCATAATTGTGCTCAATAGCCCACCAAACAAAGCATAACAATCCTGCCCCACAAAAGATAATTCCCTCGACAGGAGTCCGGCTCCATCTGAATGCGAAGAAGAAAGCATAATAGCTATACATCAATACGAAAACAAACCAGGCATTGGGCAACGGTGTTATGCCTTGCCAAAGCAAACGAGCAAAAATGTTTCCCTCTATCTTTTGTCCATCCAAGTACAGCAACAAGAAGTATAAGAGGGTGACTACGAGCATGGGAAGAAATACTTTCCATGTGCGCAAAAGAGGAATGGTCCCCAAATATGCCTTTCCTTTCTTACGAAAAGAAGACATCAGCCCGAAACCGGAAATAAAAAAGAACAAAGCAACAGCCGTTGTCCCTATTTTGTTGAAGAAAACGAGAAAAGGAATATCGGTGGCATAATGAAGATGCGAAAAGAGGATAACGATAGCCAACATACCCTTGAGCGTGTCGGAAACCTCTTTTGGGAAAATGTTCCGCTCCTTCATTCGGACAATAATTTAGCAAACAAACTCCGCCAATCCTTTGCCACAGGCTCTTCGATGAAAGCTTGAGAAACAGATTGAAGAAAAGAGAAATCACCCGACAATAGTTTTTGCATTTGGTCTTTCAATGCGATGGCATTGTCCGACCGGAAGAAAGCTGTATGCCGACTTCCTGCCGCAGTCTCGTGAGCATAAGGCAAATCTGCCAAAAGCATGGGCTTTTCGTATGTCATGTATTCGGAGATAGGCAGCCCCCATGTTTCTATTTGCGAAGGAAAAACGAGGCAGTGTGCCTGTGCATAGGTTGCATACAAGCGTTCTTTGCTCATGAAACCTTCGAAAGCGATGGACGATACCTCTCCCCAACGTCGGTGCAACCATTGTGCATACTTGTTTTCTGTGCCGTCGACGGTAAGTACAACACGAAACTTATCTTTCCCGACTTCCTTTTCCAACAATTGTGCAGCCCGACAAAGCGTTTCGAAGTTCTTATGACAGTCCGGAGTGGATGCAAAAAAGAAAGTGTACGGTTCGACAGGTGTCGATGTAGCCTGCGCAGCAATTTGTTCCCGTTCGGGAGGCGCCACGATAAAGCGATGACGCTCCAAGCCGAACATACGGGAGAACCCTTTGCGAAGCCACTCTTGCTGTACTATCAAATACTTGTTGCGATGGATGTTGATGCGGTATGCATACTTCGTCAACATGGCAAACAAGGGAATTTTATAATCGAATCTCAAGTCTCGCCATTTCCAGCGATAGAAAGGAAAAGAAGTTTGGCAATACACCGCTTGCCTGCGAGCCACCACGCGCGGTGTCGTATCGTGTAGAGAAAGCCACAGGTCGATGTCGCCTATTTCTTTCGAGATACGATGCATGGTAACATACTCGCACCAAAGTCGTTTGAGCCAACCATCGACAGCCCAAGGCAACTCGATGTATTCTATCTGTGGAAAATCTGCCAAATCACGTCGATGTACCAAAGCCACCACACGGTATTCCTCCGTTTGTGCCAATATAGAAAGATAAGACAAGCAGTTACGCAGGATGGTCAATGTTCCTCCTTTGCGCAGATTGACGGCAGAAACAACAATGGTTTTCTTCATACGATTTTATTCGTTTATTTCGTTGAACAGCGAAAGCCATTGCGCCATGACTTTTTCTTCTGCATATCGTTCGGAGTTATGGAGTGCGGCATTTCCCATTTGTTGTCGCATGGCTCGGTCGTTCATCAGCGTTAGAAGTCGCTCCGCAAAAAGAGAACTGTTTTCTTCTTCTACCAAGAAACCGTCTTGTCCATCCGTAATCACATCGCGAGGACCGCACTTGCAAGTATAAGCCACAATTGGTAGCCCGAAAGCTTGTGCCTCCAACAAAGCCATAGGCAAACCTTCGTATCGCGAGGTCATCGCCAAGATAGACGCCTCTCGATAGCAAGTTGCCACATCCAAAGTCGAAGGTTTCAGGGTAATACGCTGTTGTAAATTCAGTTTGTCTATTTGTAATTGCAATGACTCACGCAATTCTCCATCACCGATAATATCCAAATACCACGCTGTATCCGTTTTGCAGACATCTGCCCAAATATCAATCAATCGGTCGAAGCCTTTTTGCGTACTGTACCGTCCTATTGCTATGACTTTAGGGCTGAGTAATGCCGAGCTTTCTCTCGGTTCAAAAGTGCGTGCATTGGGGATAATGCGGATATTGGAAAGATTGCCCCAATAGCCGGCATCCTCTTTTGTCAATACCACGAAACGGTGAAAACGTTGTGCCAATTGCTCATGTCTCTTGCTTCTCCAGGCATCTGCCCATTTCCACAATCCCGTTCTTCCATATTGCAGCTCCTTGAATCTGGAAAAGTGTATTTCCAGTATCTTTTTACTGCCATCTTTGATATCGGGAAGAAAAGAAACATCATTGCAAAACATGGAAATAACAATGTCCGCACACAATTTCTTCAACAACGCATTGAGTCTTTTCTTGTGTATGTATTGTTTGTAGGGGTAATGCAAGAGCTTATTCCAGATACTTTTCCCATTGTTATCTTCGTAACCTATTGCCAAATCATAACATTGGATGCGCTCATCCAAAGAAAAAAAAGACGGTCTTCCTTTTTGTTCTGTTGTGACGATGATAACTTCATGTCCCTTGCGGACAAGATAGTTGGCTTTGTTTGCCAACACGCGTTCCATGCCTCCGGAGTTATATGTCCCCGCTATACAGTAAATTATTTTCATACTCTTCATGTATCTCCTCTTCTTCGTCTTCTTCCGAGAGTATATCTGCTTCTTCATCTTCTTTCTCTATCCAATAGAAGAGCGCATATATGAAGAAAATATCCGTAGCCACCTTGACCCAAATGACAAAAGTCAACACCGCCAAACACAAGAAAGCAAATCTGTAATTGTAAAAACGCTTATACAGCACTATGGGATGATAAATCATGAATATGCTAAAGATAGAGAAACCTATCAAACCGCAATAAAGGATAAAACGACAGTAACCTATGTCTGTAGAAAATTCATACAAACCAAATCTTCCGGTACCAATAAGCCAAGTTTTGAAATCTTCCGGCCAAACCCACATGACGGCATTCAATTTATTGGTAGAACCGGTTTCCCACGTACCTCCTTCTACCCAGTTAAAGAAGCCCTCGAAAGCGAAACGTATTTGTTCGTGAAAGAAGTCGTCCGTTTGATAAAGGTATATACCAATAGGCACCAAAGCACATAAAAAGCCTAACAGGATACCATAGGTTTTCAACATACTGCGCCTGATAATAAAATGCTCCAAGCCGGCAGATAAAGCTAAAATCAACACCCCTAAGACAGCTCCGATTGTAGTGGTACGAGATATCATATTTCCAAGCCCTATGATAATCAGAAACGATAATATAAGATAAGCGATTGTTCCTTTGTTTTGTTGTACACGCACATTCTTGCTAAGAACTATCGCTATAAGGATAAGTACTATGGAAAAGCGTACGCCGGCAGGGTCTAAAGCGGCACCGATGCCATACAAACGGTCTACTTTGGTAAAGAAATTTTGGTCTATATTAACATAAGCATTTACAATACTTTTGACAACCTCGACTCTATCCATCACCAATGCAATAACGCACTGAAACAGACAAACACCGGCTAAGTAAAGGGTCAGTAAGCGCAAATTGACGGTTCCGTGTATCTGCCTGATAAAAGCGATAATAGCATAAGCCGAAAAGAGCCAAACTATTGCCGAAAAAATATAAGTAGCATACGAATAGTCTACTGTACCATTATAATCTGCAGCGAAAAAACAAACTAATGAAAAAACAGTAGAAAGCCCTAAAGCTCCCAAGAGTTCTTTAGAGAAAGATAAACCTCCTTCCGGTAATCGCTCAAATAAAAACCAAGCAGCCCCGAACACGGCTAAAAGCATTTTGGTATTTATACCCGGCAAGAAAGTAAAGCTAATTGGGAATAGAAAAAAGCTACATAATACGCCTATAATGAAAATAGCAAAAAACCTCATGATGAATTACTTGTATAATACTCCGTAAATAAAGCGAAAAACGATACGATAATAAAGTTTCAAGACGAAAAAGTACCTTTTTACAGCGCAAAACTGAAGCAAGCGTATACGCAGAGGAGTGGATTTGTTCTGAAAAATATAAGCATTGGCTTCTGGAAACCATCCTAACCAACGCTCATAATCGGCTGTCTTATCACTCATCAATAATGGCAACTTAATTGAAAGTTTGAGGAATTGCAAGTAAGTGTCGATATCCTTTTCATTCCTGCGCTTTGCAAAAGTCTCCAATTCTTTCAGGTTTTCCGTCACTTGAAAACGATGGCGTTCAGACGCTTCTTTTGTCAAAGAACCGGCATTGATTTGCACATAGTGATAAAGAGGCTCATGCAACACAACGACTTTATCGGCACATAACAGCAACTTTCCCATCACCATCATATCCTCTCCCATATTCAAGCCTTCGATAAAAGCAATTTGATGTTGCGTATATAAGGAGCGACGTACCAGAAACAACCACAAATTCCAACGCAGTCTACCTGTTGCAAACTGATAAAAAGCATCATTCGGAGAATTTACATCGGGCTGAGGCATCCGTCTTTCATTCTTATAATAACTTAAATACCATTCGCATCCCACAATATCAGCCTGAGTTTCTACAGCTTTCTTTACAAGGCGTTCTATGGTGTGTTGCTCTATTTTATCATCTGCATCTACATAGTAGAGATACTCTCCCGTAGCATTTTTCAAGCCGGTATTTCGTGCAGCCGCAACTCCCCTGTTGTGTTCATGCTGGATTATCTTTACGGTAACGCCCTCTTCCTTGTACTGAGAAGTATAAGTTTGTATCAAAGAGACAGTTTCATCTTGGCAGCAATCGTCAACGAAAATCAACTCCAGATGACGATAGGTTTGTTGATAAAGACTTCTCAAACATTCTTCTATATATGCCGCCACATTATAAACCGGAATAATAATAGAAACCAAACTCTTCTCTTCCATAAAGCATGATTTATTAACGGTTACCTAACAGTATTGCCAATGTTTTAGGAGAAATCTTTTTCCAAAGAATATACAGGATGAGACATATTATGAGTGCTGCAAAAGGAATCAAAATATAACCTATCATCATTCCCCAGCCACTGTCGGCTAAAGGCGTACGAGAAAAAGCCCCTTTCAACCAATTCTTAATATAAAATTCATGAATAGCATAAACAAAGAAAACTGTTGGCGACAACTTCAAGCACCATTTCCTGATAAGCTCGTTTTCTATCAACGAATTCATTAGCAAAAAGAAGGAACATACTCCTACTATAATAAAGGGACGAATCCAGTATTCATGCTCCGGTTCTACGCCATTGTAATAAGTTGCTATCAACAGCAATATAGGGGTTAAAATATAAGACCACCTTTTGAAAGGCGACAACGTATCAACTATATTCTTCTTACAAATACCCCAATAAGCTCCCACGCCGAAATAATATATGGCTGTCATGCTAAAGCCCGGTATATCTGTTTCCCAAGTTGTAAGGTAAGCGATAGTCAAAAACAAAAGCCCCCAAGAGCGCAAATACTTAAAAAGGAGATAAAACAAAGGTGTGCATACAACCATACACATCAAATCCCGTACATACCACAAAGGCAAGTTAATAGGCATCCACAACAGTTCGATAATGGAATAATCACGAAAAAGGCTCAGTGTATTATTATGCTGTACTTCGAGTGCTTGGAAAGTATAAAAGACAGCAAGTGTCATCAACATCATTAAGAAGTTCCACAAGACATAGGGTACCAACAGAGTTTTTATTCGCTTTTTCATTTGTTGAGAATAGAAGTCACGACTCCATACTTGCATTTTTAAGAAGAAGAAATATCCGGAAATGATAAAAAAGCAGGGAACAGCAATACGTCCGTAATTATGAGATATCATTTCAGAGATAAACAGATAAACGCTTTTATCCGAGAAAGTAAAATCCAAGGGCTTCAAATTCGGTGGCAATACGTGTATCACCAAAACAATATAGATTAGCGGGAATCGTATCGCCTCTAATAAAACCGACTGTTTCTGTTCTTTGGTTATATCTTTCATATTCTTCTTGATTGAACTTGACGCTTGATTGCACTCAACAAACTCTCGTCAGAGCCTGAGAACTTTCTTGCAAAAAGAAAGTCGGAGGCAAACAATTTGTTTATGTCCTTTTCTTCGTAGTATTTAATTTCTCCATCTTGCCAATTGATTGCTCGCATACAGCCTCGAGCTTCGTCCGATTTATCATAGAGTTTCTCCATAAAAGGAGACTCCCAGCATAATGTCTGCACAAAACTCTCATCAGCGCAGAATGTATGTCGATATATACGCAATTGCTCCTCCTTGCACGACAGCAGATAAGCTACGAATGCACGTGTAAGACTAACCCATTGCGTACCTTTCTTAAAAGCAATGCCTTCATGTCGCTTATAACCTAAAGCCTGTTGTAATACCAAGAAAAAATAGCGTATCAATCGTTTGCAGAAATGAAGGAAGCCTGTTCTCTCTCTGAAACTGTGTGGGAACAAATGATAACGTTGCAGCCTTCGGTCTATCTCTGTCGAAATATCTCCTTGATAATATCCTATAAATTCACAACCATTATTGCGATGGAAAAAATCGTCTATTTCATCTTGTGATTTCAAAGGAAGGTCTGCACCAGATAGCAAATGAAAGTATTCATAATCCCCACTCTTGTATGCTTTTTCGAACAACAAATACTCTGCTTCTATCATACTGACATCTGCCCAATGCACTTCGACACGCTCCGAAAGGATACATAAAAAGGCATTCGTAGTTTCGAGTTTTGGCAAATCCTTTGTTTTCCCGTCGAAGTGTATGAATATACCGTTCCGTTTATCGTCTAACAAAGTGACCAAAGTACGAAGAACAGCAAAATCTCCATGAGCAAGTATAAGATAAGCATGCTTCATTTCAACTTTCTATATAAAGTTCTCAATAAATTGATTGCACATTTCGCCAAAGGCAACTCATACAAATGAGACAGCAACAACAAATATCTGTTTACCGCAAATCCTTTTCTTACTGCGGAGGGTAATAACTTGTAGTATCGCCACCAAACATCAAATTCGACGGTATGAGCGTTCCAAGGTTTTGCCCCGGTATAATGTATGTTGCCATGTTTCTGTACTTGTTGCCACTGTTGTTCCGTATAATGTTTGAGAAACTGTGGCTTGTACTGTGGTAGAAAAAAAGTACGGATACTATTATAATAAGGCGGTAAAGCCAATACTTTATCTTTGCATACGACATTCAAAACGTCTTGGTCCGGAAATTGCAGATACGCAACTTTCAGTGCATTTATCAATTTCTCCGAAAGATGTTCTTCGCGCATCTTTCTCAAATTCATGAGCAAGAAGCCGGAATTGAAGTATTTCCCAAACTCACAACCGAGACTCTCCACGTATGCCTTCTGAAACTCCAAAGGCGACTCATATACTACACCCAGATAGTTTTCTCCTAATTCTGTTTCATGGTACAGTTTTGCCAGATTATTGCGAATAATCATATCGCAATCCGTATAAATGACTTTATCGTACTCTGGTAGCAGCTCCGGTAAGAGCAGACGATAAGATGCTGCAATCGTATAACGTTCATCCACATAAACATCTTGTAATTTGTCCTTCAAGTTCAAGAAAGAAAAAGACAAACGTTGCTTATCGTCTATATACTGAAGTTTGAGAATCAAATCTTGAGGAAGAGGTTCTGTCAGCAAACAAATCACATGATAACGTTCAGTTACGGCAGAATGACTCAATACCGAAAGCAAACAAGTCGCTGCCGGTATAAAATAGTTTGGGGTAAAAGCCACTACAATGGGAGTTTCCCTTTTATTTATCTCAAGCGTATGCTCCATTCTTCTATTAAATCAAAGATACCCGTAGAAAAGAGTTTCCTACAGGTATCTTTATGTCTTTATCGCAGTACCGGATGATTAGTAACTCTTCTTAGGAAGAACATCCCAATACTCCATATTGAGAATCAACTCAATTGTAACCTTGCGGTCACCTTCACGTTGTTTCTCTGTTGCTGTAGTAGGCAGCGTGGTTGCTTTCTTGCCCACACCACGAGATTTCAACATATCAGTGGGTACACCTCTTTCTTCCAAAGCCTGAACAACAGCTGCCGCACGACGAGCGGAAAGTCCTTCGTTGTATTTCGCGCTACCCCATGCATCTGTAAAACCGGAAATCAAGAAACGACGTTCCGGCATCTTCTTCAATATCTCAGCAGCCTGGTCAAGAAGTTTACCGGATTCTGCTGTTATGTCATGCTTATCGAAATCAAAGTTTACATTAGCAAGAAGCAAGAATAGCGGGTCGCATTCTTTTTCTATTTCTACGACTTTAGGATTATTGCGCAATTGAGCATTTTCAGCTTCCAAATCGTTGATTCGATTGTAAAAAGGAGTCAAATCCACTTCTTTTTCAACAATTCTGTCTTCAGGTCTATTCCATCCTCTTGCCGGGAATTTATAAGTCAAGCCCAAAGTTGCAGTCAAAATACCATCATAAACGCGGTGTCCGTTTTGTTGGTCGAAACGGTCGTCTGCAACAGCACCTCTTACATCCAATTGCAAAGACAGGAAGTGATTCAAGCGAAATTCATTCAAGAAACCTACACTACCTGTGATTTCACGTGTACGCGCATCATCTATACTCTTGTTTTGAGTCCACGCAAGTCCTACACCAACATAAGGTATGAAAGAATAGAAACGTGTAGGATTATAACCGAAGAGAAGGTTCGAGAAATTGAACAAAACATCTCCATGTGCATGCATATACTTGATTTCGGTTTCATACAAGGGATAAGAGTGTTGTCTTCCAGTATAGACTGTTCCTCCTACGATTTGACCATTCACACGCTTTGCGCCTTTGATAAAACCGTGATAGTTGTTCCAGTTCACATTGGGAGAACTTATCGCCGAGTGATTGTCCCAACCTGCAAGCCCATAAAGTTTTCCACCGGTCATACCGATACGCAAACCGATACCGGGCGTAAACCATTTACCTACATTGAAATTGAAAGCCGGGGCAATTCGGTCTCCCAGTTTCATTTGCTTATCATGGTCGGAGAAATGAATTTGAGCACCGCCACCGACACTGGCAAACCAGTTGTTCCAAAATCTATTCGTAATAACTCTGTACTTGTCTACTTGCTCGAAACCTCTTTGGGTCTCAGATGTTTGGGCGTTGACTGCCAATGCCAACATCAGCAAACTTCCCAATAACAAACCTTTTTTCATTGTTGTTTTTCTTGATTAAAAAAATAGAATTATGTGTTGTCTTTTTATTTGTGTGTAAATGTCAGAGCATTCCTTATCGGATGCAAAGGTAATGTTTTTTCAACAACATTGTAAGTTTATGCAAAATTATTGTCTTTATGCCCAATGAAATAGCGTAAAAATCGTATATTTTTTCGCGACAACAAGCAAACGAGATGTTTTCGCAATACGGCAAGAAAGGGAGTTTTATTGTTCTGCGACCTCTTGTTACTCCCGTATATCTTCTGTAGATTGTTTACGTTGCATATAGCGATTGTAGACATCTTGCCGCCGAATGTAATGCCTGTAATAGGAGAGCAACAGTGTCGTGGCAGGCAATGCGATAATCATACCGACAATGCCCATCAATGCTCCCCAAACAGAAAGCGACAACAAGATGATGGCTGGATTCAGCCCTGTGACATGTCCCATGATACGCGGTGTGAGATAGGCGTCCTGTATCAATTGCACCACAGCAAAGACCAAAGTTGCCAAACCGAGCACAACCCAAAAGCTTTGCCCGGTTTCCGCACTTTTCAACAAAGCAAGCAATATCGTGGGAATATAACCTATGATTTGCAAATAAGGAACCATATTCAATAATCCGATGAATAAGCCCAAACCGATAGCCAAAGGAAAGTCTATGATAAGGAAGCCTATGCTGAACAACACCCCGACACAGAATGCTATCAGTGCCTGGCCGCGAAAATACTTGCTCATTCCCACGCTTACGTCCGTCGTCAGTTTCAAAGCGAAAGGTCTGTATTTGACGGGCAACAAGTTTATCCAATTATTGCCTATTCGCTCATAATCCAACAAGATAAAGAAGAAATAAAGCAAGGAAACGAACGCCGTAAACACCCAAGCTATAACATCAAACGAAGTACTGATGATAGCACCGAGTTTGGGCATGACGATGCGCATACCTTCCATAATGTTCTCGGCGTTCAGCAAACTTTGCAACCACTCTGCATCCAGATATCGCAAAGAGAATTCCTGTATAGCCTCAGGAATGGCAGCACCATTCTCGTTTTGCAGGATATATGCTTCTATCACAGCTTTCAGACGTATCAGTTCGTGTACCATAGGAGGCACAAAAGCCCATGTCGCCAAGGCAAAGACGACCAACACCGTCAGCATGGCGGCAAAGATGGACAACACTCTGCTGCGCAAGCGTACCTTGTATTGAAAGAATGTAACCAATGGATAAATGAGGTAAGCCAGAAACCAAGCCAAGAAGAAGGGCAATAAAACTCCACTCAGTTTATTGACCAGCATCAAAAGTCCTATCAGCACGAGAGCAGTAAGAACTCCGCGTATAAAGCTGTCGAAGGTTATTTTCTTTCGTTGAAGCATAAGAAAGTCAATTACGTTTTGTCTTCAGATAACAATGACGACACAAAGGCTCGTATTCTGCCTTTTCGCCCAAAAGCACGCGTTCCTCGCCCACTACGGTACGGTGCGACACATACGCCAAGCTACCGCATTGCACACAGATGGCATGCACCTTTGTCACTTCATCCGCAACGGCGCACAGGGCAGGCATTGGACCGAAAGGTACGCCTTTGAAATCCATGTCGAGCCCGGCTACTATCACACGGACGCCATTGGCAGCAAGACGGTTGCACACGTCTACCAGCCCTTCGTCGAAAAACTGAGCTTCGTCTATACCTACCACATCAATATCCGCACTCATCAGCAAGATGGAAGCCGACGAATCCACAGGTGTGGAAGCGATGGCATTTTTGTCGTGAGAGACTACTTCGCTGTCGGAGTAACGGGTATCTATTGCCGGCTTGAATATCTCCACTTTTTGGCGTGCGAAAGTCGCACGTTTCAAACGCCGTATCAGCTCCTCTGTTTTTCCCGAAAACATCGAACCGCAAACCACTTCTATTCTTCCTCTGCGTAGCGTTTCCGCTCTGTAATCTTCCGAATGTATCGCCATTGTTATGTTCTTGTTTTTATTTGCCTTCTGCAAAGATATGGGAAAGAGCACAAAAACAAATCGTGCACAAAGAATAGTTTACGACGCTTCCCCTTCCTTATCGTACGATTGTTTTACAGTACTCGCTACGCAAAACTTCCGCTGCCTGAAAGAGTCTCGCGAACCTCCGTTTTTGACAAAGTAAAAAACGCTCCATAACACCTTCCTGACGCGATTATGATGTTAACATTCTTTGACGCTGTTGTCATCGCGATAGCAACATGTTCTCATCGCGATAGCAACATGATGCTATCAACTTGACAAC
>JBGXXU010000061.1:0-5872 GCA_041814865.1 Phocaeicola sp. | reverse complement strand
CGATAGCATCATGTTGCTATCGCGATAAGAACATGTTGCTATCGCGATGACAACAGCGTCAAAGAATGTTAACATCATAATCGCATCGAGAAGGCATTGTAACGCTGTTTTTTTTCTTGCGAAAGACAGCCGTTTTCGTATCATGTTTCGGTGAAGCTTTTGTCGGTTCGGCAAGGTTTTTTTTGAGATGCCTGCGTGGATAAGGATGTTTTGCGTGGCGAATGGAATATCTTTGCGCAGCGGGGATAAAAAGAGAATACCGCTGTGGAAAAACTAAAAACGGAAACTCGTCATGATACGAATTTTATTTGTTTGCCTGGGTAATATCTGCCGTTCGTGTACGGCAGAGGAAGTGATGCGTACTTATGTGGAACGTGCGGGGTTGAGCGGAGACATCGTTGTGGACTCTGCGGGTATCAGCGGATATCATCGGGGCGAATTGCCCGATGTGAGGATGCGTACACATGCGCGTCGTCGTGGTTATGAACTCACACACTTGTCGCGTCCTGTTGTCACGGAGGATTTTTACGATTTCGATTATGTTTTGGGAATGGACGATGCGAATATCGCAGCTTTGCACGATAAGTCGCCCGATGCGGAGAGCAACGGAAAGATAGGTCGTATGACGGACTATTGTGTGCGCAAGGTGGCTGACCATGTGCCCGACCCGTATTATGGCGGCGCGCAGGGTTTCGAGGAAGTCTTGGATATTCTGGAAGATGCTTGCGAGGGATTGTTGCAAGTGCTCGTGGAAAAACACGGTCTGAAGTCGAAACGGTGAGCCTGTGAACCTGTGTTTACATGGGGTCTACATCGTAATACAACTGTATGGAACGGAAACGGCTGTCGTCGATGATGGCTTGTCTGACATCTTGCAAAAATTGTTTGACGCGCGACATGGAGAGCGATGGTTCTATCTTTATCATCAGTTTGCGGATGTGCAATGCCTGTATACGTGCCACCGCAGGGCGGTCGGGACCTAAGACGCGTTCGGACAAACCTTGTCTCAGATAGGTACCCATGCATTGCGCGGCTTCTTCTGCCACATCTTCTTTTCGGTGTTTCAGATAAACATATACAAGCCGATAGAGCGGTGGATATTTGAATGCTGCTCGCTCTGCTACCTGACTTTCGTACATGGCAGCGTAGTCGTTGTGCAGAATTTGCGAGATGAGTGGTAAGTCGGGCGATTTCGTTTGCAATACCACGAGTCCCTGTCTGCTTCTTCTGCCTGCGCGCCCTGCTACTTGTGCCATGAGTTGGAATGCGCGTTCGTACGAGCGGAAATCGGGGAAACTCAACATCCCGTCGGCATGAAGAATACCTACCACGCTGACATTGTCGAAGTCCAATCCTTTCGAAATCATTTGTGTGCCGATGAGTAACTCGGTACGTCCCGACTGAAAGTCGGCAATAATACGTTCGTATGCCGTTCTGCTACGCGTGGTATCCAAGTCCATACGTGCTGCTTTGACATCGGGGAAGAATTCTTTCACGACTTCTTCGATGCGCTCCGTTCCGTAACCCACACAGTGCAATTCCGTACTCTCGCAAGCCGGACAAACCGCAGGTATCTGATACGTATAACCGCAGTAGTGACACGTGAGTTTTCTGAGGTGTTTGTGATAAGTCAGGCTGACATCGCAATGCTTGCAACGAGGTACCCACGCGCAGACGTTGCACGTTATCATGGGGGCAAAGCCTCTGCGGTTCTGGAACAGTATCACTTGCTCTTTGCGTGCGAATGCTTCGCGCATCTGTTGCAAAAGGAAAGGAGAGAAAACACCTTTCATGAGTTTTTTGCGTGTCAGTTCTTTTGTATCGACGGGGACGATGCGTGGCAGCTGTATTTTGCCGTGCCGTTCGTTGAGTTGTACCAATCCGTATTTCCCGTTCACCGCATTGTAATAACTTTCTATCGACGGGGTGGCTGTGCCCAACAGTACGCGCGCACCGGCTTGCTTTGCCAGCATGATGGCTGTGTTTCGTGCATGGTAGCGCGGAGCGGGGTCTTGTTGTTTGTATGTATTTTCGTGTTCTTCGTCCACGATGACAAGTCCCAAGCGTTTGAACGGAAGAAAGACAGAGGAGCGTACACCTATTATCACATCGTAATCATTGTCGGAGAGTTGTTTCTTCCAAACTTCTACGCGTTGTGCGTCGGGATATTTGGAGTGATAAATACCCAAGCGATTACCGAAGACTTTGCGCAGGCGCGAAGTGATTTGTGTGGTCAAAGCTATTTCGGGCAAGAGATACAATACTTGTTTGCCTTGTCGAATGGCGTCTTCGATGAGATGAATATAGATTTCCGTCTTTCCGCTGGACGTCACGCCGTGTAACAGGCAGATGTCTTTTTCTCGGAATGCCTGCTGTATCTCTTGTTTGGCTGTTTCCTGTATGGGTGTGAGCGGTTGCAAGGGAATGAGTTCCGTTGCGCTGTTGTCCAGTCTGCCTACCTCTTGTGCAAAGATTTCGAAGATGCCTTTTTCCGTCAGGTTTTGTAGTACGGCTGCGGTCGTATCGGCTGCGGAGAGGAGTTGTTTTCGTTCCACCGAGTGCCGATTGTGTGCCGTTTCTTCTGTCCAATCTGTGAGTTGCACGAATTTCATGAGCAATGCCAACTGTTTGGGTGCACGTGCCAATGTGTCCATGTATCGGTGCATGGCTTCTTCCGTGCGGATGTTGTCGGTGAGACGTACGTGCCATACGTTTTTGGGACGGTATTCCTGTTGGACTTCTTCCTTGATGTGAATGGCTTGTTTCTCCAGCAGACGACGTACTGTGGGGAGGGCGTTTTGTCCTTTCAGATGTTTTTCGAGTCGGGAGACGAGCAATTCTTTTGCTTGTTGCAATATGTTCAGGACGGTTTGTTCCTGCGGAGTGAGTGGTGTTTCGGCTTGAAAGTCTTCGTTGTATGTCACCACTGTTTCGCTTTCGGGTTTCAAACCGGCGGGAAGAGCGGCTTTGTACACATCGCCGGGTGTACAGAGATAATAGTCGGCTATCCATTGCCATAAGTCCAACTGATGAGGAAAGACGATGGGCGAGGTATCCAACAAGTCGGCGATGGGTTTCGTGTCGTAGTGTTCGGGGGCTGTGCCATGCGTGCGCCACACGATGGCTGTATAGTATTTCTTCTTACCGAAGTGTACCAAAACACGACAGCCGGGCACTACTTTCCGTTCCCATTCTTCGGGTATGGAGTAAGTGTAATGTCCGGCTATCGGTAAAGGTAAAATTACGTCGGCAAAAAGCATCGTAGCTATACCTGTTGTAAAAAGTCAGGCATCAGAACATGTATGCCACAGAGAGTTGCCAAGCTTTTTGCTTCATTTCAACGTCGTCTTTCTCTGCAAAGTCACTGATGTCGAAGTTGTAATTTACACCGATTTGCAGCTGTCGCATGAGTTTCACGCCGACTCCGAGATTTGCCGATGTGGTGTAGCGTTTCTTTTGTACGTCTTCCCAAAGCGTTTTGGGCGAGAAATTGTAGTCGAACTGCGGACCTCCGGCGATGAAAAACGAAGTCGTACTACCCAAGCCGAATGTGAATTTGAGGTTCACGGGTACGGCAAGCGTTTTGACAGACTCTGTTGCAGCATAAATACCGTCGGCTTTTACCTTCGTTTGAGTATACAGCAGCGCACCGTCTACACCCAGTCCCAAACCGGGAATGGTAAATTCTGCCATAGGACCGACGAAGTAGCCCAATTGGTTATCGCCGAACCATTTCTCGGGAGAGAATTTGAGTTTTGCGAGGGAGACACCTCCTTTTATACCGAAACGAAATTGTGCCTGTGCAGGCATTGCGAAGCATAGTGTCACCAACACCATTGCTATCATAAGATGTAACTTCTTCATACTTTTGATATTTAGAGTTCGGAGCAAAAGTATGTTTTAGGGTTTACTTCTCCAAAGGCTTTTACATTATTTAATGGCGAGAAAAAGTTTTCGGTAAGCGCGAATTCGGTACACAGTCCGTCTCTGCATAAATATACACTTCCCCTTGTAACTCATCAACTCAAAAACTCGTCCCTTCAAACTTGACAACATGTTGCCAATTTGATAACAACATGTACGCAACTTGATAGCATCATGTTGTCATCGCGATAAGAACATGTTGCTATCGCGATGACAACAGCGTCAAAGAATGTTAACATCATAATCGCGTCGAGAGGGCATCGTAGAGCCGTTTTTACTTCGTCAAAAAAGCGACTTTTCGAGATTTTTTCGACCTGAAAAATCATTGCGCAGCGATGTTTTTTCGTGCGAAAACACAGACATGTCGTTGCATAAATATGCAGAAAAAGCGAGAGTTTCTGTATATTTATGCAATGCTGCGACGGTCTTCCCATGCTTTGCGGAGACTGAATTGCCGATGCAGATTTCCATCGGACGCAAGGCGATGCGGAGGAGTTTGTTATTGCCGTCATCGCTTTGTTTTTTGTACGAGCATTTCTTTGTTTTCTTTTGATACATTGGTTTATTTTGTACCTCGAAATCTTAAAAACTCATTTGGAAATATGGTATTCATCGCAAGCAAACGTCTGAAGAAACTCATCTTCGCCTGCTTCTGTTTCTGGTCGGTACTCTCCACCGAAGCAGGAAATATAGATACCGTACAAGTGTACAGCCCTTCCATGCAACGGACGGTGGAAGTGGTAGTGATATATCCCGATGCGAAGGACGAACTTGCACCCTTGCCGGCAGTCTATCTGTTGCACGGATATGGTGGCAATGCCCACAACTGGCTGAGTATACGTCCCGACCTGCCCGATGTGGCAGAGAGAGAAAAGGTGGTGTTTGTCTGCCCCGACGGCAAAAACAGTTGGTACTGGGACAGTCCTCGACAATCGTTCGTGCGTTACGAAACTTTTGTCTCTCGCGAATTGCCGGCTTATGTGGATAGTTGCTATCATACGGAGAAAAGTGCAGACTACCGTGCCATTACGGGACTGAGTATGGGCGGACACGGTGCGTTGTGGAATGCTTTGCGGCACCCCGATGTTTTCGGTGCGGCAGGCAGTATGAGCGGTGGCGTGGATATACGTCCGTTTCCCAAAAGCTGGGAGATGGCAGCACAATTGGGCGAGTACGAGAAACATCGGGCAGTGTGGGATGCACATACCGTGATGACACTGGTGGATACGTTGGAGGAAAAGGTGCCGAGGCTTATCATAGATTGTGGAGAAGACGATTTCTTCCTCGATGTAAATCGCTCTTTACACGAGAAACTGACGAAAAAACGTATTCCGCACGATTTCATCGTCAGACCGGGTGCACACGATGCTCCGTATTGGATAAATGCACTGGATTATCAATTGCTATTTTTCTTGAAATCCTTTCGCCGACGGTAACAAAACGCGTTCCCGTTTGCCACAAAGAAGCCTATGTTGTTATATTTGCAACACAGAACACGGAAATTCAAACTCAAAAGAATAAAAACATGGAAAGCAACGAACCACAATTGCAAATAGAATTGAAGGAAGAAGTAGCGAAAGGCACGTACGCAAATCTGGCTATCATCACACACTCTACTTCCGAGTTTATCATAGACTTCGTAAGTGTAATGCCCGGCACACCGAAAGCCGGCGTACAGTCGCGCATTGTGATGACACCCGAAAATGCCAAACGCCTGCTCTTTGCGCTGCAAGAAAATGTCATGAAGTTCGAACATCACTTCGGCACCATCCGCATGCCCGAAGCCGATGCGCAAGCACCCGTTGGCGGTAAAACTTTCGTTCCCTCTATCGACGACTTCAAAGGCGAGGCGTAATAAGTTGTTCGCATCGCTACATAAAAAGTCGTGCGCAAACCCATCGGGTTTGCGCACGACTTTTTTAGAGTATACTTATATTAAAATAGTTTT
>JBGXXU010000060.1:0-6362 GCA_041814865.1 Phocaeicola sp. | reverse complement strand
TGTTAACATTCTTTGACGCTGTTGTCATCGCGATAGCAACATGTTCTCATCGCGATAGCAACATGATGCTATCGACTTGACAACATGTTGTTATCAAATCGACTTCAGCAACACATTTTTTGCACAAGAAAAACGTACTAATAAACATCGCACATTCTGCATAAGTATACAAAAAATGGTAAGACTTCTGCATATTATGCACTACCATGTCGAATCGGTATTTTACTCGCTTAGTTAGAAAACTCGTCCTTATCGGAATCTTTTATCAAGAAACGCATTTATTTAGACTGACACAATATAAAAGCATGGCAGACAAACAAGTTATTATACTTATTAACTATTGATTGTCAGAATATAACAATCCAAACGATTGCATGAATTCAATTCTATATACAGCTTCTTTTGAAACTTTTTTATATATAGTTATCAATGTAATTAAATTTTTGTTTGTACCTTCGACGCAGTTTGTGAAAGCCATCACACTGAACGCCTTAAGTCTTGCCATTTACTCTACTTTGCATCCGTTGCGATAATAACTATTGATAATCTGCATGTAAGGCTTTAGAAAACTTTCAGAATTCGAGAAATATATCTTGTTCTGAAAAAACGCATTATTCCTATGAATGATGCAGGAAAGATTGAGATGTTAACTTTATAATATTCACTTAAAATCAAAAGAATGAAAACAAAATTTTTGACATTACTGTCTATCTTGTGTATCGCATTGACTGCGTGTTCACCTCAAAATCTGACGGAAGAGGAAACCACGCTCGAGGTGGTGGAAAAATCAGTCTCTTTCGGTAGTGGAGAGGAAACAAAATCCATTGCCGTCAATTCAAGCAACCCCAATTGGATAGCCACTTCCGCAGTGGAAGGAACGGGAGCCGGTCAATGGATTACTTTGAAACAAGAGGGAACTCAACTCGTTATCAAAGTTGCGGAAAACACGGTCTCTATGGAACGTGTAGCTTATGTAGTTATCAGCGCCGGAGGTGAGCATGCCAAAGTAGAAGTAAAACAAGCTGCTGCTGACGTGGAACTTACGGTAGACCCGGTCGCAATAGTATTCAAGAAAGACGGAGGAGAAAGAAGCATCGATATATTTTCCAATGGCGAAAACTGGGAAGTGAAGAAATCGGAAGAAGTAGAATGGTTGGAAGTAAAGAACTATCCGACTAAAGGAAAAGTCCAAATTATAGTGCAACCGAACACAAATCAGGAAACAACAGAAACAGTAGAAGAACGTAAAACTGTCTTGATTGCAAGCAGCGGAAGCAAAAACATAGAAATCAACATTACACAAAAAGGTGATGAAATCTTCTTCTTACCCTATATGGCGGAGAAACAATCGTTGGGCGACTTACATAAGTTCGAACAAGAAAACGAACGCTTCATCACCAATGGTGTGAGAAACGGTTTGAACTTTATTTCCGAAGCCAAACACATGCGTGCCGTACAATACCAATATAAAGAAGGGGAATACACATGGAAACAGGCTTTGATTTTTGGCGACGAACATCTGCTTAGCGACAAATTCATTGCTTACATGAAAGGTGAAGGGTTTACAGTTCAATTCGATAGAATGAAACCTTTCTTCGGCGAAGAAAAAAGAAAAATACGCTTCCTGCGCGACGGACAGGAAAAGAGAATAGTAGCTACTGCCGAATTTACAAGAAAATACGGTTATGTGGTACGTTTTATAATGGAAGGAATAACCGAAGGCGTATTCTCTACTTGGGACGAACTTCCTACACGCAACCTCGATATGTTCGATAGAAAAGAAGTGACCATAGAATACTTGAAAACATGGGAAGAAGCACAAGGCGTGATGGATTTCTTGAGAATAGAACCACGTTATCACAATAAGATAAAAGGTGAAAACGCAAGTATCGTCTTCACCCCAAAAACACAAGACCAAGAATTACAACAAACAGTATGGTTCCTTAATGTGAGTCAACCCGGTTATGGCGAAAAATCTCACCCCGACCCCAAACTTGTAGGAACTGCTCATACACGTGCGGATGCTTACAACAAGAAAGAAAAAGTGTACAAGAGTGTAGGTCGCAAGATGTTTGCCAATCCGAACTTCTTGACATTAATGAAGAGAGAAGGCTATGAACTCTTTGGACAAGTAGACCTCGAATATGGTTGGGCTTGGTTCTTGAAAGACGGATATCAAGTCGTACAAATTGATGGAAGTTATGGACCTTATGCCGTATTCCGATTCGAGGAAGACCCTGAATTTGAAGCAAAACTTAAAAACTAAGCAATCCTTGATTTGCTGAGAAATCATTTGATGCAATGAAAAAAAGTATATTATCAATATGTTTGACAGCCATCGCATTGTATGGCTGTCAAGATGACCATCTCGCCTCTTTTGACGATAATAACGTAAACAAGCACTTATTGACGGAAGGCGGAGAAGTACGTAAAATATCGGAGGAAGCACGCAAAAATCTGATATTGGGAGAGGCGTATATCAAACTCTCCGAAGAAACAAACATTCAGCCTATGTTGAGTCGCAGTGGCGGAGGACCGATACCGATGTCTGCTTTCCCCTCACCGTTGAGTACCACGTTGGGACACGTCAAAGGCGTGAAAGTAACACCGGTATTTGATGTTTCGGGAGAGTTTGCCGAGAGAAAACGAAAAGCAGGCTTGCATCGTTGGATGAAAGTGACTTTCGACGAAGATGTAGATGTTTACGAAGTAGTAGACCGTCTAAGTAGAACGAAAGGTGTCACCGTTGCACACGAATCTTATAAAATTAAAATGGCAGACCATCGTTTTGTGCCTGCTTCCAAATCTCAAAGACTCGATTCGAATACTCCAAGCGACTATAATGATGGATATCCCGCTTTCACTAATGCAGACCCCTACCTCAAGAAGCAATGGCATTATGAAAACAAAGGCGATGGAGGAGACTTTGTGGAAGATGCAGATATAAACCTTTTCAATGCTTGGAAGAAAGAAACAGGTAAAAAAGAAGTTATCGTAGCTGTTATCGACGGTGGTGTAGCATATGAGCACGAAGATTTGAAAGACAATATGTGGATAAATCCTAACATCACGGCAACAGCAGGCAAACATGGTTACAACTTCGCAGATAAAAAACCTGAAATAGAACCGACTCCTCACGGAACACACGTTGCCGGCACTGTAGCTGCACGCAATAACAACAGCTTGGGAGGTTGTGGCATAGCCGGAGGAAACGGAACTCCTGATAGTGGTGTACGCATCATGAGCTGCCAGATTTTTGGTAAGATATTTCTCCCGGAAGGTAAATCAAGGTCTGCCGATGCTGAAGGTATAGCCAAAGCTTTTGAGTTTGCCGCAGATAATGGTGCTGTCATTGCACAAAACTCTTGGGGATGGAGCTATGACACCTATGTCAATGGGTTGACAAAATTGCAGGATGTTATTCAAGCCGCTATCGATTATTTCATTCAATATGCGGGAACCGATAAACAAGGTAACTTGCGCCAAGGCTCACTAATGAAAGGTGGTGTTGTTCTTTTCGCAGCGGGAAATGATGGAAAGAACTTCCCTGCTTTACCGGGAGTATACGATGCAACAATAGCTGTATCATCGATGGAAACAGGTTTCAAGAAAGCTTCATACAGTAACTACGGAGGCTGGTTAGACATCATGGCACCGGGAGGCTCTATTGATAAAGTACATCATGCCGGCGTATTAAGTACCGTACCGTCTTTCTTCAAAGATATGAGACTGACTCCCGAAGGTCACTTCCCTGTACTTTATGGTCGCGACTTCCTTGTAGATGGCAACGAAAACTATGCTTATATGCAAGGTACTTCCATGGCTTGTCCACACGTATCGGGTATTGCAGCTTTGATAGTATCTAAGTTCGGTGGTGCAAACTTTACAAACGAAGATTTGAAAAAACGTTTGTTGACAGCTTTGAAATATCAAGACATCAACAAAAACAATCCGGATTATCAGTATATGTTGGGCAAAGGCTATATCGATGCGTCTGTGGCTTTGGAAGAGAATAAAGGGACTTCACCGACAAAAGCAACCAATGTGACTGCCGTGCCACAATATACAGAAGTAGATTTGACTTGGCTGGCTTCTGCAGATGAAGATGCGGCTTACGGAACAGCTTTCTCTTATACTATTTACCGAAGTGAAGAAACCATCGACAAGACCAAACTTGCGACTTATCCGAAAGTGGAAGCTTCTGACCTTTCTAAGAAAGCAGGTGAGAAAATCACGTACAAAGTAGGCGACCTCAAAGAGAATACACAATACTACTTTGCCATCGAAGCAAAAGACCGTTGGGGTAATAAAGCGGATGTTGCATTGATTGAAATCAAAACAAAAGAAAACACAGCCCCGACAATAGAGAATGCTCCTACTACTCCTATTGTTGTTACTACCGAAACCGTGAAACTGACATTTTTCGTATCGGATAAGGAGGGACACGATTGGAGTGTGAAGATGGATAAAAAACTGACGGGTGTAGATGTCGTGAAAAATGGTAAGAATATCGATATCACCGTTCGTCCTATTCAAAACGAAGGCTTACATAACTTCTTCTTGATAATTACCGATGAATTGGGCAAAGAAAGCCGTGTGGAAATCCAATTGCAAAAAATAAACTATAAAGCTCCGAAGCTTGTTGCCGAATTTGACAATGTCGTTATAGGGCTTGACGAATCGCCATTACAAGTGGAACTCTCGGATAAATTTACTGTTTCGGCTGGCTTTACTCCCGCATTTGAAGTAGAAAGCTCCAATAAGAATGTAGCTACAGCGACTTTGCAAGGAACAAAACTTGTGGTTACGCCGAAGACTGTAGGAACTACTGCCGTCAAAGTGAAAGTTTCGGATGGAAGAAAGTCTGTGGAAGCTTCCATTCCCGTGCGTGTCGTGAAGAAAGGAAATGCCGGCGTATATGCTATTTATCCTGTTCCTGTACGCAGCCGATTGAGTGCTTTGACACATTCGACAGTAGACAAAGTAACTTTCATCGTATCTAATGTACGTGGTGCAGAAGTCTTCAGAGCGACAGTTGCCTCCGACAAGAAAACACATGTGGCAACAGTAGACCTGAAAAAACTGGTACCCGGTACTTATCATCTGACGATATTGTCCAATAAAGAGAAGTACCAAAGCATGTTCGTGAAAAACTAATGTGAATAATTCAGACTTACACAATGATGAAACATAAACTTATTCTCGCCGCATTGACCCTTTCTTTGGGAATAATAAACACCAATGCGCAAACAGCCCGTACATTGCCTATTTTGGAGAGTAGTACGGATGCTCGTTCTTACGGTATGGGAAATACGTTGTTGGGGAATACCGACAGAATGTATTTGTATGTAAATCCGTCTGCATTTCTCTATACAGACAAAAAACTGAGTATAGATGCCTCTACCGAAATATATTCGAAAGCAGAGTTCGGTCGTTTGATGCAATACAATGTTGCGGCATCTTATAATTTCTTGAAACGCCATGCCGTATCTGTGGGATATCGATATATGGGTGGATTAACATTTCATAAAATCAATGGTGCTATGCAGGAAAAACAATCGTTCAAGCCTTTCGACTGGACGATAGACCTTGCTTACGCCTTCCGTATCAGTGATCGCTTTTCGGCTTACGCATCGGGAACTTTCTTTCAAAGCTATACAGGCGTAACAGCAGAGGGAGCGACTTTCTCTGTTGGTGCTTCTTATCGCAATGAAATGAACTTCGGTAAAATGCCGGCAATGCTTACATTGGGTGCACGCGTAATGGATATTGGTGCGAGCTTCAGTTACAATAATTCCAAAACTACTTACGATTTGCCTTCTTCGATTGCCATGGGTGGTGACTTAGGTGTACAAGTTGCCGAAAAGCATCGAGTGACAGTAGCCATGGGCGGTCGTTTTTTCTTTTTACCATCGGAAGCGAAGGCATTACGCGTGAATGCAGGTTTTGAATACACTTTCGACAATATGTTGTCGGCACGTGTAGGATACGAATGCAGACAAAAAGAACCTAATTTCTTCACCGTAGGTTTGGGGGCAAGACTCTTCAAAAACTTTAAGTTGGATGCGGCGTATGGATGGACCGATTCGGACGCATTGAAGACCAATACCTTTATGTTGGGATTGAGCATTGATTTGTAAAGAGTCTTTTAGCAAACTTCGGTAATGAAGAGCGGCACCTCTTATTCGGTGTCGCTCTTTTGTTTTATATGATACCTTCTCGACGCGATTATGATGTTAACATTCTTTGACGCTGTTGTCATCGCGATAGCAACATGTTCTTATCGCGATAGCAACATGATGCTATCGACTTGACAACATGTTGTTATCAAATCGGCAATATATAGTTGATTTGAAAGGACG
>JBGXXU010000059.1:0-13734 GCA_041814865.1 Phocaeicola sp. | reverse complement strand
CACAGTTCTTGCATAAGCGAAACATGGACAACAAGGATACAATAACTACCATCAAAGAATGCCGTCACAGGAAATCAGTAAGCCTGTCAATCTTTATACAACCACAGAGAATAGTTTGTATCTTCGCAGACAAATTGTAAAAAATGACTTTCGAATTACAGCATACAGATGCACTCTCCAAAGCAAGAGCCGGACTGATTACAACAGACCACGGGCAAATAGAAACGCCTATATTCATGCCTGTCGGCACATTGGGAAGTGTAAAGGGGGTGCACCTCACCGAATTGAAAGAAGATATACAGGCGCAAATCATTTTGGGCAACACTTATCACTTATACCTTCGTCCGGGATTGGATGTAATACAAGGAGCAGGAGGATTGCACAAATTCAATGGTTTCGACCGTCCTATGCTGACCGATAGCGGTGGTTTTCAAGTCTTTTCTTTATCAGGTATACGTAAACTGAAAGAAGAAGGCGTAGAGTTTCGTTCGCATATAGACGGTTCGAAACATCTGTTCACTCCGGAACGTGTCATGGATATAGAGCGTATCATCGGGGCGGATATCATCATGGCTTTTGACGAATGTACTCCGGGCACGGCAAATTATGATTATGCCAAGAAATCCATGGAGATGACACACCGTTGGTTGGACCGTTGTATCGCTCGTTTCAATGAAACGGAACCGATATACGGTTACAATCAAAGTTTGTTCCCCATTGTGCAAGGCTGTGTATATCCGGACTTGCGTAAGCAGTCGGCAGAATACATTGCTTCTAAGAATGCCGATGGAAATGCCATCGGAGGACTTGCCGTAGGTGAACCAACGGAAAAAATGTATGAAATGATAGAAGTCGTCAATGAGATATTGCCTCAAGACAAGCCACGCTATCTCATGGGAGTAGGCACTCCCGAGAATTTGCTCGAAGCCATAGAGCGAGGTGTGGACATGTTCGACTGCGTGATGCCTACACGCAACGGACGAAATGGAATGTTGTTTACCAAAGACGGCATCATGAACATGCGCAACAAAAAATGGGAAAAAGATTATTCTCCGATAGAAGCCGATGGTGCATCCGTAGTCGATACTTTATATAGTAAGGCATATCTTCGTCATCTATTTCATGCGCAAGAACTTTTGGCTATGCAAATAGCCTCCATACACAATCTGGCATTCTACCTGTGGCTGGTCAAGGAGGCACGCAAACATATCATAGCCGGTGATTTTTCCATCTGGAAAGCCCAAATGATAAAGAAAGTCACGACAAGATTGTAATCAGTAATACTAAAGAAAGATGAATTTCAAAGAATTATTTCGTCGAAAATGGTTCAAACGTTTGGATACGTATCTCATCAAGAAATTCTTGGGTACATATTTCTTTGCCATAACGCTGATTATCTCTATTGCTGTCGTCTTTGATATAAACGAAAATATAGACAGTTTCATCAATAACAAAGCACCACTCAAAGCTGTCGTTTTCGACTACTACCTCAACTTTATTCCCTATTATGCCAACTTATTCAGTCCGTTGTTTGTTTTCATTGCGGTGATTTTTTTTACGTCCAAGCTGGCTGAGAACTCCGAAATCATTGCGATGTTTTCCACAGGCATGAGTTTCAAACGCATGATGTTTCCTTATATGTTTTCGGCAGGTGTCATAGCTTTGGTTTCTTATACGCTCAGCAGCCAGGTTATTCCTCAAGGAAGTAAGGTTCGCTTGAAATTCGAACAAGTATATAAGAAAAAGAAGGTAGTCAACTTTGCCAACAACATACAGTTGGAAGTAGATACCGGAGTGATTGCTTATATCGAACGATATGAGGATTACAACAAAACGGGTTATAGATTTTCTTTGGATAAATTCGAAAAGCAAAAGTTGGTTTCTCATCTCACGGCAAGCAGCATCAGCTACGATTCCACTTCCACTCACAAGTGGACAATCAAAGATTATATGATTAGAGACTTGCGTGGAAAACGAGAAATTATCACACGAGGAGAATCGCTCGACACCATTATAAATATGGAGCCGCAAGATTTTCTTATCACACGCGGTCAGCAGGAAACTATGACCAGTGCTCAACTGAGCAGATATATCGAAAACCAAAAACAAAGAGGTTTCGCAAACATCGAACTTTTCGAAGTGGAATATCATCGCCGCATAGCAATGTCTTTTGCCGCTTTCATCCTGACAGTAATAGGTATGTCTCTTTCCTCACGAAAAGTCAAGGGTGGTATGGGCTTGCATCTGGGTATCGGACTCGGGCTTAGTTTTTCGTACATTCTGTTCCAAACCGTATCCTCTACTTTTGCCATCAATGGCAATCTCCCTCCTATTTTGGCTGTTTGGATACCCAATATCCTATATATCTTCATTGCAGTTTATTTATACAGGAAAGCTCCGAAGTAAAGATAAAAGAAGCTCAAAGCGAACAAAGAAACTCTTGGGTATGATTTGCTCAACCGAACCATACCCAAGAGTTATATCGAGTTTTTCAAATTCCTTATGACAGCAGGACGGTAATCAACATATATACCATCATGCCGACAATGTCGTTCGTAATAGAGATAAAAGGTCCCGTGGCTATAGCAGGGTCTATTTTCATCTTTTCCAAAGTCATTGGAACCAATGTGCCGAAAATAGAAGCAAACATCACCACAACAAAGAGGCTGATGGAAACCGAATAGCTTACAGTTGCAGTCGGTCCGAAGCGTACAAAGTTGTAAGCATAAACCAACATGGATATGATGCTGGCATTGATTAAAGCTACGACTCCTTCTTTCAGAATTTGCTTCCAAGTATTGTCTGCATTCAATGAGTTGTTAGCAAGCCCCTGTACCACAAGTGCCGAAGACTGTGTTCCGACGTTCCCTCCGGTTCCACCAATCAACGGAATATAAAGAGCCATTTCCGGATGCAATGCAAAAGTTGTATCGAAGTTGCCTAATATCATGGAATTGCCGATACCCCCCAACATGCCTATCAGAAGCCAAGGCAATCGTGCTGTGGTTTGTCTCACGACGCTATCGTCCGTTTCCACATCTTGCGAAAGACCCGAAGCCAATTGATAATCTCTTTCTGCTTGTTCACGTACTTGGTCCATGACGTCGTCGACAGTGATTTGTCCCACAAGCCGACCGATACTATCCACTACAGGCACAGCCACCAAGTCATACTTTTCGATAACTTGTACCACCTCTTCTACCGATGTTTCTTCATGCACGGAGACAGGAGCTTTTTCCATTACGTGTTTCACCTTTGAAACAGACGGGCTGGTAATCATTTTTTTGAGAGGAAATACGCCTTGCAAACGTTCTTCGTCATCTACTACATATATATAATAGATTTCGTCCAACTCTTCTGCTTGATTTCTCATTTCTTTCAAGCATTCGGGCATACTCCAATTTTCGTTAACGACAACCATCTCCGTTCCCATCAATCCACCGGCAGTGTCTTCGTCATATTTCAAAAGGTCGACAATATCTCCGGCTTGTTCTATATCTTCGATGTGGGAAAGAATTTCCTCTTGCTTGTCTTCGTCCAGTTCACGAATAATATCGACAGCATCATCCGAATCCATATAGTCCACAAAACGCTTTGCAATGGTTTCGGAAGGAAGAAGCTCCAAAAATTTCTTGCGTGCATCTTCGTCCATCTCAATCAAAACATCTGCCGCCGTTTCATTGTCTAGCAACAAATAGATGTATTTGGCCTCTTCTGTATCCAATTCGTTACAGAGGTCGGCAATGTCGGCAGGATGCAAGTCTTTCAATAAATCAATCAATTCATCGGAAGATTGATTTTCTATCAATTCGGAGAAACGTTTCAATTCATCGTTATTCATGAGATGCTACATTTAAGAGATTAACGAAAAGACTTATTCTTGAGGACGAATAGCTTCTTCTACTTTGTTTGTCAATTCTACGAAATCATTTACAGATAACTGCTCCGGTCTTTTGTTGAATAGCGGGTCTTGAGATAAAGGATTAGCTTTATCCAATATGGATGAAATGGAATTTCGCAAAGTTTTGCGACGCTGATTAAAAGTAGTTTTTACTATTTGTTTGAAGAGTTGTTCGTTACACCCCAAACATGTCGCATCATTACGTGTCATTCTGATAACAGCACTCTTTACTTTCGGTGGAGGATTGAATACAGATTCATTGACAGTAAACAAATACTCCACGTTATACCATGCCTGTATCAACACGCTCAATATGCCATATATTTTACTACCCGGACGCGCAGCAATACGCTCTGCAACTTCCTTTTGTATCATACCGCTACAACAAGGTATCCAATCTTTATATTCTAACATCTTGAAAAAGATTTGACTGGATATATTGTAAGGATAATTACCTGTCAGAACAAAAGGATTTCCCTTGAAAATTTTAGACAAATCCATCCGCAAGAAATCTTGTTCAATAATATTTTCATCGGGTAAATTAAAATGCTGACGCAAATACGCTACTGACTCAAAATCCAATTCTACAACAGTGACCGGTCTGTTCTTGCTCAACAGATATTGAGTCAAGACACCCATCCCAGGACCAACTTCAAGTACCGGTATATCTGGACAAACATCTACCGTATCTGCTATATTTTTAGCGATATGTAAGTCCTTCAGAAAATGTTGTCCTAAGAACTTCTTGGGTTTTACTAATCTCATTATATCATTATTTCCTTTAGAGCAATATATCTTTTTTAGATTGGCAACCACTATATTTGCAACATGCAAAATTAAATAATAATCCTTATAAACGAATTTCTTTAATCCTCTAATCATCGGAGAGAAAGAAACATAAAAGAAAATAGCTTTGATATCAAAAAAGTTTAACCACAGATTCGGTAAGTTATTACAAATCATCTTGCCTCTATTTTTAGGAATATCTATCCTCATATGGACTTATCACGGAGTAGATTTTAGTAGAGTTTGGAGTGTATTAACACAAGAGACTAATTATTGGTGGATGTTATTGTCGCTACTGTTTGGTATCTTGTCTCATATATTGAGAGGATTGCGTTGGAACCTCACTTTAGAACCTTTAGGAGAATATCCTAAACCGACCAATAGCATATATGCTGTATTTGTCTCCTATGCTGCTAATTTGGTAATTCCCCGTATTGGTGAAATATCACGTTGTGGTATTTTGGCTAAATATGATGGAGTTTCTTTCTCTAAAGCTGTAGGAACTGTTGTCACCGAGCGTATCATAGATACACTTTGCATAAGTATTATAGCTCTCATCACACTATTATTACAGACAAACACATTTACTTCTTTTTTTGACAAAACAGGTACAACCACTGCTCCTTTTACAAACTTGTTTTCATCAAACAATTTCTATATTACGTTGATTTGTCTTGCAGGATTGGCATCACTCTTTCTTATACTGTTTAGAAAACTTGCAGCTTCCAGTAAAATAAGACAGAGCTTATCCAATGTCGTACAAGGCTGTTTATCCTTACAGAAAGTAAAGAACTTGCCGCTTTTTCTGCTCTACACTATCGGTATTTGGGTTGGTTATTTTTTACAGTTTTATATAGCTTTCTTTTGTTTTGAGTTTTCAAACGAATTAGGCGTTATTGCAGCTTTGGTAATGTTCGTTGCAGGAAGCATTGCCGTAATAGTTCCCACTCCTAACGGAGCAGGACCATGGCATTTTGCCATCATTACTATGATGATGATGTATGGTGTAAGCAAAGACAATGCGGGTTTTTTTGCATTGTTAGTACATGGCGTACAAACTATTTTATTAGTTTTGTTAGGTATTTATGGACTCGTGGCTCTGCCACTTACAAATAAAAAACAAACATTATGAGTGAAATCCTTTCGTTAGCTCCACAGAATGTGTGGAAACATTTTTATGATTTGACACAAGTTCCTCGTCCTTCCGGACATTTGGAAAGAGTACAAGCTTTTTTATTGGAATTTGGGAAAAAAGCCGGTGTTGAAACTTTCATGGATGAAGTAGGTAACATTATTTACAAGAAACCAGCAACACCTGGTATGGAAAATAGGAAAGTCGTCATTTTGCAAGCGCACATGGATATGGTTCCCCAAGCTAATAAAGGAACCAAGCATGATTTTGTAAACGACCCGATTCAAACATATATAGACGGTGAATGGGTAAAAGCAAAAGATACGACTTTGGGTTCCGACAATGGTATGGGAGTTGCTGCTATTATGGCTATCATGGAGAATAAGAACTTAAAGCATGGTCCTCTCGTCGGTTTGATTACTTCCGATGAAGAAACAGGTATGTATGGTGCTTTTGGTTTGAAACCTGGTACTGTAGAAGGAGATATCTTATTAAATCTTGACTCTGAAGAAGAAGGCGAATTATATATAGGATGCGCAGGAGGAGAAGACCTTACTGCCACATTGGAGTATAAGCCTGAAGAAGCCAATACTCAGCATGTTGCTTTGAAAGTTATCATTAAGGGATTACGTGGCGGACACTCAGGAGTACAAATCGGCGAAGGTTTGGCAAATGCAAACAAGTTGATGACTCGCTTTATCCATCATGTTATAAAGTTCAATGGTGTAGCTCTTTCTTCTTGGGAGGGTGGTAATATGCGCAATGCGGTACCACGCGAATGTGAAACAGTCATTACGTTATCGGAGAAAGAAATGGAGAATGTATTGGCTTATGCGCATGAATGCGAACAAACATGGCGTGATGAGTTTGAAACCATCGAAAGCAATATCACCGTGCTCACAGAACGCGTAGAAATGCCTAAATATGTAGTTCCTGCTGAAATACGTGACAATGTAGTGCGTGCATTATATGCTTGCCCCAATGGTGTGGAAAGATATATTCCGACTATTCTTGACACAGTAGAAACTTCTTCCAACCTTGCTATCGTAAATATCGGCGATGGTAAAATTGCAGTAAAAGTCTTGACAAGAAGTTCTCGCGAATCAATGAAAGATTATCGTAATACAGCTATTGAGAATTGCTTCTCTATGGCAGGCATGAGCGTTAAACGTTCAGGCGGTTATTCAGGTTGGGCTCCCGATGTGAATTCTCCTATTCTTCATGCTATGAAGAAGTCATATCAACAACAATTCGGGAAAGAGCCTAAAATCAGTGTTATTCACGCAGGTTTGGAATGTGGTATCATCGGTGCTGTAATCCCCGGCTTGGATATGATTTCATTTGGTCCTACGTTGCAATGCCCGCATACTCCAGAAGAACGTTGTCATATTCCTTCTGTTCCGAAGTTCTACGACTTCTTGATTGCAACGCTTGAGAATACTCCAAGCAAATAATATATTTGAATATAATTCTAATGAAACTCCTGCTCTCGTGAGAGAACAGGAGTTTTTTTCGTGGTTGTTCTCAACAAAAAGAGGAGGTTTTTGATAGAATTGTACAATCGACTTTTTCATGTCATTATTCTCTCATCAGTGACATAGGCAAGTATCATTCTTATATAAGCAAAAAGCGTCTATTCGAAGTTTCGAATAGACGCTTTTCATGCATTTGTAATCTTTAATTTCTATCTGCTTTCAAGCGGTCTGCCATTGATTTAGCTAAGGCTTTAGCTGCTTCTTCCGTTGTGGCATTAAGGGTTTGCTTCATTTCGATAGCATCGCCTACAACTTCAAATTTCAAAGCTTCAACGCATTCTCCCAGTTTCTTGTAAGCCGCACTTGCCCAAGTGTATGAGCCGAAATAACCGATGACACGGTCTTTCATATCACGAGCAGCTATCTTGCTCAATAAAGATTCCATTTCGGGGAATAATTGTGTGTTGTAAGTACAACTACCGACAATCAAGCCTTTGTATTTGAATATATCCGACAAGATGAAAGAATGATGTGTACGAGATACATCGTGCAAAACAACGTTGCGTATGCCTTGACGACATAATTCTTCGGCAATGACTTCTGCCACAGCTTCCGTATTACCATACATCGTTCCGAAAGCTACGACTACGCCTTCTTCGCCTTCATAGCGGCTCAAACGGTCGTACATATCTATTACTTGGGGAATTTTTTCTGTCCATACAGGACCGTGGGTCGAGCAGATTTGTTTCAATTCCAAACCACCCAGTTTCTTTAATGCACGTTGTACGGGTGCGCCATATTTTCCTACGATGTTGGAATAATAGCGACGCATCTCGTTCCAATAAATATCCGTATTGATTTGCGAATCCACACAACCACCGTTGAGAGCACCAAAGCAACCGAATGCATCACCGGCAAACAATGTTTTGGTAGTACTGTCATAAGTAACCATAGTTTCCGGCCAATGCACCATGGGGATAAGATAAAAGCTAAGCACATGACCGCCCAAATCCAAAGTATCTCCCTCTCCTATTACCAAACGGTTGCCGCCTGTGCCGTAGAAGCCATCTACCATTTCGAAGGTTTTCTTGTTTCCCACGAATGTGATATCGGGATAGTTTGCCAAAATCACAGGAAGAGAACCGGAATGGTCGGGTTCCATGTGGTTAATGATAAGATAATCTATTTTTCTGTCTCCCAAGACAGCACGTATCTTTTTCAGATAGGCTTCGCAGTAGCAAACTTCCACTGTATCCACCAGAGCAACCTTATCCGTACCGACTACGAGATAAGAGTTGTACGAAACGCCATAAGGCAAAGGCCACAAGCCTTCGAAAAGAGTAGTACGTCTGTCATTCACACCGACGTAGTACACATTGTTTGTTATTTCCATAAATTTTACTTAACTAACTTAACTGGTTTTTGCACGTGCAAAGATAGATAAATTGATTACAAAGAAAAATATCTACAGTTTCAAGTCTATCATCTTATAGGATAATTCCATAACACGATAAATACAGTCTATTGATGTTGCTCTCTCAAGAGGTCGTTCACGGTTTTCACAGGATTGAAAGTACTCAAAGGAACTTCTACGAAGACTGTATTCCAATGGCTCATTGCGCCATTCCACAAACCGGGCAACTCGAGTGCTTTCAGTTCTCTTCCGTCTTTCGATTTCGAAGAGATGAAACCTGTTGCTTTGTCAATGTATTTCGTCAAGTCGAACTTACAGCCTTTATAGTCTTTTACTCCGCAAACGAGGTCTACGGGATTGAAATGCGTGCCATCTTCAAACATGGCTTTCTTCTTAGGGTCGTTGAGGTCGATTTGTGAACTTTCGAGGATTTGCAAACCTACTGTATTATCTGCATTGCATACGAAGAAAGGTCCTCCGCCGGGTTCGCCGATGTTTTTCACCATACCGCAAACACGCATCGGTCTGTTCAACCTGTCGTGTAGAATGGCAGCTTTCTGCTCGGATGAACTGCTCTCCCACTCCATCGGATATTGTATGCAGAGTTTCTCTTTCACGAAGTGCAACATGTTTTGCAAGTCCGCATCCGTATATTTCCCGGTATCCAGCAGACGAAGGTATGCGAAGCTTTTCTCTTGCAAATCTACCAAGACACCGGCTATCACCTGTTTGTAGCGAACGGTATCTGCTTTGATACGGTCCGGCACTACATTGTCTATATTTTTGATGAAAATAACATCTGCATCGAGGTCGTTCAGATTTTCTATCAGTGCGCCATGTCCTCCGGGTCTGAACAGTATCTTTCCGTTTTCTCTGAAAGGTTTGTTATCGGCATCGGCGGCTATCGTATCCGTAGAAGGCTTTTGTTCGGAGAAACTCACATGATATGTTTTCCCCGAAAACGCCTCGTACACAGGCTTCTTATTCTTCAGTAGTTTTTCGAACAGTTCTTTATGTTCTCTCGAAACCGTGAAGTGCAGGTGTACTTCATCATGGGCATCCGCAGCGTACATGGCACCTTCCGAGAAATGTTCTTCCATAGGTGTTTTGCTTCCATCGACATATTTGTGAAACAGCAACAAGCCTTTCGGCAATGCACCGTAATTCAGTCCGTTTTCTCCGAGCAAATTATTCACGATGGCTTTATATTCGCCCATAGCGATAAGGCGGTCTATATCTTTCCCATGTGTTTTCAAACAGATTTCGTTCAACGCATCATAAAAAGCAAAAGCATGTATGTGAGCAAAGAATATCTTCTCGAATGCGGTTTCGGGAACTGTTCTTTCTGCGTGGAGAAACTCGAACAAGTCTTTGAACATCCTGCTTGCTGCTCCGGAAGCAGGAACAAATTTCAGAATACGCCGGGTAGGCATTTGTCTGTATTTACCCCAATGCTTTGCAGCCTTGTCTTCTTCCTCTGTTGTGAGTCTGTAAATTCCTTTGTTTTCGACTGAAGCGGCATCTATCAGTTGCAAATAAGGATAACCCGTTTCAAATCTATGAAGCTGTTCATTGATTTGTTCTTCTCTTATTCCTTTTTGTTGGAATTGTTGTCTGTCTTCGGTTGTCCACATATCGTTTCGGCTGTATTGTGATGAAAAATAATGAGTTCGAAATAAAATAACGCTATAAAGGACAATCATCCTTGTGCCTTATTCTGCGCCTCTTACTTCCAGGCAAAACAAAATCGACAAGCATCATTGCCACAGACAAATTTATAGAGTTTTTCTGTGTGCAGAACATTCCTGTAAAAGATTTGATAGAGAAAACAGAATTATTCGCACTCGACAGAAAGCGACTCGTCGATATACGATTTTTCGGTAGACAATTCAGTCGCATTCTAAAGTGCATAAATATACAAGTTGGTTTTTTATGCAGCTTTTTCACATACAAAGAGGCATACATTCCTGAGGAAAAAGTGTTCGTAATCTATGCTTTTTCAGTCCGAAAAAGTTCTGAAAAATCGCTTTTTTGACGAAGAAAAAACCGCGTTATAATACCTTCTCGATACGATTATGTTGTTAACATTCTTTGACGCTGTTGTCATCGCGATAGCAACATGTTCTTATCGCGATAGCAACATGATGCTATCGACTTGACAACATGTTGTTATCAAATCGACTACATGTTGTCAATTTGAAGGGATGAGTTTTTGAGTTGATGAGTTACAAGAGGGAAGCGTATATTTATGCAGAAACCGACGATTTTTTTCAATGATAACATAAGAATAGAAAGACACTTTTCTCCGTGCTTTCATCCCCCTCTCCCCACCCCGTCAGCAAGCTATTCCGATAGCTATTGTCAACATTCTTTGACGCGTCACGTAAGTTGTGATGCACGTGTCACGTATCAAACAGGCAAACACAACACGATTTTTGCGCAAGCAAAACACGTGGGGGAAGAGCCGGCATAGATAACCCGGCGTTGCGAAACTCCGAATATAGCAACAGGCAAGGAGAACGGAAACCTCGAAAACGATGGAAGAATTTTCCTTTAGCTCTCCCCGACTGTCCTTCTCAATTTGTGTAAAAGATATCTTAAAACGGAAATTATACACCGACAATGTTGTCATGAGGTTGTAAAAAACTACCTTTACGAGCATATTCACCGATAAGACAATATGGAAACAAAAGCTACACTGACAATACAAGAACAAAAGCAACTCCCACTCTTGTATAAAAAGTTGCTTCGCTGCGTAGGAGAATACAGCAACCACGCGGAAAGAAAACTGTTGAAAACGTTTTTGTCGAAAGCATATTCCGAGATGAACGCGGCAAGAAATGCTTTCGATATGCACCCACTCATCAAGGATATGCAGATATCCACCCTCGTGGTCGAAGAAATGAGTATGCGATACACGGCTGTAGCAAGTATTCTTTTGCACGAAGTGGTAAAAAACGGATATGTCTCTATCGAAGAAGTCAAAAAACAGTTTGGCAAGGAAGTTGCCACCATCATAGGCGGTTTATTGAAAATCAACGACCTGTATGCGAAAAATCCCACCATAGAATCGGAAAACTTCAGAAATCTGCTACTCTCTTTTGCGGAAGACATGCGTGTGATACTCATCATGATAGCAGACCGTGTGCATCTGATGCGTGTCATCAAAAACGTGGAAAATACAGAAGCCCGAAGAGAAGTTGCCAACGAAGCTGCATATCTGTATGCTCCTTTGGCACACAAATTAGGGCTTTATAAACTGAAATCCGAATTGGAAGACCTATCGCTTAAGTATCTCGAACCGGAAGTATATTACCACATCAAGGAAAAACTTAACGAAACAAAGAAGTCGCGCGATAGATATATAGAGACATTCATAAAACCCATCCAAGAGAAGTTGGAAGAAGCGGGTTTGAACTTTCACATCAAAGGACGAACAAAGTCTATACATTCCATCTATCAAAAGATGAAGAAACAGAAATGTCCGTTCGAAGGTGTTTACGACTTATTTGCCATACGCATCATCCTCGATTCCGACGAGCAGAAAGAAAAACAGGAATGTTGGCAGGCTTATTCGTTCGTGACAGATATGTATTTGCCCAATCCCAAACGTTTGCGCGATTGGCTTTCCGTACCCAAGAGCAACGGTTATGAATCGTTGCACATTACCGTCATGGGACCTGAAGGCAAATGGGTAGAAGTGCAAATACGTACCGAACGCATGGACGAAATAGCCGAAAAAGGTCTGGCGGCGCATTGGAGATACAAAGGTGTGAAAGGAGAAAACCAATTGGACAACTGGCTCAACAGTATTCGCGAAACATTGGAAAGCGCAGATACGAACATAGATGCCATGAGTCAGTTCAAACTGGAGTTGTACAAAGACGAGGTTTTCGTATTTACGCCCAATGGCGACTTGTTTCGTTTACCGCAGGGAGCCACAGTATTGGATTTTGCCTACTGCATACACACCAATTTGGGCTATCGTTGCACCGGCGCGAAGGTCAATGGCAAGAACGTACAGCTGAAACACGTTTTGAGTAGCGGAGACCAAGTGGAAATCATGACTTCCAACACACAAACTCCGAAAAGAGACTGGCTCAACTTCACCACCACATCGAGAGCGCGTAGCAAGATACGTCAGGCACTCAAAGAAATGGCTTCCAGACAAACGGAATTCGTAAAAGAAACCATCGAACGCAAATGCAAGAACAGGAAAATAGAATTGGAAGAAGCTGTTCTCATGCGTTTGATACGTAAGATGGGCTTCAAGACGGTAACCGATTTCTATATGGCAATAGCCGCCGGAGAAATAGAAATCAATACTTTCATTGAGAAGTATCTGGAACTTCAAAAACGTGAAAGCGAACAACAGGAAATAGGTGTACGAAGTGCCGAAAACTTCAGCATACAGCAGTCCTCCTCCCACTTGGGCGGAAGCAAAGAAGATGTATTGGTGATAGACCAAGATATAAAAGGATTGGATTTCAGTCTCTCCAAGTGTTGCGCACCTATTTACGGAGACGATGTATTCGGTTTCGTCACCATCAGCGGGGGAATCAAAGTGCATCGCACGGATTGCCCCAATGCCAAAGAACTAAAGTTGCGTTTCCCCTATCGTATACTGAAAGCTCGTTGGGCTGGCAAGAAAGAAGGAAAACAGTATCCCATCACTCTTCGTGTGGTGGGGCATGATGACATCGGTATCATCACCAACATCACTTCGATGATAAACAAGGAAGAAAACACCTCCTTGCGCTCCATCAACATCACCTCCAACGATGGCTTATTCTCCGGAACGCTCATCGTAATGGTAGACGACACGTCGAAACTCGAGATGCTTCTCAAGAAAATCAGAAACGTAAAAGGAATAAAACAAGTCCTTCGCAATTAAAGCCGATGCCAGAGATGTTTTCGGAAAAGGTTGTCCTCCTCGCTGAATGCATGAAAAGTCAATTATGAAGAACCTGTATCTATTCCCCACAAAAAACTCGCAGCAAGAATTTCTTGCTGCGAGTTACTGTTT
>JBGXXU010000058.1:0-2826 GCA_041814865.1 Phocaeicola sp. | reverse complement strand
TCCCGAAACCGTGGTACTTGCCATGCGCGAAGGGAAACCCGTAACCGCCAGTATCGACGAATACATATCGGCTCGCAAATTGTTGGCAGCCATCGACACTCCTCAACCCACAGCAGAACTGTAAATTTCTTTCACCTTATAATACATCAAGAAAATGAGAACAACATTTTTCACTGTTTTGGCAATCGTCGGACTTTCTGCAACACAAGCACAAACTTCCGATTTCGACCGCTATTTCATCAATCAAAGCATCCGGGTGGATTATACTTTCTCGGGCAATGACAAAACCTCTTACGTAAGTCTTGACGAAATCTCCTCGTTGCCTCATTGGGCAGGCAGAAGACACCATCTGAAAGAAGTACCTCTCGCCGGCAACGGACAAATCACCATGACAGACAAGGCTACGGGCGACACTATCTATCGTACATCTTTCTGTACGCTCTTTCAAGAGTGGCAAGCCGAAGAAGAAGCAAAACACACGATACGCGCTTTCGAAAACACGTACTTGCTTCCTTATCCGAAAAACAATGCCATCGTAACGGTAGACTTGCGCGATGAGTACCAAAAAGTGATAGCAACCTATCGTCATGAGATAAATCCGAAAGATATTCTCATACACCAACGCGGAAAAACGCAATCCACCGAACATCGCTATCTCTTGAAAAGCGGTTCGTACGAAGACTGCATAGACATCGCTATCATGGCGGAAGGTTACACGGAAACAGAGAAAGCCACCTTCTATAAAGATGCCCAAATAGCCGCAGACGAGATTTTCAAACACAAGCCTTTCGATACATTGAAAGACCGTTTCAATGTGGTAGCTGTATGGACACCTTCGCAAGACAAAGGTGTGAGTGTACCTCGCGAAGGTTTGTGGAAGAATACGGCAGTAGGTTCGCATTTCGATACATTCTATTCGGACCGTTACTTGACGACACGCCAACTGAAACGTATTCACAACTGGTTGGCAGATGTGCCTTACGAACACATCATCATTCTTGCAAACACGGAAGTTTACGGTGGTGGCGGTATCTACAACTCTTTTACGCTGACAACCGCGCATCACGAAACATTCAAGCCTGTGGTGGTGCACGAGTTCGGACATAGTTTTGCAGCATTGGCGGACGAGTACGCTTACTCCGATGAACCGAGCAGACAATATCCTTACGAAGTAGAACCTTGGGAACAAAATATCACAACGCTTGTCAACTTCGAAAGCAAGTGGAAAGATATGTTGGAAAAAGGCACGCCCATACCTACCACCGTCACCAACGACCCGAAAAAGATATACACGAAAATAGGGGTTTATGAAGGCGCAGGCTATACACGAAAAGGTATTTACAGACCGGTGGAAAACTGTCGCATGCGCACGAACGAAGCTCCCGACTTCTGTCCGGTGTGTCAGCGCGCATTGAGAAGACTTATAGACTTCTATACGAAAAAATAACTCTATGCCGGACAAAGCATACTACTTGAAGGAAATTCGTCCTGCGCAAACAGTGTATCGCGATGCACTCGCCATGTGGCTCGAAGCCTTTCCCACGAATGAACGTCGGGACGAAAACCTGCAAGAGAAATTCCTGCAAGAAAAAGATACATTTACCGCTCATGCTCTCTATCGGGAGGGCATGAGCGAAATGCTTGGTGCCGTTTATCTATGGCGGTTTCCTACCTTTATATATATAGAGCATTTGTTCACGGACAGCCGTCTGCGCAATCGCGGTCTGGGTACCGTACTGTTGGAATACCTGATGAAAGACGAACAGCTACCTTTCGTACTCGAAGCCGAATTGCCCGACACGCCGTTGAGCCTGCGCCGCATAGGTTTTTATGAGCGCAACGGTTTCCGTGTTTGTCCGCAAACCTATACGCAACCACCGTATCGTGCAGGCGACAAACCTTTGCCCATGCACCTGCTGACCAATCAGCCCGATGCGGTGTTGCCGTGTTTCGAAGAAGTGGTGCGTACTATTTACAAAGAGGTTTACGGCGTTTCCTGAGACTTGTCACGAAATCCTCCCGAAAACGACATCTCCCTCATCCGCTACACGCAGATGAGGGAGATGTGTTTTTATGAGACGAGAGAAACGGTTTTATCGCTTACGCGAACAACGATATATTCCTTTGAGCGTGTTCTCTCGCAATGTGGAGTTTAGATACAGCTTAAAGCCTGAGCCACCCTCTTGAGCTCTTCCTTCGCTTGAGATACTCCTATCATACCGCCCGATACACCGGTACTGGCATTCATTGCGGTCAAGACGAAATCTTCTCCTTCCGTCGAGAGAGAGATGTTGATTTTGTTGTACTTATAAAAAGCACCGAAGAGAAGGCGCATCATACGACTCCCTTTCTCGTACGTAATGACATTGTTGTCTTTCAAAATAACTTTGTAGCCCAATGTGGAAAAGCAGTCTTCGATATTCTTTTCCAAATCTGCCTGTGAAGTAGCACGATAGACATGCACGAAACTTTCTCCCGAGATGTAATTGGTTTTTACGAAATAAGCCATAAGTGTTTTGTGTTAATTAAATATGACAGCAAAAATAAATAAAAAAAAGACAAACTCTCATTTGCCTTCCTCTTTTCCGCTCGTCCATTCCGTAATATCATACGAACGACAGCAACAGCATCAAAGAATATAAACGGAAGTTTCTGCATAAATATACACTTCCCCTTATAACTTCGTAAACTCAAAAACTTAGAACTTCAAATTGGCAACGTGTTGCCAATTTGATAACAACATGTACGCAAGTTGATAGCATCATGTTGCTATCGCGATAAGAACATGTTGCTATCGCGATGACAACAGCGTCAAAGAATGTTAAC
>JBGXXU010000057.1:0-16059 GCA_041814865.1 Phocaeicola sp. | reverse complement strand
TAGTTATTCTTTTTGGAAAACTTTACATTGTCGCGATGTGCTCTATACGCTTTATATCGGCGTTTTATGCTGAGTTTTGGACAATTTTCTGTAATCATAAATGGTTATTCTTTTCTGGAAATGGGAAAAAGTTGCGGTGTCGCTTGGAAAAAATGGTGGAATATATTCTATCTTTGTCTTGTGTTTGAACGCAAGGTTTTTCGGATAATTTCGTCCGATGCAAACGGAAAATCTAAACGCAGAGTCAGAGTGAAACCACGAAGAATATCTAAACAATAAAACTTAATTAGAGGTATGAATTACGCAGAACTAAGTATCATCAAACGAGATGGTAAAAGAGAAGACTTCTCTATCAGTAAAATCAAAAATGCAATAACAAAAGCGTTCCACGCCACAGGTATTCATGACGAAGACACTCTGATTGCAGATGTGACGATGCGTGTTATCGAACAGTTTGAAACTCCGTCGGTGAGCGTGGAAGAAATTCAAGACTTGGTAGAAAAGGAATTGATGAAAGTACGTCCCGAAGTTGCCAAGAAGTACATCATCTATCGTGAATGGAGAAATACCGAGCGCGATAAAAAGACACAAATGAAACACGTGATGGACGGTATCGTGGCAATAGACAAGAATGATGTGAACTTGAGCAACGCCAACATGAGTAGTCATACGCCTGCAGGACAAATGATGACCTTTGCTTCGGAAGTAACCAAAGACTATACATATAAGTATTTATTGCCCAAACAATATGCAGAAGCACATCGCATGGGAGATATTCATATTCACGATTTGGACTATTATCCAACGAAAACCACTACCTGCTTGCAGTACGATTTGGAAGATTTGTTCGAGAGAGGCTTCCACACGAAAAACGGCAGTATTCGTACACCTCAGAATATACAAAGCTATGCTACACTGGCTACCATTATTTTCCAAACCAATCAGAACGAACAACACGGCGGTCAGTCTATTCCTGCATTCGACTTCTTCATGGCAAAAGGCGTCATCAAGTCTTATCGCAAACACCTGACACAACTGATAGCCTTCTATGGCGGTATGATAAACGAAGCCGAACAAGACGACAAAGTGATTCGTTCCGTCGTGGAAACCAACATACGTTCTATCAAGAGCGACGATGCGGCTTATGAACGCTTGCATATGGGTTTGACGGAAATAGGAGTTCGTATTTCCGCCGAAGAGTTGGCGCGCATCGGCAAACGTGCTTATGTACAGACACAAAAAGATACGCATCAAGCGATGGAAGGATTTATACACAATCTCAACACCATGCATTCGCGCGGAGGAAATCAGGTGGTGTTCAGCTCCATCAATTATGGTACGGATACTTCCCCTGAAGGACGCATGGTAATAGAAGAATTGTTGAAGACAACCATCGAGGGATTGGGAGCAAGAGGCGAAGTCCCTGTATTCCCCATACAGATATTCAAGATTAAGGATGGCGTGTCGTTCTCAAATCGTGATTTCGAAAAAGCCATGCAAATGGAAGACTTGGAAAAAGCTTTGACCGAAAAAGATTATGAAGCTCCCAACTTTGACCTCTTCTTGAAAGCCTGTCAAACGACGGCAAAAGCATTGTTCCCCAATTTCATGTTCTTGGATACAGCTTACAACCGTCACGAGAAATGGGATATCAACGACCCGAAACGCTATCTCTACGAACCGGCGACGATGGGTTGTCGTACACGTGTGTTCGACAATGTGGCAGGCGAGAAAACTTCTGTTGGTAGAGGAAATCTCTCCTTTACTACGATAAATCTGCCACGTTTGGCAATAGAAGCACGTATCAAAGCAGAGAACCTGATGGAAGATACCCATCATCCTGAGGCAGTGACACAGGAAGCAAAGAATATCTTCCTGCAATCCGTTGAAAAGATGGCTCGTATGGTCGGCGACCAATTATACGAACGCTATCAATACCAACGTACGGCACTTGCACGTCAGTTTCCTTTCATGATGGGCAACGATGTATGGAAAGGTGGAGGTGCTTTGCAACCGAATGATACGGTAGGAGATGTATTGCGTAGCGGTACATTGGGCATTGGATTTATTGGTGGACACAATGCTATGACCGCATTGTACGGCAAAGGACACGGACACGACGACCGCTCTTGGGAAACATTGTACGAAACTGTACAGGTATTGAACAAAGTGGCACGCGAATACAAAGAACACTATCGGTTGAATTATTCTGTATTAGCTACTCCGGCAGAAGGTTTGTCGGGACGTTTTACCAAGATGGACCGTCGTAAATACGGAAGCATAGAAGGAGTTACGGACAGAGATTACTATGTCAATTCATTCCATGTGGATGTGAAAGAACCGATATCCATAGTAGAAAAAATCAAACGCGAGGCTCCTTTCCATGCTATTACGGGAGGTGGACACATTACATACGTGGAGCTTGATGGGGAAGCGCAGAAAAACATTCGCGCTATTGCCAAGATTGTGAAAGTAATGTACGACGAAGGTATAGGGTACGGCTCCATCAATCATCCCATAGATACATGTAACACATGCGGATACAAAGGAATGATTTACGACAAATGTCCTGTTTGTCGAAGCGAAAGTATCTTGCGTATGCGGCGTATTACGGGATACCTGACGGGTGATTTGGCTTCTTGGAACTCTGCCAAGCGTGCCGAAGAACAAGACCGTGTGAAGCACATGTAAGCGAAAAACGTGAATATCCTTTACACATATCCGGAAACAATAGTCGATGGCGATGGTATTCGTTACTCTATTTACTTGGCAGGTTGTACACATCATTGTCCCGGCTGTCATAACAAAGAGAGTTGGAACCCTAAAGCCGGCACGCTTTTGACGGAAGAACGCATCGCAGAAATAATAGCCGAAATTAAATCCAATCCGTTGTTGGACGGTATAACTTTTTCGGGTGGAGACCCTTTCTTCAACCCGAAAGAGTTTTTACCTCTCATCCGCCGAATTAAAGAAGAGACCCGGATGAACGTTTGGTGTTATACGGGCTATACTTTGGAAGAACTTGAGTGCGATGAGTTACGAAAAGATATATTGCCGTATATCGATGTTTTGGTCGATGGACGTTTTGAAGAGGCATTATTCTCTCCGCATCTGAAATTCAGAGGAAGCAGTAATCAACGTATCATCCATTTGAAAGAATAAGAGTCTGCGGAGCTATTTGAGCATTATACCCGCGCTGCAAGGATGTAAACAATTGCTCCTCGCGCGCGGGTATAGTGCTTTTATCGTTGTGACAGAAGGTATATTAAAAGGAGAGCAAACCAATATATTGGTTTGCTCTCCTTTTAATAATGTTTGCTGTTAGTCGGTAAACGGAGTCTGTATAGCCCCCTTCTAATTCAAGATTTATTCCGGTGAATTTAGGGCTGTCATCATCATTGGATTATTCTTTTTTCGAGTTCATCTGCACCATTGCAAGAAGCAAAGGGCATAAGTAAGTTAAAGATCTCCTCCATCTTCGTAATCTTCAAAACTCCCTTCAGCGGAGAGTGTATTCAAAATGTTTATTGGCGTAGAGATTGAAAGGAGAAGTATTCTAGGAATCACATAAATTTCTTTTTTCATAAATGGATTTCTCTTAATTTTTAAAATTAATAAAACAAATAAAAGCTTTATCGAGTTAAAGCTTTGCAAAGGTAGAAATAAAATGCTTATATGCTGCTACTTGCCGGATTTTAGAGCGTGATTTAACTTTAATTCGATATTGTCCCTCATTTCGTGTAAATTCAAGCTTAAAGAGATTGTTGTATTGTTTTGTGTTAAACGCATTGCTATGCAGAATTAAGGATAGATAATCCTTTTCTGTGAAAAGCGAACTCTTTTACGCTTTTCGTATCTCTCCGCTACCGAGGCAAAGGTGAGCTTCTTTATCGTAAATCACGCCGAACTGACCGGGTGCGATGCCCTGTATCAGTTCTTCGCTGCGGATGAGGAAACCGTCTGATGTCGGAGAGAGAAAGCCTTTTTGAAAGGTGTCTGTATGACGCACTTTGAAGCGTATTTCTTTTTCTTCATTGTCTGACCAGGGATTTTCCGTGATGAAATGAAAATCTGTCAGACGGAAAGCGTTACCGTATTGTTTGTCGGTGTCGTAACCTTTGGACACAAAGAGTACGTTGTCGATGATGTCTTTTTCCACTACAAACCAGGGTCCGCCTCCCAATCCCAAACCTTTGCGTTGCCCGATGGTATGAAACCAAAAGCCTTTGTGCTTTCCAAGAACTTTGCCGGTTTCGAGTTCTACGATTTTGCCTTCTTTCTCCCCCAAAAAACGTTTGATGAAGTCGTTGTAATTGATTTTCCCAAGAAAACAAATGCCTTGACTGTCTTTGCGAAAAGCACTGGGCAATTTGGCTGACTCGGCAATTTGGCGTATTTCCTGTTTCATGTATTTCCCCAATGGGAGTAAGAGTTTGGAAACTTGCAGATAATTGATTTGAGCCAAGAAGTCTGTCTGGTCTTTTACGGGGTCGACAGCTGTAGCAAGCCATGTTTTTCCGTCGATGACTTCAGTGGAGGCATAGTGTCCTGTCATGATTTTATCGTAAGCATAACCTGCTTTTTGTTCGAAGCAACCGAATTTGATAAGTTTGTTGCACATCACGTCGGGATTGGGTGTAAAGCCGTTCTTTACTTTTTCTATGGTATATGCCACCACATTGTCCCAATACTCTTGTTGCAGGTCTATGATATCGAATTTCAGTCCGTACTTTCGTGCCGTGGCTGTGGCGAGTTCTATATCTTCTTCTGCCGTACACGTCAATTCGGTATCGGTGTCCATTCCTATTTTGATATAAAACAAGTCGGGCTTGTATCCTTGTTCGCAGAGTAAATGGATGGCTACTGCGCTATCCACACCGCCTGATATGAGGGAAGCTATCTTCATCTTTTCTTATTCTTTTTATAAACGGGTGTATGGGGTTTTGCAAGGGTTGCGTGGCGAGGGTTGCCATACAACTTTTGTATAAGGTCTGCTCTGCCTATGCGTCTTAGTTCGTTGGTGATGGCTTGTCGTTCTTCGGGTTTGTACCAGAAAAAGAACATGCGTTGTGCCAATTTCTCTTTGGGAGTTTTTGCAGAATAAATAGGTTCCAGCGTGTAAGGGTGATAACCTGTGTACCATGCTTCGGTGGCTACGGTCATGGGAGTGGGAGTGAAGTCCTGTACTTGTTCCAAGTGAAAGTCCAACTCTTTCGTGATGGCAGCCAACTCAGCCATGTCTTCGGCGGTGCAACCCGGATGACTGCTGATGAAGTAAGGAATGATTTGCTGACGCAATTTCATCTCGCTGTTTATTTTGTCGAAAATCCGCTTGAATTGATAAAACTGCTCGAACGGAGGTTTGCGCATCTGAAAGAGTACATTGTTTCCCGTATGTTCGGGAGCTACCTTCAGGCGTCCGCTCACATGATTGGCTATCAATTCTTTTGTGTAAAGTGCTGTACCTTTGTTTACTTCTTCGTCTTTGCTCTTGTGTAGAAGCAGGTCGTATCTCACACCGCTGCCGATAAAACTTTTCTTGATACCGGGCAAAGCATCTACCGATTTATATATATCCAATAGCGGACGATGGTCTGTGTTCAGATTGGGGCAAATCTTGGGATGTATGCAAGAGGGACGTTTACATTTTCGACAAACGGATTCATCGTTTCCTTTCATGCGATACATATTGGCAGATGGTCCTCCCAAGTCGCTCAGATATCCTTTGAAGTCGGGCATGCAGGTGACTTTCTTTACTTCTTCCAAAATACTTCTTTTGCTGCGACTTACGATAAATTTCCCTTGATGTGCGGATATGGTGCAGAAAGCGCAACCTCCGAAACAACCTCTGTGCAGATTGATGGAAAACTTTATCATCTCGTATGCCGGAATACGTTTCCCCTTGTATTTGGGATGAGGCAGACGGGTGTAAGGCAAGTCGAAAGAACGGTCTAACTCCTCTTCCGTCAAAGGAGGATAAGGCGGATTGACTACGATGTATCGTTTGCCCACACGTTGCAATATACGCGCTGCTTCGTATTTGTTGGATTCTTCTTCTATGTGTCGGAAATTGGCTGCTTGCTTTTTCTTGTCCTTCAAACAGTCTTCGTGTGCATGCAATATCACATCGCAGTCTGTTGTCTGCGTTTCTTCAATAGGTGCTATATAAGCAGTTTGCGGTATATCTTTGGGAATGCTACGTGCGGAGATGAGGGAACGACATAGTTCCGCGATGGGTTTTTCGCCCATACCGTAAATTAACAAGTCTGCACCCGAATCGAGTAATATCGAGGGTCGTACCCTGTCTTCCCAATAGTCGTAATGTGTAAGTCTGCGCAGAGAGGCTTCTATTCCACCTATGACAACGGGAACATCCGGATAAATCTCTTTCAATATCTTGGTGTAAACGATGGTGGGATAGTCCGGGCGCATGTCGTGTCTGCCATCGGGAGTGTAGGCGTCTTCGCTGCGCAATCGTTTGTTGGCAGTATATTTATTCACCATGCTATCCATACATCCTGCGGAAACTCCGAAGAACAGACGAGGCTTTCCCAACTTTTTGAAATCTCGCAAATCATCCCGCCAGTTGGGTTGAGGAACGATTGCCACTTTCAAACCTTCGGCTTCTATCAAACGTCCTATCACACCGGCACCGAAAGAGGGATGGTCTACATAAGCATCGCCGCTGAATATGATGACATCCAGTTCGTCCCATCCACGCAATTCCACCTCCTTCTTTGTCGTGGGTAACCAGTCTGTAAGTTTATAGTTGTCCAATGCCTTTCGTTTGTAGTTCGTTGTACGTAAATCGTTTGTCTCGTTCGATAAAAGTGCACAAAGATAAGGAATATAGCCGTTCCATGTGTTTTTGTTTGGTCGAAAAGGGAACGGGGTAAAGAACTTGTGTGGGGGCTGTGCCGTGTCGCAACATGATTTTGCGCTTCGGTAATCGTTCACAACGCTGTGTGGACAGAGAGGAGCGAGTCGGTTGATTTTTTTTGATGTCTGCCTGGAAAGTCCGAGAAAGCTTCTTCCGAAATCGCTTCAGGAAGCCATTCTGACAGCGTTTTGTTGTTAACATTCTTTGACGCTGTTGTCATCGCGATAGCAACATGTTCTTATCGCGATAGCAACATGATGCTATCGACTTGACAACATGTTGTTATCAAATCGGCAATACGTTGCTAAATTGAAGCTCTAAGTTTGAGAGTTTACGAAGTTATGAAGAGAAGTGTGTTTATGCAACTTATGCGGTGCTGTACCCGTGTGAAAACGAAAGCTTTTCTATTTCAGTCCGAAGACGTTCAGTGCCGACCACATCACACGTTGTCTGTCTTGCGCAGATTTGATGTTTTCAAACGGAAATCCCAGTACGAACGTAGACGATTTCCCTTTGTAAGCAATACCGGCTCCCACATTGCTGCCTTGATAAAGGTATGTAGAAAAGGCTCCGCTTGTAGGCATGATGCTCTCGGTATGTGCCGGTACATATATTGTTTCGTTGGGTTGTCGGTAAATTTCAAAACGGCTGTTGGCACCGTAAACTTCTCCCGAATGCTTTTGTCTCGAATGAGTCGATGAATAATAATGAAATACCTGCGTGAGAAAATCCGCTTGTTCGGCATAGCCTTTCATACCGGCTCCGATACCGGCACCGCTTAGTAAAAGATTGCCTCCTTGCGAAGAGTAGCGGCTCAATAGGTATTGCATGGCAGGCGAAAAGCCTTTGTCGTCCGCACCGTAAATCAAATCTACGGCTACATACTTCTGTAAATCCGTATAACGGGATTCTACGGCTTCGTCCGAAGCAGATACGAAAGAGTAATCTCCTACGGCTTGAATAGCCTTGCCATGTATGAACGGATAATCGAAAGTATTGCCTGCAATGATGCGTCCTTCCCAAGAACTGTCGCTGTATCCTGTACCATCGCTCGTTTCTCTTCCCCGTGTACGCGTGTCGAAGGTGAGTTGAGGACCACAAAATACCGGTGTTTTCTTGTAAGGAATGCCTGTATCTTCCAACAAATCGAAACCCTCCATGTTTTCGCTCTCAATCGTGGCAGGGGCGGACAGTTTATCAAAAGCGTTTACGATGAGCAAAGTTCCTCTTTCACGAAGTGCTTGATAAGCGGTGAGAATTTCCGAAGGAAAACTTTCGCCGCCACGATTTACGGCTGTCACCTTGAAACTGTACATCAATCCCGGCTCAGCCTTGAATGTGTATCGATTGTCGCGTACAAAAACGCCATTGTCGAAACCTCCGTATCCTACGCGAGTATATACGATATATCCTGTGGCATCGGCAGTAGACTCCGAGACGTCTTTTTGAGGTTGCCATGAAAGGGTGAAAGTATTCTTCTTGTTTCCTTTTTCTATGCCGAAGTGTGTCACGGGTAACGGTTGCACTACGTAATGCTCATTGTGCATTGTAGCCAAATACTTGAGGATGGATTTATAAACGGAACGCCCGGCGACGAATTGGAAACGGGGATTATATGCCCACTTCATATCGGGGAAATTTTGATGCGAAAGAAGTTCCAAAATCATGGAAGGTAATTGTGGAGTACGCGTTTCGCTATAATTGCGATTCCACATACCGCGTCGTACCCATCGAAAACCGAATTCCCTGCTGATGTCTTCCTGCAACTCTGTCATCATCATGTCCACCAAGTCTCGAGAAGCATAGCGCGAAAGTCCCATTCCCAAACGTCCTTCACGGGTATCTGTGGTATAAATACCGAGTGTGCCGATGTTTGTGGTATTGCTTGTAAAGCCTGCATCGGTATGTAAGCCCAACGACATTTCAAACGGAATGCCCAATCCTTTTTCTTTAGGATTGAAGACAGAACTGCCGGACATGTAGTTGAGTGTCAAAGGACGAACATTGATATCATCGTTATAGTCGTTGGTACTTTTGCTTTTACTATATACTTCGTATGGCATGCCTGCCCACTGCGCATTGTAGCGTGCTCCTTCCAAATAGCGAGGGAAACCGCTGGTTTGTCCGCCTCTGGCAATGTTGCCCATTCCACCACCGAAGCGTACGGCATCAGCACTGACCACGCCTTTGTGTTTGCTTTCGTTGCTCAACACCACCATACCATAGTCGTTGGCTCCTTTATCAAATTCGAAAGTTCCGAGATATACCCACGTTCCTTCACCGATGCGTTGGTTCACCAAAAACTCCGTTACGCCACCGTTGTGGAAGACGAGGTATTTTGCATCGGGAACACTTTCGGGTAATGTTTGGTAACTGACATAAACGGCGTATTCGCCTTTTTCCGGTATATTGGGTATCCATTCGGCAAATGCTTTTTCGGCTCTGTTCATGGTCTTGATAAAGCGTGCACTTCCTTCGGCAAAAGGATTTTGTCCATCAATATAAGTCTGTCTGCGCTGTGCAAATCCCGATCGGCTACTGTTTCGCCAAGTATATTTTCTGTAAGGTACTTCAAGATAAGTGCTGCCTGTCGTGCGTGTATCGTTATCCACAATCACTTCGTTGCGTTGCCAATCCCTTTCTCGAGGTGTATAAACCACAGCGCCTGCATTCTCCAGCATCGGAATGATATAAGGTACTATGAAGTTTTGTGTCAGCAAATCTTCCGTTGTGCAAAACAGGCGAGGGCGTTGCCATTTCCACGTTTTCTTATCGTTGGCATAGTATCTGCCATGACTTTGCCATACGGTGATATGTTTGTTGTGCAATCCTCGTGTGATTTCTATGGGACGGGAGAGTTTTTCTACCCAAGGACTTTCTTTGTATGTGATTTTGCCATAGAGTCTGTCTTCATTTTTATGGCGTTTGTATGCATTGGGAATCAGGTCTTCGATGGACTTACCGTCTGCGTATACGGTTATTGCGAAATAATTGATGGGACCGGGCAGGAGTTTTCTGATTTTCGCATAAATCTCTTCGACATTCTTTTCCGTAAAGGGTTGGTAGCCGAATGCGTCATTGGTGTAAATGTCTATTTGTTTGCGATTGTAGTCTATATTGAAACTTTTCAATGCAGACTTCCCTATGTTTGCCTTGTCTGTGTAATAATAGGAGAAGTATTCTGTCAGTCGGGTTTCTACATTTTGTTCTATGGCTTGTCCATGTACACTGCTTGTACACCATAAAGCCAATAGCAGGAAAATATATAGCTTTTTCATTTCGGCTTATTTTTATTCTGTCTACAAAAGTATGAAATAAAGACAGAGAGACATATACTCGCCCTTTCTTTTGAAAAAACGAAGCCCTTGAAAACTTTGTGTTCTCAAGGGCTTTAACTGCGACGTAATGCTATTTCTTATAAAATGTATTGCGAACTGATGGATTGATTGTCCATGACGCGACGAATGGTTTCTGCAAACATATCTGCAATGGACAACTGTTTCACTTTGGCACAGCGATTCGAATAGGGGATACTATCGGTAAACACGAGTTCCTCCAATTGAGAATCTTGTACTCTCTCGGACGAAGCACCGGACATTACACAGTGTGTGGCAATCGCTCGTACGGAAATAGCACCGGCTTCTTTCATAATATCGGCAGCTTTGGTTATGGTACCTCCTGTGTCCACCATGTCATCAATCAAGATGATGTTTCTGTCTTTTACTGTACCGATGATTTGCATGTTTGCCACTTCATTGGCTTTTTCTCTTGCTTTGTGACAGAGTACCAAAGGAACACCCAAGAATTTAGCGTATGTGCTGGCGCGTTTCGACCCTCCGACGTCGGGAGTTGCAATAGCCAGGTTTTCCAAATTCAAAGACTGGATATAAGGTACAAAGATACCCGAGGCGTACAAATGGTCTACCGGAATATCAAAGAAACCTTGTATCTGGTCGGCATGCAAGTCCATTGTTATCAAACGGTCTATCCCTGCCACACTCAGCAAGTCTGCCACGAGTTTTGCACCAATGGAAACACGCGGTTTGTCTTTTCGGTCTTGACGTGCCCATCCGAAATACGGAATAACAGCGATGATACTTTTGGCTGATGCTCTTTTGGCTGCGTCAATCATCAGTAAAAGTTCCATGAGATTGTCCGAGTTGGGGAATGTAGATTGTACCAAAAAAACGTGCTGTCCGCGGATTGATTCTTCATACGATACGGCAAATTCGCCATCCGCAAAATGGGTGACATTCATGTTGCCTAACGGGCAACCTAAACTGTTGCAGATTTTTTCTGCCAAATACTTCGAGTTTGTTCCCGAGAATACTTTGAAAGATTGTTGTTCGCTCATTGTTTATTTTAAGATAGATGACCTTTTATGTTTGCAAAAGTAAAGATTTCTTTATGTGAGACAAAAGAAGACCTCGAAAACTTTACTGACTTATATAGCTGAAAGCGAAATATGTCAGCCGGCAATTCGTTTCAATCGTTTGAAATATTCTATGATACCTTTATAACTATTGGCAGTTTCGTGATTGAATTGGCTCCAGATAGCACCTTGTATGGCTGCCCCTCCGAAACCGAAGTCTTTTACTTGTAATATGTTTTCGTGGGTCACACCACCGAGAGCTATGACTTTTTTATCTATAATGCCACTCTTTGCAGCTACCCTGATTTCTTCCGGTGTATGCGAAGAAAGTTGTTCGGGATATGATATACTGTTGAATATGTTGGAAAGAAATACATAGTCACAATTCTTTTTGTCTGCAAGTACATCCTCTATCGTGTGACAAGTAGCACTGATAAAACCTGAATAGTCCTCTGGCACAAAAGGATTTCTCTCGCTCAAGTGTATTCCTTTGAGGCGATACTCGTTTTTCATGTAGAAGTGGTCGTGGATTACTATTCGTTTATGATATTTTTCGGGGATGAGTGAGAATAAACGTTCAGCATACATTGCTGCTTCATTAGGCTTGCGTAAATGTAGAATATCCAACCCCTCTTCGAAAAGTGTTGTGAGTATCTTATCTTCCTCTACAAAGTAGGTAGGAGTTGTTATTAGTATCAACTTCATACTTTTATCTTTGGTCTTGCAAAATTAGCACGCCCTTTGCGAACTTCCTAATCTTTTAAGGTTGAAAAGAGCTACACAATTATGGTGATTGAACGATGGAAGAAAAATCACCATTTTTAGGTATTTCACGGTTGAAGTGTACACTTTTACTTTGCATTATCAATTTTACACGAATAAATTAGTATGAAAAAGATTGGAATTTTTTACGGCTCTACAACCGGTACAACAGATGGAGTAGCTCATCAAATCGCAGATAAACTCGGTGTAGCAAATGCTGATGTTCATGATGTGAGTAAAATCAATGCAGACCTCGTAAACAGTTATGAAGCACTTATCTTAGGAACCTCTACTTGGGGTGATGGTGAGTTGCAAGACGATTGGTATGATGGCGTGAAAGTGTTGAAAGGAGCTAACTTGTCGGATAAAGTGATTGCTTTGTTTGGTTGTGGCGATTCAGATTCTTACGCTGATACTTTCTGCGATGGTATGGGGCTTATCTTTGAGGAAATCAAAGACTGTGGTGCTAAGTTTATCGGTCAGGTAGATGAGAGTGGTTACACATACGGTTCTTCAGTTTCTGTGGTAGACGGACAATTCGTTGGTCTCGCTATTGACGAAGTGAATGAGTCAAACCTTACAGAAGAGCGTGTAGCTGCTTGGACCGAAGTTTTGAAAGCTGATTTGGCTTAATTAACGGACACTTTATGACTACAAACGAAATACATCCCGCAGAGTTGAAAGTCTTCTTGAATCATATCTATGAGTTTAAGAAAGGCGTACGCCAAATGGTTCTTTACACAACGAATAAAAAGTATGAAGACTTTGCAGTCAAACGCTTGACAAACCAGAAAATCAAATTTGTGATACAAGCTGTAGACGAAGAACGTATCAATCTTTTTTTCGGAAAGAAAGAATGTATAGATGCTATACGCCTGATGGTAACGCGCCCTCTGAATTTGTTGACACCCGAAGAAGATTTTATTTTGGGTGCTATGCTGGGATATGATATTTGTGGTCAGTGCAAGAGATATTGCAATAAAAAGATAAAAGACAATTGTGTCGTGTTGCAAAACTGACATAGGTCTTTTCTGTCTGATACATGCAAGTGTGACAGACGTTCGATAATCATTGGTTTTATTTCTTTGGAAAGAGCCGAACATAGTCTTGTACTGTGTTCGGCTCTGCTTTTATTGACTCATAGTAACTGTTTTATGCAAGAATAAAATCTTAAATCAATTCGTAATTACTGAGCTGTACGGGAATGTCCAAATTGTGTAAAACTTTCTCCAACATAACACCTTCAAGCATACTTGTATCGTAACCGAAAGTAGCACGAATGGCTTGTAAAATAAACTGAGTGGCTCTGTCCAATGCAACCGGCAGACTGTCTCCTTGCATGATGGAACCCGTAATCACGCTTGTGAAGGTATCGCCCGTACCCGGATAATGAGCAGGGAGATAGGCACAAGCTACTTTCCAATATCTTCCGCTTTCACTTTCGTAAGCGTAAACCGCAGTTTGTTGAGGAGAGTCTTTGACCGGAACGCTGGTTACTATAACTATGGAAGGACCCATCTCGGACAACTCTTTCATACAGACTTTCAATGCTTTTTCCGAAATATATTCTTGATAAGGTTTACCCAACAATAAGAAGAATTCGGTGAGATTGGGAGTTATGATATCTGCGTGTCTGATGAGATTGCGCATGGCTGTCACCATATCTTCGCCAATGGAGGTATAGAGTTTTCCATTATCGCCCAATACGGGGTCTACGACTACGGGAGTATCTTCGCTGGAGAATTCGTTAATGAAATCGGCGACTATTTCCGCTTGTCGGGGAGAACCTAAATAACCGGTGTAAAAAGCATCAAATCGCACATTGAGTTTTTTCCATTGCGCAATGATATGCTCCATCTCGTCGGTGAGGTCTAAAAACGAGAAAGAAGGAAACTGCGTGTGTCCCGAAAGGATAGCTGTGGGGAGTGGACAAACCTGAAATCCCATTGTGGAAAGTATAGGAATAGCTGCCATAAGCGAGACTCTTCCTATGCCCGATAAGTCGTGGACAGCTACTATTTTCTTGTTTGTGCTATTGATGCGCATACCTATAAATAGTTAGTCTTTTGGAGTGAGTTGAGAAATATTCAACTTTTCGATGAAATATACTACTATAAAACCAAGTAACATCAAACCGACTGCCCAAGGTAATGTCTCGTCGGGTAAGGCATTGTGTTCCACGATGACTTCGTGTCCTTCGGAGAGTATATTTTCTTTGATTTTCCAAGGCCAAACTTTGTTGAGAGAACCAAGCATAAAGCCGGCCAATACTGCTAACGTGGCATTGCGTGCATGTTTTAGCGCATAGGACAAAACATGAGAGAAAGAAGTAATTCCGATGACCATACCTACACCGAATATCAAAAGTGTCTTGATATCGAAAGTTTTTATCGCATCCATTATATAATAGTATTTACCCATCAAAACGAGGATAAAACTACCCGAAATACCCGGTAATATCATGGCGCAAATAGCGATGGCACCACAAAGAAAGATAAAGAAAGGATGATTGGGTGTTTCTGCAGGAGTGGCAACCGTAATATAAAAAGCCAGAACTGTACCTATGATAAAAAGAAAGATGGTACGAATTCCCCAGTGCTTTATTTCTTTTCCGACAAACCAAACCGATGCCAATACCAATCCGAAGAAAAAAGACCAAACCATGACCGGATGTTCCACAAGCAGATAGGTTATCAGTTTGGCTAATGAAAGCACGCTGATGGCAACACCACTCAACAAAGCTATCATGAAATAAGCATTGGTAGCTTTCAGAAATTCTTTGAATTTTCCCGAAAATAGAAGTTTGAAACTGGAGAGGTTGAAGCTCTTAATGGAATCGAGCAACTCGTCGTAAATACCCACAATAAATGCGATGGTACCGCCCGATACACCGGGAACTACATCGGCTGCTCCCATACCCATACCTTTGAGCGAAAGGACCAAATAGTCTTTTATGTTTCTTTTCATAAATGTTTGAGTTTTCAGAGTGCAAAAATAAACCAAAAAGAATATGACGAAAGTGCTATATATAAGAAAAGCAAAATAAGAGGTTGAGATTAAGAAGAATTAGAGAGTAAATGCTATTTTTGTAATGATTATAAAATGGGATGAAGACAAAATGTCCATTCTCTATTATTTACATAACAATTAAAACAGAATATATGGCAAAAACAACATTCAAAGGCTCGCCTGTAACATTGGCTGGCGAATTCGTGAAAGTAGGACAGCAGGCTCCCGACTTTGCATTGGTGAAAGGCGACTTGAGCACTTGTACACTTGCAGATATCAAAGGAAAATATGCGGTATTGAACATCTTCCCCAGCATGGATACGGGAGTATGTGCCACATCCGTACGTAAGTTCAACCAGTTGGCAGCAAGTTTGCCCGATACTGTGGTATTGGCAGTATCCAAAGACCTGCCTTTCGCACAGGGACGCTTTTGCACTACGGAAGGAATTGCCAATGTGGTGGCATTGTCCGATTTCCGTTACACTTCCCGTTTTGCTGAAGATTACGGCGTGTTGATGACCGACGGTCCTTTGGCTGGACTTTTGGCACGTTCGGTGGTGGTGCTCAATCCGGAAGGACAAGTTATTTATACCGAAATGGTAGACGATATCGTAAACGAACCGAATTATGATGCTGCGCTTGCGGTGTTGAGATAAGACGTTTTCGAAATTTCATTTTTATTGTATTGGGGCAGCCATTTGTGGTTGCCCCAATGTTTTTTATACGTCAAGTTCGCTGATGGTTAAAAGGTGTGCTGTGTCTGAAAATATCTCATAAGTCAATTCTTTTTTAAGTGTGTTTCTCTATTAGTCGGCTATATGTTTTCTACTCCTTTATTATTAGGAGAAAAGAGCATCTTCCTCGTACCTCGTCAACTCAAAAACTCGCCCCTTCAAACTATCTATATATTGCTGATTTGATAACAACATGTTGTCAAGTCGATAGCATCATGTTGCTATCGCGATAAGAACATGTTGCTATCGCGATGACAACAGCGTCAAAGAATGTTAACAACAAAACGCTGTCAGAACAGCTT
>JBGXXU010000056.1:0-4460 GCA_041814865.1 Phocaeicola sp. | reverse complement strand
TCCGGCAAAAGTGCCCAGCGTGGTGGCATAACGTTCTTGCGTGAAGCGGAAGTTGGAATTATCCAGTTTCACACGACCGGAAACGTTCAACCAGTCCAGTATCTTGTAGCTCAGGCTTCCGTTCACCATGAAACGGTGCTTTTCCGATTCGCGGTTCATGCGTTTGGCAATCCAGTAGGGATTCTGAAGGCTCATGCCTTGCGCCCCATAGGGCCAATATTGCACCATCAGGTCGCGTCCCACGTTGTAACGCTCAAACATTCGTATCTCGTCGAAGTTGCCGTTGCGGGGGAACAGATACAAAGCCGGAATGGGGTTGAAATATTCACCTTGCGAGGTCATGTTCTTATCGTTCTGAACGATGTAACTGGCACCGATATCGAGTGTCAGTTTATCTTTCAGGAAGGTAGCGGTGTTTCGGATCGAGAAATTGTAACGGCTATACGAATTGTTGGGGATAATGCCGGTGGAATGGGTGGTAGAAGCCGAGGCATAGGTCTGGTTCTTGTTTGTACCCGTAGAGAACGAGATGGTGTTGATGACATTCGTTCCGGTGTTGTAGAAGTTTCTTGGATCATACCGTTTGTCGGTCTTGTTTCCCCAGCTCTCGAAAGCGCCGTCCAGATTACCGTATGTATTCTGCATTTCCGGCATCATGTACACGTTGGAGAATGTGGTGTTGTTCGTAACGGTCAATGAGGTGCGTTCTGCATTTCCTTTTTTCGTGTTGATCAATACCACACCGTTGGCGGCGTCGTTACCGTAGAGGGCTGCGGCCGAGGGACCCGTAAGCATGTTAATGCTTTCGATGTCATCCGGATTCAGGTCGGCTATAGCATCCGTTCCTCCTTGTGTGGCAAGACGGCTATCGCTTGACCCTCCGGCAGAAACGTTGAACATAGGAATACCGTCAATGACATATAGCGCATTGTTATCTTTAGTGATGGACTTTGAACCGCGCATTACCACACGCGCTGCTCCTCCGGCACCTGTCGATGAGCTATTGATGGTGACACCGGCCACCTTTCCGGCCAGCGAACTCATGAAGTTGGCATCTTTCACAGTATTGAAGGCATCGTTCTTCACTTGCTGCACATTGTAGCTCAACGCCTTTTGTTCGCGCTTGATACCCAATGCAGTTACCACTACTTCGTCCAGCATTTCCGCATCCTGCTTCATTATCACTTGATAGAAATCAGTTTTTGAAACGGGGATGAGCTGAGTGGCATAGCCTATATAAGAAACGATGATTTTGGATGTTGTCGGCACATTTATGGAGAAGTTACCGTCGATATCGGTAATCGTACCCGTAGAACTGCCATCCACGGCTATATTTACTCCGATCAGCGGCTCCCCGTTCTCATCAACCACTTTTCCTTTGATGTCTTTAGAAGCCTGCGTGGCGGTTTTTGTTTTCTTTCCTGTAATTATAATGTAATTGCCTTGAATTTGATAGACAAAACCGGTATCTTTCAGGATAGCATCTAGAGCGGCCGGCAGTGATACGTTTTGCAAGTCAAGGTCGATAAAATCTTTTCCCATCAGCTCGGAATCACTATAATTTATGGACATCTTAGATTGCTTTTCTACCACTTTCAGAGCCTGAATGACAGTAATTTTTTCTTGCTTGATCGTTATTTTTCTTTCATTCTGAGCCGATACAAGCGTGGGTATCAGTAATAATAGACTAAGAAAAGTTAGAAAGACCCATTTATGGGTTATTCGTTCTGCTATTTTTTTATAAATTTGTAGCATCTTTAGTATTAGTTAATTGGTTATTATTCTAGAATCTTCGGAATAGCGTCAATACGCGCTAATATTAAGGGACATTGATTTCACATCCGGAAGGAACGGGCACTCCTTCCGGATACTTTTTTTGCATAGTACTTTTTTTTATAGGTTCTACAACTGGTTCATTTTTTTATAAGTTATGTAGCACTTATTTCCTTTAATTACATAATTTATATCTCCCACCACTTGTGATATAATCTTCATGACTTCTTCCAGATTCGCTTGCTTTCGGAAACGGAAGCTATATGTACTCTTATTCATACTATGAAGGCTATATACGAAAGCATAAGGGAATTTACGTTCAAGACTTGTGAAAATATCCTCCAAAGGCATATTGCTGAAAAACAACTCTCCGCGTTGCCACGCTGTCACATCATCTATTTCCGGCAGTCGCAGGTTATGTTTTTTAGTTTGTTTGTTATATATTAGTTGCTCATTGGGCTTTAAAACGACATTGGATATCAAGTTGTTGAATTCCACCTTTACACTACCTTCCAGCAAAGTGGCAATCAATTCGTTATTTTCGGGATAAGCGTTTACGTTGAACTCTGTTCCCAAAGCCGTAACCTGACAGTCGTTGGCTTTCACGATAAAAGGATGTTTTTTATCCGGTTTCACTTTAAAATTGGCTTCACCTATCAAATACACGCTTCTGGTATCTCCTGTAAACTGTTCCGGATACAACAGTGTACTTTTTGAGTTCAACATTACATGTGTGCCGTCGGGCAATGTCAGTTCTTGAATTTCTGCTGTCGGTATATAGCATTCGACCAAATCCACCTCCGGTCTGTTTTTCTCCAATATCAGATAAATAGAAACAGACGACACGGCCAATAAAAGAATCGCTGCGGCTCTCCATACCAACAGCTGATATTTCTTGTGGGAAATGGAAGGAATCACACCTATGTTCTGTTGCATCCGGCGTATTGATTGTTCCATTCCATCAGGAACTTTTTGTTCTCCGGCTTGTTTCCAGAGTCCGCGAAGTGCTTCGTTCTTCTCATCGGCATGCTCCTCATCGGCCAGCCATTGCTGCACTTTTTTTTGCGTATCGGCCGAATAGTCATTCTGCCCGAACAAGTCGATGAGTTGTTTAATATAGTTCTTCATGAATCTTTTCTTTCTTTAATTCCGGGGGCTTTATATACTAAATACAACTACGTTTGGCACACTACTTAAAAATATTTGCCAAAATGATAAAAAAGAGTAGCGCTTTCTTTAATTCGATCAATGCCAAGTAAACTTGATGTTCTACGGAACGTATGGAAATATCGAGTTTTCCGGCTATTTCCTTGTGACTTAATCCGCTGAAACGACTCAACTCGAAAATTTCCCTCCTGCGTTTGGGCATCTTCTCCAGAGTGAGCCGGATAATCAGCAACATCTCCTTATAATATACGTCATTCAGGATTCCTTCTTTTTCTGTCAGTTCATAAAGAAATGTTTTTTCGGCCTGTTCCGTTTGGTAGTCTTGTTCTACCTGTCGGTGCTTAAAGATGTTGAGCACCATATTCTTGGTCATGGTGAAGAGGTAGCTGTCCGGTTCGCGGTCGTTGTCCAGCCACAGTTCGGGTTTGGTCCAAAGTTTGCAAAAGACGTCCTGTGCCACATCCTCCGCATCGTCCTCGGACTTGAGTAGCATTCGGGCGAAGTTTTTTACAGTTGGGAAATATGCAGTAAAAAAACTCTGAAACTGTATTTCAATCCGCCTATCATTATTTTCCATCTTTTTTATAGTATTTTCGGCATTAACAGTCAAGGGTATGATTCGTTTCTTCAAAACGCTTATCATGCGAAAGCCAGAAAAACACGGCAGTGTGCTATGCGTCACAAAAAAAAGAAAGCAGGCTTTGTGGATTCGTGACTGGAGAAACTGTTTTCTGCACCAATTTTTCGATTCCGCAAAGATAAGCAGTTTACGCTCAATTCCAAAAGTCCGTGGGAACTTTTGGAATTGAGCCTTTTTTTAGTGTTTTGTTCAATCGCGATGTTTTTTTGTTGAGAATTATTACTAAGTGTTTATTGAGAGGCTTCCCTTGCGAGAGATATCTGTATGACGGCTTTGATGGATATATATATCCACCTCGCTGCAAATATATGCCGAGCGTGCTGCATATATATTTCCAGCCAAGGGCATCTATATAGCGAGCCGAGGTGAAGAGGAGAGACATCTAAGATGTAAATGTTTTTCTCTTCCATTAATTCCGCAGTCATTTTTCTCACAAGAAAAAGGACTGCGAAATTAAGGTTCATTATATGAAGACCGCTTATATCGAATATCGCAAGATTTTATTTACTTTGCAGAACTTTAGTTCCTGCCGGCATCTTGCAGATGTTTCTTCGGACACTTTTATAAGAAAAAGAAAAGAACCAATGAAGAAGCCGATAGAAACAGAAAAGGAAAATCCGCAGGTTCTTGATATATCACGCCCGAATGATGTCCGCGATGAAAAAAAAATGGTTGAAGGCGGTACTTTGGTTATTGCTTACTCCTATACTGCTGTTTGTATTGCTGATGATATTGCTTTATGTGCCTCCCGTGCAGAACTTCATACGAAAACAGGCCACAGCAATCGCATCGCATGCCACGGGTATGGACATTTCCGTGGAACGAATCGACCTGCGCTTTCCTTTGAACTTGCTGGTACACGGTGTGTTGGTGGTGCAAC
>JBGXXU010000055.1:0-9147 GCA_041814865.1 Phocaeicola sp. | reverse complement strand
CTATATATTGCCGATTTGATAACAACATGTTGTCAAGTCGATAGCATCATGTTGCTATCGCGATAAGAACATGTTGCTATCGCGATGACAACAGCGTCAAAGAATGTTAACATCATAATCGCGTCAGGAAGGCATCGTAGAGACACTTTCACAACACAGAAAAAAGAAGTTTTACGAATGTTCCGACAACAAAAAACTCCTTGACAAATCCGTATCGGCTTATCAAGGAGTTTTTCTTTCGTATCAATAAAGAATTTTCAATCTTCCATCAGTTTACGATAGCGTACACGCTTGGGTTCTACGTTGCCCATACGTTTCATCTTGTTTTCCTCGTATTCTGTGTACGAGCCTTCGAAGAAGAACACTTCGCTGTTGCCTTCGAATGCCAGAATGTGTGTACAAATACGGTCGAGGAACCAACGGTCGTGACTGATAACTACGGCACAACCCGCAAAGTTCTCCAAACCCTCTTCCAAAGCACGAAGCGTATTCACGTCGATATCATTGGTCGGTTCGTCCAGCAAGAGTACGTTTCCTTCTTCTTTCAATGCCATGGCAAGATGCAAGCGGTTGCGCTCGCCACCCGAGAGCATTCCGCAAAGTTTCTCCTGGTCTGCACCCGAGAAGTTGAAGCGGCTCAAGTAAGCACGTGCATTTACATCCTTGTTACCCATGCGTATCAAGTCGTTGCCGCCACTGATAACCTGATAAACACTCTTCGACGGGTCTATGTCTTTATGCTGTTGGTCTACATAAGCCACTTTTACCGTTTCTCCCACTTCGAAGTTTCCCTTGTCCGCATGTTCCAATCCCATTATCAAACGGAAGAGCGTAGTCTTGCCGGCACCATTAGGTCCTATCACACCTACGATACCATTGGGCGGAAGCATGAAGTTCAAGTCGTCGAAAAGCAGTTTATCGCCGTAAGCTTTGGCTACGTGAACGGCTTCGATGACTTTGTTTCCAAGACGAGGACCGTTCGGGATAAAGATTTCGAGTTTTTCTTCTTTCTCTTTTACATCTTCGTTCATCAACTTGTCGTACGAATTAAGACGCGCCTTTCCCTTCGCCTGACGTGCTTTGGGTGCCATACGTACCCATTCCAATTCCCGTTCGAGTGTCTTGCGACGCTTGCTGGCTGTCTTTTCTTCCATCTCCATGCGCTTGGTCTTTTGTTCCAACCAGCTGGAATAATTGCCTTTCCATGGAATACCTTCGCCGCGGTCGAGTTCGAGTATCCATCCTGCCACATGGTCGAGGAAATAACGGTCGTGCGTAACGGCAATAACCGTACCTTCATACTGTTGCAAGTGCTGTTCGAGCCAATCTATGCTTTCCGCATCCAAGTGGTTGGTGGGTTCGTCCAACAACAACACATCCGGTTTTTGCAACAACAGACGACACAATGCCACACGACGACGTTCTCCTCCCGAAAGATGTTTCACCAATTGGTCTTCGGGCGGACAACGAAGCGCATCCATCGCGCGTTCCAGTTTGCTGTCCAAGTTCCACGCATCCGTAGCATCTATGATATCTTGCAATTCTCCTTGACGGGCAAACAATTCGTTCATTTTGTCCGCATCTTCATAGTACTCGGGCAAAGCAAACTTTTGGTTTATTTCCTCGTACTCCGTCAAAGCATCCACGATAGGTTGCACTCCTTCCATGACAATCTCTTTGACCGTCTTCGTATCATCGAGTTGTGGTTCCTGTGCCAAATATCCTACGGAATAACCGGGAGAGAACACCACTTCGCCTTGATAGCTCTTCTCTATACCAGCGATGATTTTCATCAACGTAGACTTTCCCGAGCCGTTAAGACCGATGATACCTATTTTCGCTCCGTAAAAGAAAGAGAGATAAATGTCTTTCAATACTTGTTTGTTGTTCTGGAAGGTCTTGCTTACACCCACCATCGAAAAGATGATTTTCTTATCGTCTGCCATTATGTATTAAGTTTATGAGTTTTTATGATTGGATTGGATTGATTTGTTTCATGAGGAATAAGCACGATACTTTCTCCGTTGTGCCATCTTCAGACATGATGTTGATGTCGCTTGCGCAAAAAATAGTTCTTCGTAAACAAGAGATAGATAAGCAGTGCCGCAACAACAGGAATTATGGCATAAAAATACAGGAGATTGGGCGAACCGACAAGCGGACGCATCGCATATATATAAAGGAGTACACCCAAAGCGATACCCATTTCGCGTAGCATAATAAAAGTATGAAACCCTGTACCACGCTCGCAATGATTGGGTAGAAGTATCATTATCTTAAGGAAATGCGACATGACCACTCCGATAGAAAAGCCCAACAGAACAGCCGATGCGTAAAACAATACACCTCCACGAACATACCACATCGAACTCAGTGCAATAAGACACAACAGCGTACCGAAGAGCAAAAACTTCATGTCGGGCATAGACCACGAGAAGAAATGTTTCACAGAAAGCAAGACGATATACCCCGTCGCCATACATATATATATGTAGCCATCGCTCAAAGTGGCAAACAACTGTACCGGATGAGCTTCACGAAGGTTCACTGTATATTCGCCTAAATTCACAGCCAGAAACAGTCCTATCACCACAGGCAACAACAGCATGTTCAAACCCGGAAGTAAAGAACGGAAAAGCAGAAATCTGTCGAGTGCACACAAAGAGACATTGAGCGGCGCACGAAAACAAACTTCTATCGCCGATATCGACAAAATGATAAGCACATACGTTGCGATGACCAGCCACATCAGCACTTCAAAACCATTCGGCATGGAGGGAGCTATTTCCGAACAAAAGAAGTTGCCCAATGCTAATCCCAAGAGTGTCCCCAATATACCCGAAGCAGCAAAATAGAAATTCGCTTGGTCTCTTTTGTCGCCGGGCGCGATGTCGATAGCCAACGTGCTTCCGCCCACCATCAAAGCCACTCCCAAACAACCGCCATGCAAAATACGCAATACCGCTATTGCCCAAACATCGTGCACGTAAACGTACAAAAACGTACACACTGCCATGCCTATTATCGCACAGATATAAACATGTTGCCGCTTGTAGGTATCTACCAAATAATTATTGAATACACCGAAAAGCCCCAAAGACAAGCCGGATGATATCGTAATGACAGCGGCAGTATCGCTATCGACTTTCAAACTGTCCGACATGTGTATGTAGAGCGCAGGCAACAAGGCATACGTCGCCATGTACAACAACACGTTTGCCAACAAGAGTAAGCAGTAATTGTTGTTCCACAATGTATTTCCCTTATGACAAGATACATCCATGTCGTACATTCTTTACTTCTTTAGTATTGTTCCTTGTCGTTGGGGAAATCGGACGATTTCACATCCTCGACATAACGACCTATCGCATCCGTCATAATGGAATGCAAATCGGCATATCTGCGCAGAAAGCGCGGACTGAAACCTTTTGTCATCCCCAGCATATCCGAAATGACGAGGACTTGTCCGTCTACATCGCCACCGGCACCGATACCTATCACGGGTATGGTCAGTTCTTTAGCTACGCGTGCGGCAAGAGCAGCCGGTATCTTTTCCAACACGAGTGCAAAACAACCCGTCTCTTCGAGCAAATGTGCATCGGCAAGGAGTTTCTCGGCTTCTTCCTCGTCTTTTGCACGTACATTATAAGTTCCGTATTTATTGATGCTTTGCGGCATCAAGCCCAAATGCCCCATTACGGGAATACCTGCCGCAATGATGCGTCGCACGCTTTCTATCACTTCGGCTCCTCCTTCCACTTTCAGAGCATCGCCATGTGTTTCTTTCATCATGCGAATGGCATTGCGTACCGCTTCGTAAGGGTCTGCCTGATATGAGCCGAAAGGCATATCCACCACGACCAAGGCACGTTGCACGCCACGCACCACCGATTTGCCGTGATATATCATCTGGTCTACGGTCATGGGAAGTGTGGTCACATTGCCGGCTATTACATTCGATGCGGAATCGCCCACCAACACAACGTCCATCCCTGCTCCATCCACGATTTGCGCCGTAGTATAGTCGTATGCGGTCAGCATGGAGATTTTCTCTCCTCGCGCTTTCATCTCGGTAAGACGGTGTGTCGTAACCTTACGAGCATCACCGGATAAGTATCCTGCCATATTGTGTATTTGAAAATCGTTCCAAAGGTACTGCTATTAGCGATATAATAAACCATTCGGACGACAGAAAGTGCACGACACGGACGGAGGCGACGGAATGTCATTTCTTTGTCGAGCGATGAATGGTCCGAGAGTTTCGAAGTGCGTGGGTTTGACGTTTGTGAGTTTTGAATTCGGAGTTTCGAAATTCGGAGCAGGAAAAGCCTGCTTGATACTGCGAAAACACTGCCGGGGCAGTCTGTTTTCACACTCACACAAACAGCTCTACAATGCCTTCTCGATGCGATTATGATGTTAACATTCTTTGACGCTGTTGTCATCGCGATAGCAACATGTTCTCATCGCGATAGCAACATGATGCTATCGACTTGACAACATGTTGTTATCAAATCGACTTGCGCAACGTATTTTTTGCGCAAGCAAAACACTACGAAAAACAAGCGCAAAAAAAACCGTGAGTTCGGTACAACACGAACACACGGTTTTCATAAAAAGGCATTGCATGGACATTACTTTCTTTCGCCAAAGAAACGCTTCTTTGTTCTTGAGCTATGCCACATGATTATTTTATAGAGTCGGACTACTGTACACGAATTTGACATACTTTCATCACTTCCAAAGCTTGCAAGTGTTGTTCGGGTGTCACGCCTGCACAACACCGTGCATCTACATATATCGGAGTTTCGGGGAAACAGGCTTTCAGCAAGAAAGCATTCGAGATGACGCAAATATCCGTACAAATACCTATGATGTGTATCTCTTCCACCGCAGGCAGAGAAAGCAAATAATCACCCAATTCGAGAGAGGCAAAAGCAGGCTTCTCTATTATTTTACAACCTTCGGCATACACTCCCGAAGCAATCTTCCAACCATCTGTTCCCTTGATGCAATGCACCACAGGCAAGTTTTTTCCCTCTTGAGTTTCCAGATAATTCTCCGTATGCGTATCCTGCGTATACACTACGGTATCACCTTTTGTCAGAAAACTGTCGATTTTCCTTTTTACATGTTCCACAATGCTTACAGCCTCGGGAGTTCCGAGCACACCGTCGATAAAGTCGTTCTGCATATCGACCACTACCAATACTTTCATTCGTGTTATGTTTTTAAGGGTTATAGATTCAGTTTTTGAAAGACCAACACGTCTTTATACAGACGTCCCACTCTCTGCCACTGCTTCAAATGAGCCGTTTGTACATATCCGCAAGCCGTAAACAGTCGGATACTTGCTTCGTTATCAGCAAACACATAAGCAAACAGTTGTCGGAAACCCAGATGTTCGAAACAATGTTCTTCCAATCGAGCCAATGCAAAAGCGGCAACTCCCCGCCTGCGACAATCCCGACGAACAGCGATACCCACTTCCGCTCTGTTGTGTCGTACATCATAACGTACCACATCGACAACAGCTACCACACCTTCGCTCTTGTGTTCCACCAGCCAACGCATGGCACCGTCTGCAAACACATCGTTTTGCGAAGTGCGAACATACTCTTCGAGTTGATAACGAGAATACAATCCCGTACCTGCACCATAAGGAGAAAGTTCCTCGTCGTTCTCGAAAGACAACATCACCGTTGCATCTTCGATTTCCGGAGCACGTACGATAAGTTCTTGCAGGAAAGTCGTCGGTTTGTTCATTCGTCGAAAGGGATTTCTATTTCGTTCACCACTTTGTCCGAAGTGGGCACACAAAACAGTAAAGCTATCGCAGTGATGCCTGCGCACAAAGCACCGGTAGTATCCAATGTTGCATAATACACGATGAGGTTCGTGTACAAAGAAAGAGAAAGCAGAGAATAACGAATACTCGTCCATCGAATATACAAACGCAGGAAATGCCCGAAAGAACCTTCGCCGATATATCGTTTCTTGCGCCATAGCCACAAGCGCAAAGCGACGGGAATACATCCTATCATGAGCAGTATACCCAGCGTTTGCAAAGCATAAGTGTACAAAGGCATGTCTATACAGAAGCCTTGGGGTAGCACATCGGTTTCGAACAATAAAATCAACAGCAGCGCAAAACTCCAAATAGCGCAGTAACGGATACGCAACACACGCAACAAAGGACTCATCTTTTCTTCCATACTGTCCATACTGTTTATTATATATAAGGTATAAGCCTACACCCCGAATTTACATTAAAACTTACCGTCGAAAGTCACACGATTTACGATGGAACGTCCCAACGTGACCTCGTCCGTGTATTGCAGTTCATCGCCGATAGAAATACCTCTGGCTATCACCGATATCTTCACATCATATCCCGATAGTTTTCTGTAAATATAGAAATTGGTGGTATCTCCTTCCATCGTGGAGCTGAGTGCCAATATGACTTCTTTCACTCCGCCTTGCGCGACGCGCTCCACCAAGCTTTGTATCTCCAAGTCTCCCGGTCCTACTCCGTCCATCGGCGAAATGATACCTCCCAACACGTGATACAATCCCCGAAACTGCTGTGTGTTTTCCACAGCCATCACATCGCGTATGTTTTCTACCACACACACTACGGAAGCATCCCGTATAGGGTTGGCACATATTTGACAAACTTCTGTGTCGGAGATATTATGGCAGACTTTGCAGTACTTTACTTCTTCTTTCAGTCGGACAACAGAATGCCCGAAAGCTCTCACCTCGTCGGGTGTCTGACGCAATAAATGTAAGACCAATCGTAATGCCGTTTTGTGTCCTATGCCGGGCAATTTGGCAAATTCGTTGACGGCTTTTTCCAATAAAGAAGACGGATATTGTTGATTCATCACGTTCAGTTATAACACATATGCGTTGCAAATGTATAGAAAAACGGCTTACCTTTGCACACTGTCAAACATATATAAAAGACATGAACGGTATATTTATCTTGGTAACGATAGCACTCTACTTCGGAGTGTTGATTCTCATTTCTCATTTTACCGGAACAAAAGGCGACAGCAACGATGCTTTCTTTCGCGGCAACAGACAATCTCCCTGGTACATAGTTTCTTTCGGCATGATAGGCGCATCGCTTTCGGGAGTGACTTTCGTTTCCGTGCCGGGTATGGTAAAAGATATCGATATGACCTATATGCAAACGTGTATGGGTTTTTTTGTGGGTTATCTGTTGATAGCACATGTACTGTTACCGCTTTATTACCGACTTAATCTGACATCCATTTATACGTATCTGGAGCAACGCATAGGAATACGGGCTTATAAAACGGGAGCTTCGTTCTTCCTCTTGTCGAAAGTACTGGGAGCTTCCGCACGTATGTACCTGGTGTGTCTCATCTTGCAACGTTATGTATTCGACCAATACAACATTCCTTTTGCATTGACTGCCATCGGTACCATCGTGCTGATATGGCTGTACACACGCAAAGGCGGTATAAAAACCATTGTTTGGACAGACAGCTTGCAAACTTTGTGCCTGCTGTCTGCGCTTGTTCTGATTATTTGGCATGTGGCATCCCTGCTCCATTTGGACTTTTCGGGAGTTGTGCAGACTATCAAGGAAAGCGAATACAGTCGTATTTTCGTCTTCGACGACTGGCATTCCAAGCAGATTTTTTTCAAGCAATTTTTCAGCGGTATCTTTATTACCATTGTCATGACGGGATTGGACCAGGACATGATGCAGAAAAACCTTTCCTGCAAAAATCTGAAAGAAGCACGCAAGAACATGTATTGTTACGGTTTCTCTTTCGTACCCGTAAACTTTATCTTTCTGTCTTTGGGTGTACTCCTTCTTATTCTGGCACAACAACTCGAATTGCCTATTCCGCAAAACGGCGACCAGATATTGCCACAGTTTGCTGCCAACGGTTATTTAGGTTATGCCGTACTGGTGTTTTTCACCATCGGCATCATTGCAGCGGCATTCTCCAGCGCAGACTCTGCTTTGGCTGCTTTGACCACAAGTTTTTGTATCGACATTCTCGACATCGAAAAGAAAGTACTCGCATCGGCAGAGCGCACACGCAAGCGTGTTCACTTCTTCGTGTCTTCGGTATTCATAGCTTGTATTCTGGTATTCGAAGCTCTCGACAGTCAAAGCATCATCGACATCATTTATATTTTGGCATCTTATACTTATGGTCCTTTGCTCGGGCTGTTTTGCTTCGGGTTGTTCACACGCAAGCAAACACGAGACCGGTTTGTGCCTTACATCGCATTGGCTTCGCCACTCGTTTGTTTTGTCATCGATAAAATCACATTCCTGTGCACAGGGTATAAATTCGGTTACGAAATGCTGATGTTCAACGGACTGCTGACTTTCGTCGGCTTGTACTTGTCCGGCATCGGTCTTCCCAACATCAAAACATCACAACAACATGGAAATTAAAAGTGCAGAATTTGTTGTCAGCAATGCCAGAGCTGATATGTGCCCGAAAACCGACTTGCCGGAATACGCATTCATCGGGCGTTCCAACGTAGGAAAGTCCAGCCTCATCAACATGCTCACGGGTAAGCCTAAACTCGCCATGACGTCTTCAACACCGGGAAAAACGTTGCTCATCAATCATTTTCTCATCAATAAGGAATGGTTCCTGGTGGATTTGCCGGGATATGGTTATGCACAGCGCGGAAAGAAATTGCGCGAGAAGATACAGAACATCATAGAGTATTATGTACTGGAACGTACACAAATGACTTGCTTGTTTGTCTTGATAGACAGCAGACACAAGCCGCAGCAAATAGATTTGGAGTTCATGGAATGGTTGGGTGAAAACAGCATACCCTTTGCCATTATTTTCACCAAAGCCGACAAACAGACACAGGCACAGACACAAGCCAACGTGAAAGCCTATACGCAGGAATTGCTCAAGACTTGGGAAGAACTACCGCCTTACTTCGTCTCTTCGGCGGAAAAACGTACGGGTAGAAAAGAGATATTAAGCTATATCGAAGATATCAACGCTTCGCTGAAATAATCCGTCTCGACACCGCAGACCTGAAAATACATTCGTTTTTCTTGCGCTTCGCTTGCGCAAAAAATACGTTGCGCAAGTCGATTTGATAACAACATGTTGTCAAGTCGAT
>JBGXXU010000054.1:0-9194 GCA_041814865.1 Phocaeicola sp. | reverse complement strand
GATTCGCAACAAGATGTGTACAAACAAATGTTGAGCGATTTGGACGAAGCAGTTGCTACGCTGGACAAAGAAGCGCACAATGTATTGCCTCAGTACGATATCATTTACGAAGGCGACTACAAGAAGTGGATGAAATTTGCCAACTCACTGATGTTGCGTTTGGCGATGCGCGTGGTTTATGCCAATGAAACGTTGGCAAAAACTTATGCAGAGAAAGCTATTTCCAATCCGCAAGGTGTATTCGAGGCTGCAAAAGATATGGCACAATTGAGCAAAGGTGCAGGCGTAACGCTGAAAAACCCGTTGGTCATCATCAACAACGACTACAACGACGTGCGCATGGGAGCAGAAATCTATTCTTATTTGAAAGGTTACGAAGACCCGCGTATTGCGAGCTACTTCGTACAAGCTACCTTCGGCGGAGTAACGGATTATTATGCTGTTCGTACCAACTTGCCCAGCATTACCAGCTATCTGGACAAAAAGTCTTTCTCTACACTCAACGTTGAAAATGGTACGCCTGTATACATCATGAAGGCTTCGGAAGTATATTTTCTTCGTGCAGAAGGTGCTTTGAGAAATTGGAGCATGGGTTCGGGTACGGCACAGGATTTCTACGAAAAAGGTATTGCCACTTCATTCGAGGAGAATGGTTTGGCAGCAAGCGCGGCTACGGCTTATGCAGCCAACGGTACGGCAAAACCTGCAAAATACGTAGACCCCGTAAACTCTGCATACAGCAAGGATGCAGCTACGGACATCACCATCAAGTGGGTGAGTACGGATACTTTCGAAAAGAACTTGGAACGTATCATCACGCAGAAGTACTTGGCTATCTATCCCGACGGACAAGAAGCGTGGAGCGAATTCCGTCGTACGGGTTATCCTAAAATCTTCACTCCGGTGCTGATTGCTACGGATGCCGATGTAGCAGGATATGGTCCTACACGTATTCCTTATTCGAACGATGAGTACAACAAAAACCTTGAGAACATCACCAAAGCCGTGACACTCTTAGGTGGTGCCGACAATGGTGCTACCAAAGTTTGGTGGGATAAGAAGAACAAGTAAAACACATGAAACTTATGAAAAAGAATATACTGTTATTGATGAGTATGTTTGCGATGCTGGTACTCAATACTTCTTGCGACAAGTGGACGGAAGTAGAAGCGGAAAACATCGATAAACATTTGGCAGGTGCCGACAGTACGTTGGCAGAATCGCATAGAAAGTACTTGGAAAATCTGCGTGCTTACAAAGAAAGCGACCATCAGGTGACATTCGGCTGGTACGGTGGTTGGAGTGCCAATGGTCCCAAAGCAAGATTTCTCTATCATTTGCCGGATAGTACGGACTTCGTTTCTATCTGGGGCGGATGGTCTAACCTGACAAAGGAAAAACAAGAAGACTTGCGTAGAGCACAAAAAGAAAAAGGCTTGAAAGCACTGACTTGTGTGTTGATGTTCCAAATCGGTGATGCCATCACTCCGCCGAAGCCCGAAGCATACAAAGACTCCACATGGAATCAATGGCAACATAAATTCTGGGGCTGGGTAGATGGTGATACGACAGCTATCAACAATGCCATCATGAAATATGCAAATGCACTCTGCGATACCATTGACAAGTATGGTTACGATGGCTTCGACCTCGATGCCGAACCTAACTACCCGCAACCGTTCGAAACCAACTACGAAATGTGGGGAGGTTTCCGCTCTACGGATACAAGACGTATGGAACTCTTCATCAAGACTATGGCTAAACGTATAGGTCCTAAAGCCGAAACTGCGGAAGGTCGCAAGAAACTTTTGGTGGTAGACGGCGAGCCCGACTGGTTCCCTGCATACATGGGCGAATACTTCAACTATTTCATCTTGCAAGCCTACAGCTGTCGTTCTTATACGGATTTGGAAAACCGTTATGAACGTTTGTGCTATCGTTTTGTGCCTGCTATGAGCCGTAAGGAAGTAGCGAAGAAACTCATCGTTACGGAAACTTTCGAGAAACATGCCGCTACGGGTGGTGTAACTTTCACTACACGCGACGGTCGCAAACTTCCATCCTATCTCGGTATGGCTGACTGGAGCCCGAAAGACGGTGTCAAAGGTGGTATAGGTAGTTATCACATGGAGATGGACTATGCTCAAACACCGGTGTATAAGTATTTGAGAGAAGGTATTCAAATCATGAATCCGGCAGCTAAATAATCAAACAAAGAATGAGTATGAAAAAGATATATATTAAGACTTTGCTCGTGACCATGGCGATAGCCGGTGTGAGTTGCTCTCGCTTGGATTACGATACGGTGAACAAAGAAACCGGTTTGCCCAATGCTGTGTACTTCGAAGGTGTTTCCGAAAGTCCCATGCAAAAAGTGGCGGTAGACAATACGGGTGGTGAAGCACAAATCACACTGCGTGCTGCCAACATCGTAAACAATGATGTGACTATCTCTTTGGCAGTGGATACTACGGCTTTGGAGCAATACAACAAGGAGAACGGTACTGCTTACAGACTTTTACCGGCTAAGTTCTACAAACTTTCTGCCAACGAAACGGCTATCAAAGCAGGTGCGGTGTCTGCATCTGCCATCAAGGTGAACATTTCTCCCTTGGACTCTACGTTGAACGAGGCTTATAAATATGCTATTCCCTTGCGCATCGTGGGCGATAACGTGAGTGGTGTCAATGTATTGAAGTCTTCCAACGCACTTATCTTCGGTTTGGACCGTATGTTGGAAACGGATGTGCTTCGTCAGAGTGGTTTCTATATGCAGGTGGATTTCCCCACACCTTTGCAGATGTCCGAATGGACTATCCAATACGGTTTCCAAATAGACCGTCAAAAAGGAAATCAGTCTATCTTCTCGGGTAATTTCTATTCGCGTGTGGAAAGCAACGGTAGCTTGCAGTTCAAAACCGGCGAGACAGACGACCCCAAAGCGTTTGCAAAACAAAAGATTGTTCCCAATAAGTTCTACCACTTGGCTTTCGTTTATAAGAACCAACATGTGAAGTTGTACCTCAACGGAGTATTGGACAATGAGTTCGATGTGGCGAAGTGCGAGGAGTTTCCCAAGTTCAACATGAGTTGGGGATTGTTCGAAGGTTATGTACGCGACATCCGTGTTTACAACAAGGCTTTGTCTGCTTTCCAAATCAAAGAAAATCTTTATGTGGAAGACCCGACAAATCCCGACCTCGTATTCTATGCTCCTTTGACCAAGAAAACGAAATTGCAGGATGTAACGAAGAACGGCAACCATTTCAAGACATACAGGTCGGGTGGTACAGAAATCACCGATGAAAGTATCCTGACATGGAAGACTTGGACATTTCCCGAAAAATAACCCATAAGTATGAAAGCAATGAAAATTTATAAGTCCTTATATATACTATCGGCAGGCTGTATGATGCTCGCATCGTGTAGCCAAGACCTCGACTACAAACAGGGATACGATGTGGAGAAGTATTTCAACGGTTCGGACCCGAGAGACCTTCTGACTTCGTTCAGTGTGAAAACCACGACACAAACCATACCTTTCATAGCCGATATAAATGCGGCAGAAGACAAGGCGGAGGCAGAAGTGTCCATCAAACTGACACGTCCTTTGGAAGCGGCAGAAAAGATAGAACTCGTCGTAGCTACGGAAGCTCCCGAACTGACGACTACTTACAAAGATTATACCGTTTTGACGGCAGCCAACTACGAGGTTGCAGCATTGGAAGTCAATGCAGGCGAGGCAAAAGCCACAGCAAAAGTGACCTTGCGCAATATCTCGAGCCTTAAGACGAAAGCCGTATTGCCGTTGACTTTGAAGTTTGCAGAAAATTCGGCATTGAAACTCTCGAAAAATCTGGGTGTATACTATGTGGTTTTCGAACCGCAACAGATGTTGAGTTTGGATACGGAAGCCGTAGAAGCTACTTTGTCGCTCAAAGACGATGGCAATCACGAATGGGTAGACGAAAGCGTATTGAATGTACAGTTCACCGCAAAAACAGAAGTTCCTGCGGGTGCAAAAATAGCTTTGGTACGCGATGATGCTTTGTTCCAAACTCGCGATGCTGCGTATGCCGATTGCGAATTGGCTCCGGCAAATCTCTTCACCGTAGGAGAAAAACAGGAAATTGCGAAGGGCGAAAACAACATTCCTTTGAACTTGCAGAACATAGACAAATTCACGGAAGTGAAAGACTATCTCCTCCCATTGAAGTTGGTTTATTACGATGCGCAAGGCGTGGAACACTTCTTCGCCGGTACTACGGGACATGTGATGGTACGCATCAACTGTCGCAAGATTTACTTCGAATTCAGCACGACGGCTCCTGATGGTAAGGCATTGCCCAAAACCGGTTGGGAATTGAGCGCAAACAAGAGCGTGCGGGAGAGCCATCCGTTGACAAACATAATCGATGGTAGCGCGGATTCTTTCTGGTTTGTAAATCATGACGACATCGAAGTGACCGTAGACATGAAAGAAGAAAAGACCATCAAGGGAATTAAATTCCATCATCCCGATGGCATGGGCGGATACGGTCCCGGTGAAATCAAAATCTTGGTTCCTGCCGGCAGTGCCTGGAAAGAGGTGGCGACACTCACCATCGACGGTACAGACCTTTTCTATGCGAAAGCATTGGCAGAACTCAAAACAAGCAAGTTCAAGTTGGCGATGAAGAAGGGTAATTGGGGATACATCTTGATAGGTGAACTCACTGTTATCAGCGAATAATCCGAACTTAATGCTCATCTATATGGGAGCTCCTCTGTTGCAGAGGGGCTCTCTTTTTGTTTGACCTTTTGTTGCTTCCGAAAATCTGTTCATGTGGAAAACGTCATCATTCCCTCGAAATTTCGCTATGCAAAACACTTCTCTTCGTACCTTATGAACTCTCAAACTTAGAACCTCAAATTGACTACATATTGTCGATTTGATAACAACATGTTGTCAAGTCGATAGCATCATGTTGCTATCGCGATAGCAACATGTTCTTATCACGATGACAACAGCGTCAAAGAATGTTAACATCATAATCGCATCGAGAGAGTATTGCAGAGGCATTTTTCGCACAAACAGAATCGCAGACTTCCCCAAGCGGAAAAGTCTGCGATGATACGGTAGAAATTGCTTCTTATTTCTTTCGAGTTGCCCATTCGCGGAGGGCTTCTCGCAAGGCGGTCCAGTGTTCGTCGGTCATGCTGTACGATGTGAACAGACAGATACCTTTGGCTCCTGCTTTAAGCGAACCGAGTACGGCAGTGCGTATTTCGGACGGAAGTAGCCCGGAGTTTTCGGGGTCGGTCACCTTGTGTTTTTCACGCCAGTCGCGACAGATGAACAAGCCGCTGTACACGGGTCGTCCTTTCGCCGCACGCACTTCTTCTCGAGTGATTTCTTTCAGCCAGTCGGCTCCTTTCAGATAAAAATCGTTGTAATTCATCGGGAAGAAGGCATCTACATTCCAGCGGTTCCACTCCTGGCGCACCATCTTCACCGCATGCGAACGAGGACCGGGAAAAACATCGGCACTTACTTTCTTGCCTTTTGCGTGTACGGCTTCCGTGATGCGATTGACAAGTCGGGTAATGACATCGTTGCGCCATTTTGCCCACGCTTTCGACTTGGATGGGTTTTTCACCTTGCGAATATCCACACCCGAGTGTTGCTTGAAGTCTGCCACACACTTGTCGCAGTAACAGTAATCGGCAGTGGGGTATTCCTCGTGCATCACAAGTCCGTATTTATCCCACAGTCCTCGTGCCAAAATCACGTCGGGATAGCGTATGTAATCCAATTGTATGTAGTCCACATCGGGAATTTCGGCTATTTGCGTGTATTTGTCTATGAGATATTCCTGTACTTCTTCGTTGTTGGGGTCGAGAAATTTGTAATAAGGCACGTAGGCTTGTACGTCGTAGGCAGATTGTCCCAAGCAGTTTACGCCGTACCACGTACTGTCCAATCCTTCCTGCAACATACACGGTATCCACGCATGAAACTCCAATCCTTCCGATTTGGCTATGCGCGATACGAGTGTGGCTTTCTCAACGGAAAAACCCGTGTTGAAGCAAATACCCGTCACGCCATGACGCTTCCAGCGCGCAAAATCGGTTTTCAAATTCTCTTCGGTGGTGTGACTTTCCCAACCCAGCCAGACATAAACGGGGACTTGGGCACGAGTGCTCACGGTATACAGTGTACACAGACAGAGCAAAACGATGTAGCGAATTGTGCGCATGATAAATTTGTTGTTTGTGATGAAGATTTATTTTCTGACGAAGCAACAGCCATCCTCATTGACGACGTAATGTTTACCGTCGGGTGTGATGGCAGTTATCTCGTAAGTATGCGAAGTGGTTTCCACTCGTATATCGACACCTTGCGGTAGCAAAGCACGGTCTTTCTCTGTAAGTGGGAACTCCTTCAACCGGCGGTAGTAACTGCGATTTCGGGCGTACTGTTCCTCTTGTGCATAAAACAGAAGCCACAAAAAACGCACGGTCTTTTCGCTGTCGGGATAACGAAAGGCGGTCTTCGTGTCGAGCACACCGGGTGCATCAGGCGACAGATATACATAACCCCAACGTTCGGGCATGTGCATGGCTATCTGTCCGCACGGACTCCATACCCAATTGTCTTCGGGCAGGAACTTGCCGTCGCTGCCACGCTTACGATGGTAATTGCCTTGCGCATCTATGTCGAAATGCCACTGTACGCGCGAGAAATTGACACGCAGGTAACGTCCGGCTTGTAAGAAGTTCTCGAATTCGGCGGCGATGGCTTCGCGCGGTATCGCCATCTCCACCGACCAGCCTTTGTCCGTATCGTTCGGATTGTTGAGCGAACCTTGCAGGTGAATGCCTTTTTTCAATCCGGGACAGTTCCATTGGAACTGAATGAAAGGACGCTTCGGTGCGCGATACGGTTTTTCGAGCGAAAGGTCGAAGAGTGTCCCTCGTGCATTGACTTCTATCTCGAAGTAATGATGTGCTTCTCCTACGGGGTCTATGAATACTTCGAAGTCGGGGTCGTAATAGACAATCGTATCGCGTCGATAAAGGTTTGCCCAAAGGTGTGGTTCTTCCATTTCGGCATACACATAGAAATACGCTTCGTCCCACAACATTTTCGCCCGTGTGAGATGGCGCGGTGTAGGGAAGTCCGTTCCGCTGATATCTACGAACGCATCTGTCCATTCGGCAGATTGCCATGCGACTTCTTCGCCTTTTCCATCTATGGTCAGACTGTCTGTGACGCGATGGCAAACATAACCTCTGGGTGTAGTGAGCATACGGGCGTATTTCTCCGAAAGCGATACGGTTTGCGCATTGCTTTGACTGAAGCATATAGCCGTCAATAATAACAGGAAGGACAGTATCCGTGTGTACTGCCGATGCCCGATGAGCGGATGCAAAGATGTTGAGCGAGTGAGCATTTCTTTTCTATGTATGTGCGGTTGTTGAGTTCGGAGCAGCGTGTAGAACAACGGTTGTTGCCGACTTCGTGCTCCGAACTTATCTTGTGAGTATTCAGTTGGCAGTGACTACCTGACCTTCGCCTTGATATACTTTCAACTCGTCTTCCAATTCCACAGCCACCACCGTGATGTTTTCGTCTATCAGGTGTTCGGGTACTTCGAAGTAGATGATACCCGGCACTTCGAGCCACGATAGTTTGTTGTAAGTCGTGAATGGCAGTTCCTGACCAGTGCTGACTTCGCGAATGCGTTTCACGTTATTGACGATGGCTTTGAGTTGTATCTTGCCGATGGGGCGATAAGGCATGTAGAGATAGAGTGTGCGTTTGTCGGGACTTACGGTGGTGTACCCGATGAAGTAATCGCCCGGTACGCCTGCACGTGTTTTATAAACGGCTTCGGCGTATTTCTTTGTCCAACGTCCGAAGGCACGGAGTACATCTATGTTTTCGGGCAAAAGACTTCCGTCTGCTTTGGGCGTAATATCCAAGAGCAGGTTACCGCCTTTGCTGAGACAGTCCACGAAAGTGGTGAGCAGCATTTGCGGAGTTTTGAAGTCTTTGTCTTGTATTCTGTATCCCCACGAGTTGTTGATGGTGTAACAGAGTTCCCAATAACGTGCTTTGGGACGTGTGCAGGGTACGCCGCGTTCGGGAGTGGCGTAGTCGCCGTAGCCTTGTACGCGAGAATTGACGATGACATCGGGGTTTGTGCTACGCAAGAGGCGGATGATACCTTCCGAATTCCATGCTTCGGCAGTCTGTTCCCAGTCGCCGTCGAACCAGAGCAAATCGGGTTTCCAGCGTGTGTTCACCTCTTCCAGCTGTCCCATGTTGAACTTGCAGAAGCGTTGCCAGCGTGCGGGGTCGTCTTTGATTTCATAGCGTTTCACGGTCTTTGTGTGGATGGGATAGTCGGGGTGTGTCCAGTCCAGCAGCGAATAATACGCGCCGAACTTCAAGCCTTGACGCCGTACTTCCTCTGCAAAAGGTGTGATGACATCGCGTTTGGCAGGCGAAGACTGTTTGCTGTTGATTTTACTGTATTTCGTATCCCAAAGAGCAAAACCGTCGTGGTGTTTGGTGGTGATGACCGTATAGCGTGCACCGCTTTCCTTGATGATGGAAGCCCATTCCTTCGGGTCGTACTTGTCGGCGGTGAATTGTTTTTGTTGTGCCATATAGTCTTCGTGAGAGATGCGTCCACCGTAGAACGACCAGCTTTCGGATACATTGCCTACGGAATAAATACCCCAGTGGATGAAGATACCCAGCTTGGCTTCGTCGAACCAAGCCATGCGACGTTGGTATGCCGAATCGTTCGGATGAGGTGCCTGTGCGCGAGTGGATGTGATGCTTGCAGTGCCTGCCAGCAAGAGGGCAAGACCGATGTTGCTTAGAAATCTGTTCATGGTAATGTTTTTTTATGGTATTTCTACAAAAGTAAGGGAAACTGTCGGAATATCAAATGTATGCGTTGTCTGAATTTGTGGTGGAGCGGGCTTTCCCAATCTGCTGTTTACGCCCCTTGTTCTGCATAAATATCACTCTCTTCTTTTTAACTTATAAACTTCCGAACTTAGAACTTCAAACTGATAATATATTACCAATTTGATAACAACATGTTGTCAAGTCGATAGCATCATGTTGCTATCGCGATAAGAACATGTTGCTATCGCGATGACAACAGCGTCAAAGAATGTTAACATCATAATCG
>JBGXXU010000053.1:0-29481 GCA_041814865.1 Phocaeicola sp. | reverse complement strand
GTTAACATTCTTTGACGCTGTTGTCATCGCGATAGCAACATGTTCTTATCGCGATAGCAACATGATGCTATCAACTTGCGTACATGTTGTTATCAAATTGGCAACGTGTTGCCAATTTGAAGTTCGAAGTTCGGGAGTTGACGAGGTACAAGGGGAGAGTGTATATTTATGCAGAAACGGTCGTATGCTTTCGGCGAGGCTTTCTTCTTTCTCTATTATAATTGAAGAGGAAATACCGCAGAAGGAAGACAGGACTGTCTGCTGCGTCCGCACTCCGGCTTCCTGTAGAAATGGGACGAGAAAGTTCTTCGGGAAACAAAGCGGAACAAACAAAAAAGCACCTCCGAAGAAGTGCTTTTTCATATCATGAAAAAAGGAGTGCGTATTTAGAAATTCGCACTGCGCGGTGTACGTGGGAAAGGTATCACGTCGCGAATGTTCGCCATACCCGTCACGAAGAGCAACAAGCGTTCGAAGCCCAAACCGAAACCCGCGTGCGGGCAAGTTCCGAAACGGCGCGTATCGAGGTACCACCACATATCTTTCATCGGTATGCCGAGTTCCTGAATACGTGTGCTCAGCTTGTCGTAGTCGGCTTCGCGTTCGGAACCACCGATGATTTCGCCGATTTTCGGGAACAGGACATCCATGGCACGTACGGTCTTGCCGTCTTCGTTTTGCTTCATGTAGAAAGCCTTGATTTCTTTCGGGTAATCCGTGAGGATAACGGGACGTTTGAAGTGCTCTTCTACCAAATAGCGTTCGTGTTCGGAAGCCAAATCGGCTCCCCAGAATACGGGAAACTCGAATTTACGACCCTTAGCCACTGCTTCTTCGAGTATCTTGATGCCTTCTGTGTAAGGCAAACGCACGAACGACTCTTTCAACACACTTTGCAAACGTTCGATGAGTCCTTTGTCGAACATGTCATTGAGAAACTTCACATCGTCTGCGCAATGGTCCAAAGCCCATTTCACACAGTATTTGATGAAGTCTTCTGCCAAGTCCATGTTGTCCTTGATATCGTTGAATGCCACTTCCGGTTCAATCATCCAGAACTCTGCCAAGTGACGCGGTGTGTTGGAGTTTTCGGCACGGAACGTAGGACCGAACGTGTAAATGGCACCGAGAGAAGTTGCAGCCAACTCGCCTTCCAACTGTCCCGAAACGGTCAGGTTTGCCGGACTGCCGAAGAAGTCTTCGTCGTAGTTCACGGTACCGTCTTCTTTTCTCTTGGGATTGTCGATGTCCAACGTCGTTACTTGAAACATTTGTCCTGCTCCTTCCGCATCCGAAGCCGTGATGATGGGCGTGTGGAAATAGAAGAAACCGCGTTCGTGGAAGAACGTGTGTATCGCCATCGCCATGTGGTGACGCAAACGGAATACTGCGCCGAACGTATTGGTACGCGGACGCAAGTGTGCTATCTCGCGCAAAAACTCCAGCGAGTGTCCTTTTTTCTGCAAAGGATAAGTATTGTCGCAAGCACCGAGCACTTCGATGTGGCGTGCCTGTATTTCACAAGCCTGCCCCGAACCCAAAGACTCTACCAATTCGCCTTCCACAGAAAGACAGGCACCGGTAGTCACGAGCTTCAGCATTTCTTCGTCGAAATTTGCCAAGTCTGCCACCACTTGCACATTATTTATTGTAGAACCGTCATTGAGCGCGATGAAGCTCACTTGTTTACTACCGCGACGGGTACGTACCCATCCTTTCACACAGACCTGCGCACCGAAGTCTTTACGTTGCAACAAGTCTACAATCTTTGTTCTACGAATTGTTTCCATTGTTTATATGCGTATTTATGATTTATCCGCAACAAGACGGTGTGTTTGTTGCGGATAGAATTTGTTTTATTCGAAAGCTCCCATGCGGAGAATATTCACTTCGGCTTCGGTGAGGAAACGCCAGTCGCCGCGGCGAAGACCTTTCTTTGTCAAACCGGCAAAGTAAACACGGTCGAGTTTGATGACACGATAACCCAATGCTTCGAAGATACGACGCACGATGCGATTGCGCCCCGAGTGTATCTCGATGCCTACTTGCGACTTGTCTGTTTCCGACGCATAACTTACGGCATCCGCATGTATTTCGCCGTCGGGCAATTCTATGCCTTGCACGATTTGGTCTAAGTCTGCACGTGTCACGTTCTTGTCGCAATACACATGGTATATTTTCTTCTTCAAATACTTGGGATGTGTGAGTTTCGACGCCATTTCACCGTCGTTGGTCAAGAGTAATACACCTGTCGTATTACGGTCGAGACGTCCTACGGGATAGATACGCTCGCGACAAGCGTTGGCTACGAGGTTGAGTACTGTCTTGCGCTCTTGCGGGTCGTCGGTAGTTGTTACACAATCTTTCGGTTTGTTCAGGAGGATGTACACTTTGCGTTCTATACTCACCGGTTGGTCGTGGAATTTCACTTCATCGTCGCGTTTTACTTTCGTACCGAGTTCTGTCACCACCACACCGTTCACGCTTACCACACCGGCCGTGATGAATTCGTCGGCTTCGCGTCTTGAGCAAATACCGGCATTCGCCAAGAATTTGTTCAAACGGATGGGTTCGTTCGGGTCTGTCAAGATGTCTTTGTACTCGATTTGTTTCTTCATGCTGTACTTCGCATTCGGATTGTAGCCGGATGTGCGCGGACGAAAGCCTTGTTGCGGACGACGTTCGTATCCTCCGCCTTGCGCATAATAGTTGTTGCGCGGACGGAAACCACCTGAACGCTCGCCATCGCGTTGGTAACCGCTGTTGGTGCGAGGGCGTTGCGGACGTTCGTCGCCGTTGAAGCGCGGACGGTAGGGACGTTCCTGTCTGTTTTCGTAACCTTCTTCGCGATTGAAGTCACGATAGCCCGTGTTGTGGTAACCTTCGTTGATACGAGGGCGCGGTGCACGATTGCCGTATGGGCGTTGTCCGCTCTCGTTGTTGTTGAAGCGAGGTTTGTTGTACGAAGGACGGAACGAATTGTTTCCTTCTTCACGATTGGGATTGAAGCGGCGTTCGCTACGCTCGTAGCTATTACCGTAATTTCTGTTGTTCGAGTCGTGGTTGTACGAAGGGCGACGATTGTACGAGTTTTCGTAACGATTGTTTCTTTGTTCGCCTTCTCTGTTGTACGAGTTGTACCCACGTTCAGACCTGCCGAAATCTCTTTCCGGTCCGTTTTCTTTTTCTGTTGTCATTATTGATATTGATGATACGTTAATACTACCCTCTCGGGCTTTTCTTATATTGATTGAGTTAAACTCCTGTGTAATTGTGCGGTGTGATGGCACGCAATTCTTGCTTGATATCTTCGCTTACGTCGAGTGTTTCGATGAACGCGGCGATGGTTTGCGCATTGATACCTTCGTTGGTGCGTGTCAAAGCTTTCAGGGCTTCGTAAGGATTGGGATATGCTTCGCGACGTAGTATGGTTTGTATGGCTTCTGCCACCACACTCCAACAGTTGTCCAAATCTGCGCTGATGGCTTGCTCGTTGAGCAGGAGTTTGCTCAAACCTTTCAAGCTGCTCTGAATGGCAATGATGGAATGTGCCAAAGGAACGCCTACGTTGCGCAATACGGTAGAATCCGTCAAATCGCGTTGCAAGCGGGAAACGGGAAGTTTTGCCGACAGGTGTTCGTACACAGCATTGGCGATACCGAGATTTCCTTCCGCATTTTCGAAGTCTATGGGATTTACTTTGTGCGGCATGGCACTCGAGCCTACTTCTCCTGCTTTTATCTTTTGTTTGAAGTATTCCATGGAGATGTATTGCCAGAAGTCGCGGTTCATGTCTATCATGATAGTATTGATGCGTTTCAGTGCATCGAACACTTCTCCCAAACTGTCGTAATTGGAGATTTGTGTGGTATAGGCTTCGCGTTGCAAACCGAGTTTTTCTGCCACGAACTTGTCGCCGAATGCGCGCCAGTCTATTTGCGGATAGGCTACATGGTGTGCATTGTAATTGCCTGTCGCACCGCCGAACTTAGCCGTCAGCACGGTATTGCGTAGCACATCCAGTTGTTTACGCAGGCGATAGGCGAAGACTGCCACTTCCTTGCCCAAACGTGTGGGCGAGGCAGGTTGTCCGTGTGTTTTCGCCAGCATGGGTATTTCTGCCCAGACTTGTGCATCTGCTTCCAGACGTGCTGTCAATTCTTCGATAAGCGGATAGTAAACATCCTCGAGTGCTTCCTTGATGGAGAGCGGAACGGATGTGTTGTTGATGTCTTGCGAAGTCAGACCGAAATGAATGAATTCCTTGTATGTTTCGAGCGAACCCAGTGCATCGAATTTCTCCTTGATGAAGTATTCCACTGCTTTCACGTCGTGATTGGTCACAGATTCTATCTCCTTGATGCGCTGTGCATCTTTTTCGTCGAACGAACGATAAATATCGCGCAGTGCATCGAAACGTGTCTTGTCGAAATCTTCCAATCGAGGAAGCCCCGACTCGCACAGAGCGATGAAATACTCTATTTCTACACGTACTCTGTATTTTATCAAGGCAAATTCCGAAAAATAACTTGCCAGCTGTTCTACTTTTCCTCTGTATCTGCCGTCGATGGGAGATATGGCGGTGAGTGCATCCAACTTCATAACCGTCATCTAAACTTTTGAATGTTCGTCTATCCTTATATACTAAGAAGTTGCAAAGATAAAGTTTTCTTTATTGCCGACAAGTTTTCGACAGTTAAGTATCGTTGTTTGAGGCATGCGCGATTGTCGTGTTGGCTTTTTTGACGTGTGACACACGTATTAAAGCCGCTTGCACGGCAGAGGCGGAACACAGCTTCCCGTGACGGAGAGATAAAAGAAAATCGTTTCGGCTTCGCGAGGAAACCGAAACGATTTGATGTTCTTTCGTTCGAGCCGAGCCCGAAGCGGATGTTATTTCACTTGAATTACGAGATAGCGAGATACGCTCCAGAATTCTTTCGGATTGGTGATGACAAGTGTCAGCTGTTTCTTGTCGTCTTTCTTCAATTCGTAAGAACCTTTCGGGTGTGTGGTGAGCAATTCTGCATGCTTGGAGAAGAGACGTACTTCTTTCACATCGCGGATGTCTATTGTCGTGAAGTAGTCTTTGTTGAAATCTTGCGTTTTCAGTACGTCGCCGTTTGCCAAGATTTTTTGTTCTTTCAATTCTTTCTTCGTACCGAACACATACCAAGCCGTATTCAGCATTTGGTCTTGTGCACTTACTGTCTTGGCTTTTGCTTCGTTTTCTGCTGCGAGGTCGCTCACGTTACGATTCAGGCTCATCACCGCATCGTCAAGTTCTGCGATACGGATGTTTTTCGATGCCAATTCCGCTTGCAATACTTCTATTTGCTTTTGCTTTTCTTCCAATTGCGTCATCAATCCGGCAAGTGCTTTTTTCATTTGGTCGGACTTCACGTTGGAACTCTTCAACATGGTTTCCAGTTTCGCAATCTTCTCGCGATTTTCTTTCAGCTTTTCGCTGATGAAGCGGATGTTTTGTTTGATGCCTTCGGTTGCCGATTGGCTTTCCAGATTTGCGCCACGCATGTCCACTCTGTTTTCTGCCACATTGATTTCTTGGAAACCTTCTTGTATTTCGTTGAATGCGCCCATGATGTTGTCCATTTCCGCATCTCTGTTTATCAATTCAAGAAGAAGAGAGTCGTTTTGCGCTTTCAACGCCTCCTGTTGTTTTTTTCCTTCGTTGCACGATGCCAAGAAAACCATCATGCACACTGCTAAGAATCCTAACTTTTTCATACTCGTCTGTTTTTATAGATAAATAATATGTTATATGTCGCCTTTTACTATCAGTACTATTTCACCTTTGGGCGCGTGTTCCGTAAAGTGTGTCACGAGTTCTTGTAAAGTTCCTCGCACGCATTCTTCGTGTATTTTCGATATTTCTCTACAGACTGCCGCCTCTCGCTCCACGCCCAAGTGTTCGGACAGTTGCGTCAGCGTCTTGACCAATCGGTAAGGCGATTCGTAAAAAACCATGGTTCTGCTCTCTCCGACCAATTGTTGCAAGCGTGTCTGCCTGCCTTTCTTCTGTGGGAGAAAGCCTTCGAAACAAAAACGTTCGTCGGGTAAACCCGAAGCAACCAGTGCCGGAACAAAAGCCGTGGCACCCGGCAGACACTGTACTTTCACGCCATGACGCACGCATTCCCTTACCACCAGGAAGCCGGGGTCTGAAATACCGGGGGTACCTGCATCCGAAACCAAAGCTACCGTTTCGCCGGCTTGGATGCGCTGTACTACTCCTTCCACCATACGGTGTTCGTTAAACTTGTGATGTGATTGTAATGTGTTTTTGATATCGAAGTGTTTCAGGAGTATGCCCGTGGTGCGTGTGTCTTCAGCCAATATCAAATCGGCTTCTTTCAGAATGCGGATGGCGCGGAATGTCATATCTTCCAGATTGCCAACCGGTGTAGGCACTACGTAAAGCATTCCCATAGTCAAATCTTTTAGAGCAAAAGTAGAAAGTTTTCTTACTCTACCTATTTTTGCCTTTCTTTTTTAACAAACTTATGCTCTTGTCATATCATTTAGAGCGTTTTGTAAGTAGATTTAGCAAAAGAAAAGAAGAGATAAGCTTCATAAAAACGAAACTTCGGCATTGAGACACAATAGGATGGAGTTGCAACTATTTCCTGCCGCTCATCTTTTTTCATCGACAAATACCGCATCGGGCTATCGATGCGATGTGCAACGGCATGTCCCTGGCATGTATGAAAAACGAAGGTGTCTGGACCTCTCCCAAGTCTGTTTATGGCGAAAGAAAAACGGCTCTACAATGGCTTCTCGATACGATTATGATGTTAACATTCTTTGACGCTGTTGTCATCGCGATAGCAACATGTTCTCATCGCGATAGCAACATGATGCTATCGACTTGACAACATGTTGTTATCAAATGGGCAATATATAGCTGATTCGAGGGGACGAGTTTTTGAGTTGATGAGGTGCGCGAAGAATTCTCTTTTTTTTCTATAATATATAAGTATGAGAGCGTGCGAAAAAAACGAGAGATACATGCTGTGTATCTCCGACATAAGCCGAAAGTTGCTTGCGACTCGTCTGTTTCTGCGCGTCTATGTGGTCCTTTTCTGTCAAGAAAATACGTTGTATCAAAAAAATAAGAGAAAACGCTTGCAGGTTCAAATAAAAGCCATACCTTTGCAACGCATTTCTGAAAAAGAATGCACAGCGGAGATTCGCTAGCTCAGCAGGTAGAGCACAACACTTTTAATGTTGGGGTCCTGGGTTCGAGCCCCAGGCGGATCACCTAGAAATCAGAGAGTTACATAAAAGTAGCTCTCTTTTTTTATGTCTGAATTACGCTGGTTTACATGGTTCAGTTAAACCGAGAGTTAAACCAAGAATGGAAGCAACTGTTAATGTAACGTGTTACAAATCAAAGGTTTTAAAGAATGGAGAATCACCGCTTATGGTGAGAATCTGTAAGAATGGAAAGAAGAAGTACAAGAGTGTGGGAATCTCTGTCAATCCTGTGCATTGGGACTTCAAGAAGAACCTGCCCAAGCCCAAATGTCCCAACTATGAAGCATTACTCATTCTCATAAACGAGAAGATTAGTGAAATCCAACGAATCATCTTGGATAAAAAAGTTAATAACGCGGAGTATACTGCCACAACCCTACTCCAAGCCACGGACACCTTACAATCCAAGCACCCCGTATCCGTTGGAGAAGAATTTCAAAACTATATCCAAGCACTCAAAAACGAGCATAGACTAAGATATGCAGGAATGTTTGAAGTGTCCTATTCGTCTTTTGTAAAGTTCAACAAGCATCTTGACATGCCATTCTCTGATATTGATGTTGCTTGGCTAAAGAGATATGAGCAGTGGATGAAGTCAAACCATTATGCCATTAACACGATAGGTACACGACTTAGGCACTTGCGTGCAGTGTTCAATAGAGCTATTGAATCCAAGCGGACCACTGCCTACCCTTTTAATTCCTACAAGCTGTCAAAGGTGAACCAGCAAACAGCCAAGAGAGCTATATCCAAACAGGACATTCAAAAAATTATCAATTATAAAGGCAAGTCTGACATGGAGTGCTTAGCGATAGACTTGTTCACATTCTCCTATTTCACAGCTGGAATCAACTTTATTGATATGGCTATGTTGGAACGGAGCAACATTGTGGACGGTCAGCTTGTCTATTACAGGAAGAAGACCAAGAAACAGATTATTATCCCCTTGCAGGACAAGGCTGTTAGAATTATCCGCAAGTACAATGACGAGCATTCGCCTTATCTATTCCCGATACTTTCACCGTTCCATAAGACGGAAGTACAGATTGCAAACAGGCTGCATAAGGTGTTGGCAAAGGTAAACAAGTATCTCAAAGATATTGGCGATAAATTGAAGTTGCCATTACCCTTGACCACATACGTTGCCCGGCACTCGTATGCGACAGTTCTCAAACGGGCAGGAGTTTCAACGGCTATTATCAGTGAATCTTTAGGGCATAGTTCGGAGAAGATAACGCAAACTTACCTCGACAGTTTCGACAATGAGCAGATAGGCAATGCCATGAAGAATTTACTTTGAAACCATTGCAATACGAATGAAAAGTTATATCTTTGTACCAATTCTACAATGTGGTAGAAGATACGGGCTAAGACTTAAATAAGCCCTCCTGTTTTTAATAATGGTTCGCGTGACAGTGCAGTTATCAAGTGAGATAATTAAGAAAGGTAACCATATAAGAAGCTTGTCAGCAATTAAATTCTACTGCATAAGTAGCGGCTTCTGCAACTAAGTTCTCGGAACAATGACTTCCGAAATTTATTATTGGATGAATATTCATTCACACCTTGTACGGGTGGATTGTATCCAATCATAAGAAGAACTTGGTTGCAGGAGCTTTTTATTTATTCCCCTTAGTCCAATTGTTAAATTTTTAAATTCTTCAAACAATGAACAAGAATTTAGATTACCGAACAATTGGATTGAGTCGCCAATCGGAACTTGTCACCCCGACAAGTCTTAATCGGCTCACGAGTTTTACAACTTTATATGGGTCTGAACTCCATTCTTCGGGTGGGGTAACAAAATCATCACACCCATATAACAACAGGTTCTTTCAAGTTTCTTACCCCCTAAATCCAATGCGCCATGAATGACACTAAGCACAAGACATTGGACGTGGAGCTACTGAACATCCACAAGGGAGAGTATCTATCCGAAGCCTTAAAAAGACAAGGCTACCCCATGCTACCGAGCAATGCCATTATTAATAAGGTAATGACAGGTACAGGAGCTACTTATATGGAGTTGAATGCAAAGTTAAGTCCGAGAAATTCTATCGTAATCGAACCGTATCGTTCTGCGGTGGAGAACAAAGTGCAAGCGTTTGACGAAGCACAAGGAGTGTTCAAAGAAGTAACCGTTAAGAAACTGACCGCCTACCTCAATAACTCCAATATCAAGTACAAAAAAATTATCACTACTCCCGAAGGGTTTGAAAACAAAGTCTTAAAAGCAGCAAAGCAACTTAGGATGAACATTTACAAGGAATACTTCTGCCTGTTCGATGAATCCGAGCACTTAACAGAAGATACAGACTATCGCAGAAGCATATCCGCCCCGATGAAGGAGTTCTTCAAGTTTGAGGGAAAGGCTCTCGTATCTGCCACTCCGTTAAAGCCGAGCAAGTACACCTTAACCCTGTTCCTGCGCCACCAATTCAAGTGGATAGAAATCAAGCCCGACTATGACTATCGGGAGGACATGACTTTGGTAACAACACGTAGCTTTTACAAGCGAGTAAAGCAGGAAGTAAAGAACCTGTTGGATAACAACTCTCCTCATGTGTGCATCTTCTACAAAACGACAGAGGGTATATGTAACATCGTAGAATCATTGCTGCATGACGGAATAATAAAAAAGGACGACTACAAAGTGTTCTGTTCAAAAGAGAGTGCCGACAAGTTAAAGAGCCGTTTCTTGGAACACAGTACGGATAAGCTGGAACTTCCTCTAAGAAAGGTGAACCTGTTTACATTAAGGTTCTTCCCGTCAATAGACATCAATCTGAAAGAACTTTGCGATGTGCTGGTGTTGTCGAACTACGACCATGTGAAACACACTCTAATCAATCCGTTCACTGAAGCTATCCAATGTCAAGGAAGATTCAGACACGTGTTCCCCAACGGGAAGAGGTACAACTCGCTTACGGTTGTTGCCTCAATTCCGAATGAACTTAAAGCTAAATCCGATGAAGAAGTACAGGCAGACATCGAAGCGAGAATTAAATGCTACCGAGCCATTCAACAGGAAAAAATAAAAGCTGATGATTCTACATATTATGACAAGGAACTAAAACGGTTACGGCTGAACGAAGTCCTCAATTCCGAACGGAACGGATTTGACAGGTTCGCCATAGAGCAACTATTACTCGATGAGCAGGTGAAAGGATATTACCTCTCACCCAATGCACTTAGACAGGCATACGAAGATACAGGATATTTCAATGTGGACTTCCAACCCGAAGATGAAGCGGTCGGTGAAGATGACATTTACAGAATCAAAGCAGCCAAGACCAAAGAGAAATGGCAGTTCATTGTATCCGTCTTAAGCAACATCAAGGAAGATGAAAATGCTGTACAACTTCTCCGAGCCAAGTGTGTAGAAGAAGAATGGCTCATCAATGCGTTCTTCAAATTGGGGCGAGAAGTTATCGAACAACAGAAGTACAGCAAGACTACAATCAAGAAACTGTTGGAACAGACCGAGCAGGAAGAAGCTCTGCAACAAAGATTCAGCCGAGAGTTCCTATCAGACATAAGAAGTGAATTTGAAACAGAAACGGGTAGCGATTTATATATCCTCGTAAATAATGTACTTGATAGAATTTCTTACCTGTTGGACTGTTACGGAATAACCTACTCCCGATATGGAGACGGTAAGAAAGATGCAACGTGCAAGTTGTCCGAAGCTCTTATCAAAGATTATTTCGATGTGAAGCGCAGCAATCGGAACGGTGCTAAAGTCAAATTGGAGAGGTTCAAAGATGAATTGCTGAACTAACACTAATTGAAGCAACGGGTGGCGCAGCCGCCCGGTGCTTCGCACCGTCCGGCTGCACCCCTCTTTTAGCCCCCCTCATGCTTGCCGAAGAAAAAAGAATGCTTTTATAATTGCACTATCACCTCACATCATCAATTTAAAAGACATTCTCTATTGGCAGCGTATATGTTCACAACTCTATTCCCGTAGCCAAGATATAATTTACTAATGCTCCTCATTTCCTTTGAAAGAATCTTTAGGGAAAGACATAGAACGAGCCTTAGATGCAAGTGAAGGAATTCACTTGTGTTTTAGGTCTGTTCTTGTTAAATCCATTCAATCAATAATCTTTTAATTCAAATTCATTATGGAAGCATTACAAATTATGCCTATCATGGCACAGAACCAATCGAGATTTAACTTAGGCGAGTATGCGGAAGAAGCTGCCATTATCCAAGACGAACCAACTGTACAGCCGAGCGTAAACTTTTTGGAAGCAAACACCGATGCAATCACTATGGACGAGCTTACAAACAAATGTGTCGTTCCAACTTGGGCTAACCAAGAATTGACTATCGCACATCAAGACTTTATTTCATGTGTGCATGATGCGGCTTGTTCATTCTATGCAGGTGAAAGAGTGAATGAGCCGGATATTAGAGTCTCGCACATTGTACGCGGTAGAACACCCCAAAGTTTGGGCAAGAAAGCATCGGAATTGTTGGAGTGTGAAAAGACACAATTCTACCAACGTCTTGCATTTGCCTTTACCATTCCAACCATTATCGAAACGGTAAGAGGGCAAAGGCTTGAATTGTGCATCGGTGGGGTGAGGAATTATTCAGACCTCAACCTTTATCGTGCATCCAAAGGCTTGGAGAAATTTTCAGTTTTTGTTGGCTGGAGAGTTAGAATTTGTAGCAATCAAATTTTAACGGGAGAAGGTGTCAAGTTCAATATGGAAGTGACTAATATCAGCGAACTTTACAGAAATGTGCTTGAATTGTTCCACAGCTTCAACCCTGCAAAAGAAATCCACTTGATACAGTCTCTTACCAACACTTCATTGTCCGAGACACAATTTGCACAGATTGTTGGACGGATGAGAATGTTTCAAGCATTGTCACCAGCAAGGCAGAAAGCCATTCCAAGACTTCTGATTACGGACAGTCAGATAAACAGCGTATGCAGAGATTACTATCACAACGAAGTGTTCGGAGCAAAGGACAACGCTATATCAATGTTCGATTTCCACAACCTTTTGACGCAGGCTAACAAGGGAAGCTACATTGATACTTATCTGCAACGAGCCGTAAACGCTACGGAAGTCAGTGTAGGAATTAACAACGTCCTGCAAGGACTTGATAACAAATACGCTTGGTTCTTGGGCTGAGTGGATTGTTGATTGAGAGAGGAAGGGACATCATTAAGTTGGTGTCCTTTCTTCATACTTAATAATTAACTAATTATATTTGTAAGTACGCAAATAAGTACATATGTTTGCATTATAAAAAGGAGGATTTATGAGAACAGCCAATTACACAGATTTAAGAGCCAATCTAAAAGGTTATATTGACTCGGTTATTGACGATTGCGATACGGTACTTGTCAATCGTGGTAATGGTACGGGAGTAGTAATGATTTCTTTGGAAGAATATAATTCTTTGAAGGAGACCGAATATATCATGTCTTCTGAACAGACCATGAATGATATTCGTAAAGGAGAAGAAGACTTAAAGGCAGGCAGAGGAATAGAAGTAAATTTAGATGAACTATGAAACTGATATTTACTCCTATTGCACAAGAGCATTGGGAATATTGGAAAAAGAATGACCCCAACATAACCAAACGCATTAAGAAATTACTCGCTGATATATTGGAACATCCTTACACTGGCATAGGTAAACCTGAACCTCTCAAATATGAATTGGCAGGTAAATGGTCAAGACGAATTAATTCAGAGCATAGGCTTATTTATTCTGTGCATAATGATATGATAGAGATTTACATATTCTCCATGAAATATCATTATTCCAAGAAGTAACTACATTATCACATCTTATTAATTAAAAGGACATCTATTAAGTTAGGTGTCCTTTTTCTGTTTATACACTCTACAAATTCTATGACATTATGGATAAATCTAAAATTGAAAATACTATCAATCATATCACCTCTTTACAAGAGAAATTATGCTACTGTGAGAACAATCTGCAATACATCAAACGCTTGCAAGCACTTAAATATTGGCTGCACAAGTTTGATTCATTTTTGGATAGGAACAGTAGGCAGCATGGTGAATATGCAGCAGTTTATGAAAGCTACTTCCATACTTGTTGCGGATTTTCATTCTACGATAGAGTATGCAATTCAATTCTTGTTTATGAATATGGCGACAGACCATTTTAACTGTCCGATTTTTCTTCCACCACCACATTAATACTGATAGAATGAATAGTAAAATATTAGACATGGATTACACAGTTGGAGAAGTGGGACTCACTTACAAATCCACATCAAAAACTCGGAGTAAAATTTATAGCTCGGAGGATGCTTACAAGGTCTTACTCCCCACATATAAGGAGGGTACAATCTGTTACAAGGAATATTTCAAAGTCTTGTTCCTAAACCAAGCTAACCAAGTCTTGGGATATACTCTTATATCAGAGGGAGGAATAACAGACACAACCGTTGATGTAAGAGTTATCCTGCAAGCTGCATTGCTCACCAATTCAGTAGCCATTATCCTTGCACATAACCATCCAAGCGGTAATCCAAGACCAAGTAGGCAGGATATGGAGATTACTAAGCAGGTCAAAGAAGCTGCAAGACTTATGAGAATTACAGTAACAGACCACCTCATTCTTACAGATGCAGGATATTACAGCTTCGCAGACGAGGGAGAATTATAATAAGGTAAAGGGCACTCAACTTTTAAGTTGGGTGTCCTTAGCATATTCACTTCTACTATTAGTGAATGTTCCTTTAATAATCAAGGAGTTAGCAAATCCAACTCAGAATTAATATTCACTTCTATTCATTAACCTATAAAACAGAACATTATGTCACTTAAATATTCAAGCACAACGGCAGACTATCTTGTTTGGTCTGATGCAATGAACCTCATAAGGAAGTTAGCCAAAGACGAGAATTATAAAATCTCACTCCTTATTAGTTTGGGATGCTTCACAGGATTAAGAATATCTGATATTCTATCTCTAAGATGGAAGCAGATATTAGGTACTGACGAGTTTACAGTAATTGAGAAGAAGACAGGCAAGATAAGAACTATCAGACTGAATCCACAATTACAGCAGCATATTAAAGAGTGCTACGAGCATATAAATCCTGTTGGAATCAATGCACCTATCTTGGTAAGTCAGAAAGGCACTATCTTCACAGTCCAAAGAATCAATATCATTCTTAAAGAGGTGAAGAAGAAATACAGGTTAAAGATTAAGAACTTTAGCTGCCATTCACTTAGAAAGACATTTGGCAGGCAGGTCTATAACATGAACAGCGATAATGCTGAACTTGCCTTAGTAAAGCTCATGGAACTGTTCAACCATAGTTCTGTTGCCATTACTAAAAGATACTTGGGATTAAGGCAGGAAGAGATTCTACAGACTTATGACTGTTTGAGCTTCTAATGAATTGGGACAGGATTATTAAGATTCATCTTTATAGTGGTCTGAATGGTTCTGTCCCAAATCTATAGAATATTGAGCTTAGATACATCTAAAGTCCCATCTTGGTAGTTTGGCATTTCAGCCTTATAGAAGTAAGTCAATTCCATAAGTTTACAGAGTTTAAAGCTATCTCAACTCTTATTAATCATGTTACAGGTAGCACTTCTTGAATATCCAACAATATGCTGACCTAAAGACAATAATTCAAGGTGGGTAAGAATATTCAGAATTTAGTCTTTATATGGGGAGAAGTAAATTTGATACCCACATGGATTTAGAGATTTCAGATGCAATTCTGATTAAATACTCCATTAATTCCTTGTTTAGTAACACAATAATTACTATTAATCTTCACTCCATGCTGATTGATTTAAAACCTTTTGTTATCTTTGCACCAATTCCAATGAACTAATGAGATAGGGAATTGGAAGGACATATTTAACGAAAGGTGTTATTGAAATTATCTTCTAAAGTCAAATTCTCGCAAAATTTGTAATGCTGTGAAGATGGTAGCAATAGCACCCATACCATTTGATAAATACCTACCTTATTTTATAAGGCTTTAGATATTGTCAAAATTGGTGTGGGGCTATTGTTTTATCCACAGCAAGGCAATGCGAGAAGCCAGACTTTAGGGTAAGACAAATATAGCTTCCACACCTTTTTTATTTACAATTCATCGCAGGAAGCAGGTGAGCTTAATTTGCCATTATAATGAACAGTAATTTTTTTGAAGAATTAAAGAATGCGCAAGAAGAATTAAAGGAATTAGAATCTCAGTACATTGGTCGCACACCTGCTCAACAGCAAACATTAGATAAACTAAAACTTATCAACCCCAATTATACAATGAAAAAGAAAGTCTTAGATACAAAAATAGAGTATCTAAAAGCACAAATTCAGGAGTCTGAATTCAATTCAACAATAAAGAAAATAAAAGAAGATGACGCATTATATGAAGCAATGCTTGATTCAATTTAGAAATATCTAATATACCAAACAATTATGACTGAATTTGAAATGGCTACTTCCTACAAACATTTTTCAGAAAGGAAAATACCTTTTGAAGATGAAATAGTAGATATTGTTGAGGCTGAAAACATACCATATTGGGATAGAAAGAGATGGATTGAGAATTTATCTTTTATTCTTAAAAGAGGATATTATATACGATATAAAGACTTTTATTCTTCTAACACACATTATGAAGAAGATGACAACCAGCCATTCGCCATTTACTTAGATGGCGTTTTAAAGATAGCATATGTTTATGCCTTTAATAGTGATAAAAGAGACACTATTAAACTGATATTAGAAATTCTATCCAAGGGAATTATTTGCACAAGTAAATATATAAGAGGAAAGCATATAGGTAAATATCACTTTAGTTTTTCATTACCTTGGTACTCTTGGATTAGTAAAGAAGAAAGAGAAAATTAATAATCATGAAGAAAAGAATTATTCTGTTTTTGTTAATGCAAATTTGTTACACTACTTTTACGTTTGCCCAAGCAATAATGTTTAAGCCAACGTCTGCCACTATTAATGATAGTCAGGGTAGTTATACATCAGACCGCTTTGACTGTTCTAATATGTTAGTAACTGACAATAAAACTTCTGTGTCAATAGCCATAGCAGGAGATAAAATGACATTATATCCTAATCAATATAATAAAGACACTTATATCGCTGTTGCACGTCAAGGGAATATTGAATTAAAAATTGTGGCTTACAGAAGCTCAAATTCTAACAATATATTTTTAGTAGTTATGACTACCAAGAATGGGAATAAAAGTGTAACAATAAATTTTAAACCATAAAATATGAAAGCATTTAGATTATTAGCAATTTCATTAGTAGCTGCATTGTGTGTAGGATTAAATTCTTGTGGTAATAAATCACAAGGTTCAAACTCCATAGTTGGTACTTGGAAAGAGTACAGAGCTGATACAGATGATGACTATGGACTATCCTCTTGGAAATTCAATAGTGACGGAAGTGGATTGTTTATAGTTGAGGGAATAACCAATACCCAGAAAGTCAGCTTTACTTGGGAGAGTACAAACAACTCTACCATTACTATCAATTTAAATGGAGAGGAAACAACATTAGAATTAAATAATGGATTGTTGATAGAGAATAGCGCATTAGGGAGTGTCGTCTTTAAGAAACAATGACATGGGAAAGTTAATATGGATAGTCATAGGACTTATCGTTTATTTTGGCGGTGGATGGATTGCTAAGGATATAGTCTTCTCAATGATAGAAATAACAAATAAAACTACATTAGGAGATTTAACTTCTTATGAATTTATAACCTATTCTGTTGTTGCAGGAGTAGTGTCCCTAATTGCTACCTTATATGAAGATAATGAGATTGGATATATCTCATTAATTGCCATAGGAATAACTTGTGGAATTGTTAGAGAAATGCCTTTATCTATGGGGCTTATTGTTTTATATAACATTATAAATGTGGGAGGAATTATTTGGGCTATATGCACTAACGACCACATTAAATAAAATAAAAATATCATGTGGATTTGGATTATTATTATTGCTATAATTATTGGCGCAATATGGGGAGCTTCAAGCTCTAATGATGGAGAAAGAGGAGCTGGTGCTTTCTCTGGTGCTCTTATGGGTGGAATGGGTTGTGGATACATCTTATTCCAAATATTTATTTTTGGGGCAGGGATTATATTTGTGTTATGGTTATTTAGTAAACTATTTGGATAATTCATGAAGAGACTCAAAGCAATGACTGTAAAGATTGGTCTATTAGGAATCCTACCATTTACCTTAATATCCTGCCAATCAAAGACACAGAGAAATAAACAAATTGCTACCATAGACAGCACTTTACAAGTCAAAGCTACCTTTATCTTAGAGAATAAACTATCTGAACTTAATGCCTTATCTGGGCAAGCTATCATTATGGAAGTTCAGACAGGGCATATAAAGGCTATGGTTGGACTTGAAAGGAAAGATAGTGCAGACTACCAACCTTGTGAGAACTTCTCCCAAGCATACGAATCAGCACTGATGCAACCTATATCCATATTGGCAGCATTGGAAACAGGTAAAATCAAATTAGCTGATACGGTAGATGTAGGTGACGGCATTTATATTTGTAAGGGAGATACCATCAAAGACCATAATTGGCATAGAGGTGGATATGGCAAGATTACTATCAAGCAAGGATTAGCAAGCAGTTCTGATATTGCTGTTTATAAAGCAATGGAAACGGCTTTTAATGGTTACACCCAAGCATATTATGACCAATTAAAGGATATGGGCATTAATAACCTTGACCCTCCTCTACAAATACTTACTCCCTACAATTCCATAGCGAACAATAAGAACAACCAAGCCAATATTGACAGTCTGAAACAGGCATTGGAATATGTGGTAACTGATGGATTGGGACAACCTGCCAAGTCTGATAAGGTACAAATTGCAGGTGAGACAGGGATAGTACAGCTTGAAGATGGAAGCTATATTGTAGAGTTCTGCGGTTATTTCCCTGCTAATGCTCCCCAATATTCTATTATTGTTTCCATTCATAAAGATGGGCTACCTGCAAGTGGTGGATTGATGGCAGGTGATGTGTTTAGACAGATAATAAACCAAATGATTTAACATGAAAGTAAATTTATGCAAAGTGGCTAAGAGCCTATTGAAATACTATTTAATCTATCACATTGTCTTTGACTTGTACATATTGGGGCAATTTGCCTATTACTACTTTTCTGCAAGTCAATCAACATGGTATCATAGAATGATAGACAATCCTGTAATGTTGATAGATTTTCTCATAGCAGGACCAATATCTGTGATAAGTGGAATAATCAGCATTATAATTCTACAATTAAACGATATTTGAAATATCTTATATTATACATTTAATTATTTAACAATGAAAACTTTAAGATTATTGAAACGACCTTGCTAATGGTCATGTTGGCTGTAAACTTTACAGCATGTAGTGATGATGACGATGAACAGACAATCATTGAACAAGCCAACCTTATAGGTAAATGGCAGTCCACTTGGGAGAAGATTCACAAAGTGGAGAATGACAAGGAAGTGGTTACCTCTGATGAAGCCTACACCAATGGCTTATGGGAGTTCAAAACTGACGGTACTTGCATAGAGAGCCGCGTTGAAGGTGGATATACAGAAACAAGTCGCTGGTCTTTGAAAGACAATAAACTGACTATCTCTTACGATGACGGTGATTCGAATGTCCTTACTATCAATGAGCTTACAGCTACTAAGCTGGTACTTGCCTTTGAGGATTGGGATAATACGGATGACGGCGGTTTAGAGTTGGACGATATTACTACGACCACCTACAAGAAGATAGACTAATTAACAAACTAATTTAAGGCAGGGCAGCATTTGAGGGAACTCTTATGCAGCTTTGGTTATTGGGTACGAATATTGAAATATTCTTCTTCATATGGGGAACTTCCATATTCATACCCACATAAGTTTTAACTCACAATCAGCATACCTAATGAAGTAATCTAATTGTGATGTTCTATTACCCGTACTAATTCAAATTTAAGAGTGGATATTTCTCCTAAATTATAACAGGAGATAAGTCATATTAGAGATAGTAAATTTAATGTTAAATCAATGAACCAGTTAAACCGAGAGTTAAACCAAGGGTAGAATAACAGAGAGTTTGCGTAACTACTGATTAAAGGATAAGATTCGCTTGCTCAGCAGGTTGCATTTGAAAGTCGAGCCGTAGGCGAAGGCTTTTAAATGCCTTGAGAGCACAACACTTTTAATGTTGGGGTCCTGGGTTCGAGCCCCAGGCGGATCACAAAGGGAAAGCTCCTCACAAGACTGTGAGGAGCTTTTTTATTCTTATGTCATCGACTTCCTTGCAACTTGGCAACGAAAAACTTGTATCCTTGTCAAGTTGTATCTACTTTTGCCTATATAATCAGAAACTTATGTATAACAGGAATGCCTTTCAATACGAGATTGCCGTTGGGCGTTGGACGCTTCCTCTTGTCACGGGATTATTGGCACTCTTATATCTGCTCACGGCGCAAAGTCTTGCGGATGGGGCTACGCTGGGGATTGCTTTGCTTGTTTCTTATACCTTGATAGAAGTCAATACGGGTTTTGCATTGATACATACGCGTACTTCTTTGCCCTCGGTGTTCTACCTTGCTACCTTTGCCGGATGTTTCTGCCTGCATTCCTTTGCGTGGACAGACTGTTTCCCCTTGCTGTTTCTTTTGTTGTTGGCTTCTTTGTTCCGAAGTTACGAATCCGGAAATGCCACCGTAGCGATATTCCATGCCTTCTTTTTGTGGGGTATAGGCACCGTCTTTATTCCCGGCTTGCTTTGTTTGCTCCCTGTATTATTGTTTCAGATGTTTCTTTTGCGTTCCATGAGCTTGCGTACGCTCGGTGCGGCACTTGTGGGATGGTTGGCTGCTTATTGGATACGAGGTGTTTATCTTTTGGCGACGGGAGAAACCGCTTCGCTGTGGATGCCTTTCTCTCAACCGATATTCGGTTCCATCGATTACAGCGTATTGCCGAATTATCAAATCATATCGATATTTGTTCTTTTGGGAGTAACCACCGTCTGCAGTTTGCAAGCCATGGGTTCCGCTTACAAAGAGAAGGTGCAGACGCGTATCTTTTTGCAATCTGTTTTTGCGTTGCAAATCGGTTTGTTGCTTTTCATGTTGCTTCAGCCTTTGCATCTCGTGGTGCTATTGCCGGTGCAACTCATGCTGGGAGCGTTGATGTTTGGTGTGTATTACGCGCAGACGTACAACAGAATTACACGATACACTTTCCCGCTTATCCTGTTGGTTATCCTGGCAGTCTTTCTTTATAATTTATGGATGAGATAATACCCGTACTTATCGATTGGGGTTATCCCGGTATGTTTGTCGCCGCTTTTCTGGCAGGTACGGTAGTACCTTTCAGCTCCGAAGCCGTGATGTTGGCTTGTATTGCAGCCAAACTCGACCCGTATCTTTGCGTCGCTTTTACTGCAGCGGGCAATACTTTGGGCGGACTGACGTGTTACGGTATCGGTTGGTTGGGTAAGCGTGAGTGGATATCCCGTTATCTGCGTGTGAAAGAACCGGAGTTGCAACGAGCCGAACGATTCATCGGCGGTCGTGGAGCGTGGATGGCTTTTCTCTCTTTTATTCCCGTGATAGGCGATGCCTTGCTCATCGTGTTGGGACTGATGCGCGCGAACAAATGGACGGTCATCATCGCCATGGCAACAGGCAAAGTATTGCGTTACGCCATATTAGCTGCGACAACGCTTGGTATTATCGACTATTGGTGGGCATGATGGAAATAGAAAAAACGGCAGACGGCAGTCATACGCTTTTCGTTCCCGAATTGAACGAACACTATCACTCGGTAAAAGGAGCAATGACCGAGTCGGCACATATCTTTATTGGCATGGGCTTGCAAGCCGCGAAGGCACAAACTCCTCATATATTGGAAATAGGTTTCGGTACGGGTTTGAATGCGTTTCTTACCAGTCGGGAAGCTATTGCCATGCGTCGAAAGGTGTTTTACACCACGTTGGAACGTTATCCGCTACCGTTGGAAATGGTCGGGCTATTGAATTATGCGGAAACGGAAGAAGCAAAGCAATGTTTTCTCTCCTTGCACGAGGCAGAATGGAACAAGAAGGTGGAACTGTGTCCGTATTTCGTTTTGGAGAAACGAGAAACAGACTTCACTACGTGTACATTCGATGGCATGGCGTACGATGTGATTTACTTCGATGCCTTTGCACCGGAGAAACAACCGGAAATGTGGAGCGAAACACTGATGACACGCTTGTATGAAAGTCTGCGTCCCGAAGGCATTTTGACAACTTACTGCGCCAAAGGCGAAATCCGTCGCACCTTGCAACGCGCGGGCTTTACCGTAGAACGACTGCCCGGCCCGCCCAATGGAAAGCGAGAAATACTGCGAGCGCGCAAATGATTATAAATTCTTCAACAATAAATTTATCGCATGAAAGCAAGAAACCCTTATGCTTTTTTATACACGACAGCGGCTTTGGCTCTGTTGGGTAGCAAGGTAGAAGCACAAAACGGGAAGCCGTACAACATCGTGTATATCATGACAGACGACCACACGGCACAAATGATGAGTTGCTACGACACACGCTATATACATACCCCTAATTTGGACAGAATAGCTGCAGACGGTGTACGTTTCACCAACAGCTTTGTGGCAAATTCGTTGAGCGGTCCGAGCCGGGCTTGCATGATAACAGGTAAACACAGTTGCGCCAATAAATTCTACGACAATACGACTTGCATCTTCGACAATACACAACAAACATTTCCACGCTTGCTCCGGCAGGCAGGTTACCAAACGGCTCTTGTAGGCAAATGGCATTTGGAAAGTTTGCCCGTAGGCTTCGATTATTGGCAAATCGTACCCGGACAAGGCGATTACTACAATCCGGATTTCATTTTGCAAGACGGAAAGAAAGTAAGAAAACACGGTTACATCACCAATCTCATTACAGACGATGCACTTCGCTGGATGGAAGAGGAACGCGACCCGAACAAACCTTTTTGTTTGTTGATACATCACAAAGCGATACATCGTAATTGGATGGCAGACCTTCCGCACTTGGAATTGTACGAAGACAAAGTGTTGCCGATGCCCGACAACTTCTATGATAATTACGAAGGTCGTCCTGCTGCTGCGGCTCAAGAAATGAGCATAGACAAAGACCTTGATATGATTTACGACTTGAAGATGCTGCGTCCCGACAGCAAGAGCCGTTTGCGCAGATTGTACGAACACTTCATCGGCAGAATGGATTCCACGCAGCGTGCCGCATGGGATGCTTTCTACACACCCGTCATAGAAGATTTTTATGCCAAAGCACCGCAAGGAAAAGCATTGACCGAATGGAAGTTCCAACGCTACATGCGCGACTATATGAAGACGGTAAAGTCGCTCGACGATAATGTGGGGCGTGTCTTGGATTATCTCAAGGCGAAAGGTTTGGACGAGAATACACTGATAGTATATACTTCCGACCAGGGATTTTACATGGGAGAGCACGGCTGGTTCGACAAACGTTTTATGTACGAAGAGTCTATGCGTACTCCTTTGCTGATGCGTCTGCCCAAAGGCTTGGAACGACGTGGCGACATAGCGGAGATGGTACAAAACATAGACTACGCACCGACTTTTCTCGAGTTGGCAGGTGTGAAAATACCTTCGGATATACATGGTGTTTCGATGCTGCCTTTGCTCAAAGGCAAGAAGACCGATTGGCGCAAGTCGCTGTACTATCACTTCTATGAGTATCCCGCCGAGCACCGCGTGAAACGTCATTACGGTGTGCGAACGGAGCGTTACAAACTCATTCATTTCTACAACGACATAGATGTGTGGGAACTGTACGACTTGAAGAAAGACCCGAAAGAAATGAACAATATCTACGGACGTCCGGGTACGGAGCGCATCACGAAAAAACTGAAAAAAGAACTGCTTCGTTTGCAAGAACAGTACAATGACCCCGTTCGCTTCTCGCCGGACAGAGACCGAGAATAACAGAAATCAAAGAAAATATGAAACAAAACGACTGGAAAGACAGACTGAACATGGCGTATTCCACCAATCCCGACTTTCGCTATGAGTACGACGAGGAACCTGCGGTGGAAACATTGCCCAAAAACAAACAACAACTGCGCGTGTCCATCGAGAAAAAGGGAAGAGGCGGGAAGACTGCCACACTCGTATCCAACTTTGTCGGCAACGAAGAAGACCTGAAAGAGTTGGCGCGACTGCTGAAAACCAAATGCGGTGTAGGCGGCAGTGCGAAAGACGACCAAATACTGATACAAGGCGACTTGAAATCCAAAGTCACGGAGATACTCAAGTCGGAAGGCTATACACAGACACGCTAAAAGCTGTTGCGCGTATGCAAAACGAGATTGTCAAATATGCTTTTCGGGGACAAACGGAAGGAATAGAGGTAAAGCCGCTCGACTTTCTGCGGAAAAGCCGTACGCTGACGGAGCGAATACACCGCACCGACTTCTACCAACTGTTGTATGTGACGGACGGCGAATTGCATTTGACAATAGACTTTGAAAACATTGTTCTGCAAATGGGAGCGTGTGTAGTGATTGCGCCCGGACAAGTTTGCAGCTTCGACAGCTCGGGAGCATACGACGGTTGGGCGGTGTTGTTTACTGCCGAGTTTTTTGCGGAAACACCTTTCGACACTTCTTTTTTGCATGGTTCGCCCTTGTTTACGTCGTGGGGCGAGCCGGTCATCTTCTTTCCGGACAAAACTTTCTCCGAAGAAATTCTTACGCTTTTTCATGCAGAGATGCAAAAATCGCAGGACCATTTGCAATACATCATTGCCCGCAACTATTTGCGCATCTTCTTGTTGGAAGCGGACAGACGAATAAGTTCTTCGCATTGCAACTCCCATGAGGTATTGCAACGTTTCTGTCGGGAAGTTGAAACAAATCATGCCCATCTGTACAGCGTGAGCGACTATCTGAACAGACTGGGCATTCACGAAAAAACGCTGTCTGCCGCTGTAAAACAAGCGTTCGGCATCACCCCAAAAACGTATATAGACCGTCGTCGCGTACTCGAAGCCAAACGTTTGCTGGCACACAGTACGCTTTCCGTAAAAGAAGTGGCTTATGCGTTGGGCTTCGACGAAGCCACTAACTTTACCAAATTCTTCTTTCGGCATACGCATCTTTTGCCGTTGGCTTTTCGCAAACAGGTCAATCGACCATAATTCTCACTTCCATATCTGCTTTCGGCGGACTTTTACCATTCTTGTGTGTAAAAGTATCACTCCGCATCCGATGAAACACCACATCTTTGCACTGTAAATCAAAACGAAATAGTATGAAGGTAAAAACAATCATGGCAATACTCGCTCTCGGAATGCTGAGTTTGACCGTTTCCGGCAACACTGCGATGAATGAAAACAAACATGTTCAACCCCGACAAACAACGGATATGACAAACAAAGAAAAAGTAAAAGCTCTATTGAAGAGCATAGAAACAGGCGAAACTCAACCGTTGGCATACATCAATCCCGACAAGTACATTCAACACAATCCTTTGGCTGCCGATGGTTTGGCAGGTTTCGGTGCCTTGCTCAGCCAACTGCCCGAAGGTTCTGCACGTGTCAATACGGTACGTGTTTTCGAAGACGGCAACTATGTCTTTGCACATACGGAGTACAACTTCTTCGGTCCGAAAATAGCTTTCGACATTTTCCGCTTCGAAAACGGACGCATCGTGGAACATTGGGACAACCTCCAGGAAACACCTGCTGCGCTCAATCCTTCGGGACGCTCCATGACGGATGGCTGTACTGAAATCGCGGACCTCGACAAGACAGAAGAAAACAAGGCACTCGTGGCGCGCTTCGTGAACGATATTCTGGTGAACGGAAAGATGGAAGTTTTGACTTCGTATTTCGATGGCGACCATTATATACAGCACAATCCTGCTATCGGCGACGGCTTGAGTGGCTTGGGTAAGGCACTCGCGGCATGGGCTGAACAAGGTATCACCATGCAATACACCACTGTGCACAAGGTGTTGGGCGAAGGAAACTTCGTCTTGACGGTGAGCGAAGGATTGTTGGGCGGCAAAAAGACGACTTTCTACGACTTGTTCCGTGTGGAAAACGGTAAAATAGCCGAACACTGGGACGTGATAGAACCGCAAACAGACCCAAGCACGCACCTCAACAAGAACGGAAAATTCGGTTTCTAAGCCGAAATCCCGGAACGGCATACTGCAAAGCCCTCTTTCGCCCGATGCTTCACTTCGGCGAGAGAGGGTTTTCTTTTGGAGACGATGACAAGCGAGTGTTTTATAAATGCCGTGCACGGTACATCGGCATATTGTCTGAAAAAACAGAGTTTTTGATGGAGGAAAAACGTCTCTACAATGCCTTCCTGACGCGATTATGATGTTAACATTCTTTGACGCTGTTGTCATCGCGATGAGAACATGTTGCTATCGCGATAACAACATGATGCTATCGACTTGACAACATGTTGCTATCAAATCGACTATATGTAGTTAATTTGAAGTTCTAAGTTTTTGAGTTGACAAGGTACGAGGAGAATGCTTTTTCTTCTATATATAATAAGGAGTAGAAGCACGCCTTTCCTCGTGCTTTCCGTTCATTTGAAAACGCATCTACAAAATTGTTTTGGTACGATTACAATGTAACCTTTCTTTGATACGTCGCGTATCGAATCGGCTTTTTGCAGACAATTGGACGTGCTGAAACGGGGGATTGAGAGGGGACGGGAGACAACGGCTGCTTCTCACTCCCTTGCTCTTGCCAAAACGACGATGCTGATGCGCAATCCTTCGATATGTCGCAACGCATCTGCGCAGGCGGTGACAGTTGCGCCGGTGGTCAGTACATCATCCACGATGGCGATGTGGCGGTGGCGCAAGCATTCGGCTTGAGGGGTAGCAAGAAACAAGGCTTCTTCGGTGGTTTTGCGACTGAATAGAGAGGTGCGTGTCTGTGTCGCATTATTGCGTGTACGCTGTACGGCATCGAGCACAAGAGGTTTCGGACAGTGTGCAGCGATACCGCGTGCCAACCACTCGCTTTGGTTGTAACCGCGTCGACGCAAGCGTTCCGTATGCAGGGGGATAGGCAGCAGAGCATCTATATCGGCAAAGAAACGACTTTCGGACAGGTGTGCAGCCAACTCTTTGCCCATTCGGAAACACAGCTGTTTGCGTCCTTCGTACTTCATGGCGTGGAGCAGTCGGGCTATGGTCCCGTCTTTCTCGTAGAAGTAAAGAGCTTGTACGCGTTCTATCGGGAAGCGTCCCCAAAACAGTTGCTCCGTTTGGAAGAGTGTGGCAGTCGTGTTGTCGGTTGCGGGCAACGACAGACGGCACCCTGCGCAAAGCGACTCTTCGCCATACTGCAATCGGGTACCGCAAATCGCACAGGAAGCCGGCACGAAGATACTGTACAAGTCATTCCATATACTCATTGAAGTCTTTTGTTTTCAGCTGTCGCAAGATTTCTTTCATGGCATAACCTCTGCCCAGCGCGAAGCGGATGAGTTTCGCATTGTGTTCGTATTCGGAAGCGGCTTTCAGCGTGCGCGCTTTCTGCCGCAATATGTGTGCGAGGGTCTCGTCGTACTCGTCGGTGTCTATCTCTTCGAGTGCGGAGGCTATGTCTTCTGCCGGCAAGTGTTTCATGCGGAGGTGCATCGCTATCTTGTCGCGCCCCCACTTGCTCAGTCTGTATTTGTCTCTGACGAAAGCTCTGCAATACCGTGCCGTATCGAGATAACGTTCGCGATAGAGGTGGGCTACGATGCGTGCTTCGGTTTCGGGTGTGGCTCCCCAATGGCATAGCTTGAGCAACACATCCTGCTCGCAACGCTCCGCCGAAGCGCAGTACCGTTCTGCCTTTTGTTGCAATTGAGTCTCGGTGCAACAAGCTTTTGCTTGAGAGGATTTCATGGGCGGATGGCTTTTATCATTCGGTCGTGTCCGGACATGTCTTGTCGCAGGCAAATCTTTTCGTATCCCGATGTGCGAAGCACGTCCGTTACTTCCGAAGCAAACTGTCTGTTGATTTCGAAATAGAGTGCACCGCCCGGTGTCAGCAGTTGCATGCCGGTTTCTGCGATGCGACGGTAAAACGCCAACGCGTCTTGCGGAGGAGCAAACAGTGCCGAGTGCGGTTCCCAATTCAGTACGTGAGCTTCCATGTCGGCTTTCTCTGCTTCGGTGATGTAAGGCGGATTGCTCACGATGACTTCGTACGCCGACGGTTGCGCAACTTCGTATCGCAAGATATCCACTTCGGCGAAACGAATATTTGCATGGTTCGTTCGGGCATTTTGTCGGGCGATGGCGAGTGCTTCGGGCGATATATCCCAAGCCGTGATGTCGGCTTCGGGGAGGAGAATGGCGAGCGATACGGCGATGCAGCCGCTTCCCGTTCCTATGTCGAGCAGGCGTGGTGCGGTGCCGGTATGTTCTTGGGCTATCCATTCCACGAGTTCCGCAGTTTCGGGGCGAGGTATCAGCACGGCGGGGGTAACGGCAAACTTTCGTCCGCCGAAGTATGCGTATCCCAGTATATATTGCAGAGGTTCTTCGGCTTGTAGGCGAGCCACGATGGTATCGAGTTTTTCGTAGTCTGCTGTGTCCAGGTCGGTGTTCTCGCCGGTATAGAGTGCGAGGGTGGAAAGTCCGAATACTTCCGTCAGAATATGTTTTGCCATGGCGACGCTTTCGGCTTCGTGAAAGAGGGGTTGCAGTCTTTCTTTTATATAGGTATAGGCAGGATGCATGGTAAAATGCCCGATTTGTTCACTGCGAAAGTAGTCTTTTTCCGTCCTTTTGCAAAATAAGGATGTGTCTCGGCAAGGTTTGCAGGCGTGCGGGTGTGGCATTTGCAGACTGTGCGATGAAAAAAAGGGGAGTCCCGTATTCGGGACTCCCCTTTTTTTCGTTATACATCTTCGTTGTTTCTTGTCAGAACATATATGCCACCGAAGCCGAGTAGGTACGGAATTTCAAAGTGGAACTTCTCTTCCCCTTCCAAGCGTCGGTCATCCCATGGTCGTATCCTACGGAAACCCGTATTTTGTCGATAAACTCGGCTCCTATTCTTGCGCTAAGCGACCAGGTGAGGCGGTCGTACCGGGTTTTGTATAATTCGTATTTATCTCTGTAATAAGGAGTTGTTTTTGAGTAGTAATCGCGTTGCCACCTTCCGAAAAGCCCGCAAGAGAATGTTGGACCGACTTCGGCGAAGAGTGCGAAGTTATCGCTCAACGCTTGTCGATAACCGATGTGCAAAGGCAGTTGCAATATTTGATAATCGAAAAACCAGTCCTCCGTCTTCTCAAATTCCCAGTGCCACTGGTGGTGCGAAAAGTTCAATCCCGATGTAGCATAGAGTCCTTTTGCAAAAGGCATGTCATAGATGACTTTCACTCCGACGAAACATCCCCAACGAGGGGTTACAGGGGCGAAAGTTATCGTCGGCTTATCCAAGTTCACACCGGCTGTCACGCCCCAACGGAAATTTTGCGCTTGGCTCGCCACGCTTATCAGCACTGCGAGCACCAAAAAAGTTATTCTTTTCATGATAATAAAAAATTAAGTTGTTATCCCGATATTGTTTTGCACAACATCTTCTGAACGCAAAATACGAAAAAAGAATTGCATTTGCAAATGTTTATTTGTTTTTTTTACGTTTCTCTTCGCTCGGAAGCTTGAAAGGTGCAAATTTTAATTACAATTGTCGGTATTTCCTTATTTCGCATCGATTTATTCTCCGGGTATGCGGCTGTCGGCTGCACTTGGCAAACGGGATGGCCGACGATGCTTTTCCTTTCGTTTGTTTTGGACTTGCGTAAGCCGATTCGATACGTGATACATCAGAGGGGGAGGCATCATCATCGTATCAGGACCATATTGTAAAGGCTTTGTCGAATGAACGAGAAGCGCAGGAAAAAAGTGTATTCTTACTCCTCTTTATATATGGAAGAAAAAGCATTCTCCTCGTACCTTGTCAACTCTCGAACTCGCCCCTTCAAATTAACTACATATAGTCGATTTGATAGCAACATGTTGTCAAGTCGATAGCATCATGTTGTTATCGCGATAGCAACATGTTCTCATCGCGATGACAACAGCGTCAAAGAATGTTAACATCATAAT
>JBGXXU010000052.1:0-33713 GCA_041814865.1 Phocaeicola sp. | reverse complement strand
GCACGGTTACAGTTACACAGGAAAAATATATCCGCAGGAGAAAGACACACTCACTTATATCGGTCAGAACCTTATCGTAAATATAGATGACCAGCTCAAAGCCCTCAATAAGCGGGACGAAAACGAACTGAAGAACCTTATCACCTGTCCGATGGTCAAGTACCGTATGCCGTATGACAAATATGTGGAGGAGCATCCCCACTTGGCAAGCTTCGTGGCATCGGTGAACGGCAATGACTTTCTTACAGACCCGACAGGCAGCAGAAGGTTTCTGCCCTTTGAAGTTCTTTCCATAGACATAGAGAAAGCCAAGCGTATTTCAATGGACAATGTCTATGCTGAAGCCAAAGCCCTGTTAAAGTCAGGTTTTCGCTATTGGTTTGATGATGATGAGATAGCCGAGCTATATAGGGAGAGTGAAGACTTTCAAGTACAGACAGCTGAGATGGAACTCTTGCTGCGTTGCTTTGAAAAGCCAACGGAGGATGAAAGCTATTCGTTAATGACTACTACGGAGATACTCACCTATCTGGGTATTTATACCCACCAGCCACTTGTTGCCAAGGGTATGGGCGAAGCCTTGAAGAAAGCAGGATACATAAAGGTGAGCAAACGAAGAAACGGTGGAAGCCCCATCTATGTCTACAAGATTAGGAAAATCTTGCCATGTCCGCTCCTTCAAACTTGTAGTAGCCAAATGTAGTAGAATGTATAGTATTGTCTTATACTACAAAGCAATACTGATTATCAATCACTTATCACAAAATAGTATGTAGTAAGAAGAAAGATGAAAAAGTTTGGAGGGGGAAAACTTTGGAAACGGTAAAACCATAAAAACAGACAAACATAAATAATTATCATTCAACCCATTAAAGTATCAAAACAATGAAAGAAAAAGATTTATCACTTATCAAGCGATATTCCATCATGGAGTATCTCGAAAGGAAGGGTATCAGACCTGTCCGCAGGACACCTGCCTATGCAATGTACCGTTCACCGCTCAGGGAGGAAACGCGTCCGAGTTTCAAGGTGGACACGGAAAAGAACCTTTGGATAGACTATGCCGAAGGCAGGGGTGGAAGCATTATTGACCTTTATATGCGCTTAGAGGACTGTACGCTCTCGGAAGCCATCTGCCGTTTGGGGCAGAACGCTTCCGATAATACAGCGCACAGCTATTCAAAGACTGACCCCCGTATTGGTCTCAACCAGACAACTACAAGACAAGCAAGCGAAACAAGGAGACTGATAAGCATATCAGACACCTTGCCGCCGCATTTGCAGGAATACCTTATCAAGGAACGTTGCATCAATTTGAAAAAGGCAACACCCTTTCTCAAATGTATCAGCTACGAGGTAAGGGGAAAGAGATATGAAGCCATCGGCTTTGCCAATTCTTCGGGTGGTTATGAACTTCGGGACAACAATACGTTCAAGGGAACGATTGCCCCGAAGAACATCACTCCGATATTTGAGGACAAGGCACAGCCCGTCTGTCTGTTCGAGGGCTTTATGGACTTTCTCTCTTTTCTTTCAATGAAAGGGGAGGTCTCCAACCAATGTCTCGTGATGAATTCCGTGAGTAATGTAGCAAGAAGTATCCACTACCTGAACAAAAGAAATATAACCTCCGTTCGTGCTTTTCTTGACAATGACGATGCAGGGCGAAAAGCTGTGCAGGAATTTGTAAACACAGGTTTTAAGGTAGAAGATATGGCTATGTATTATAGAGACTTCAAAGACCTTAACGATTTTCACGTCAGCCATGTCCATGAGCATGAGAAATCTCAAAATACAAGCAACAAAATAAAACAAGTCAAACTTAAAATAAGATAGAGTGATGAAAAAAAGAAAGAAGAAATATGGAAGAAATAGATCGTTTCATAGGAAAAACTTTTGGTATGAGCCAAGCTGAAAATTCAAGTGAACAATCTGTCTCTGAATTCCAGGCAAAGGGAATGGAAAATATTCAAGAGCAAAAACAACAAGAAATAGAACATGCCATAGAGCATGCCACGCCATCCGAGTCTGTACTGCATACAGAGCATGCAACTATTCAACGACGCATCAGTGCCAAGATGAGAAAAGAGACACTCGACGCATACAAGCAGGCGTTCCTTGTTCCAACAAAGCTAAGTGAGAGAAAGGCGGTCTATCTGAGCAGGGAAACACAGGAACGTGCGGACTTCATTGTCCGTAGATTGGGAGATAAAGGAGCCAATGTCTCGAGCTTCATCGAAAACCTTGTGCGTATCCATTTGGAGGAATACGGTGAGGATATAGAAAAATGGAGGAAGCTGTAAACAACAGAAAAACGGTCAAGGACTATCGAGTAAAAGGATGTCCCTTTCACTCAAAATCCTCGACCGTTTTAGGGTAGTACCAACAATAGATTTTTACTGAACACATTGAACGGTGGGAATGCCACGAACACAGTTAATCTTCTGAATGCATAGCATTCATTTTTGGACGACAAAACGCTTTATGCGTAAACGTTTCGTTAGCTGACATTGCAAGACGTCAGTTTGTACCCACAAACTGCGCTTGCTCCCCTCGTTCGGTTATCGGGGAGATTAGACCGTAATCACTCCGTTCTCATCGGTCAGCGTTCGGAAATTAAGCAAGATTGAAAACAAAGAAAAGAGGACTTTTATATGAACAGATATGATAGCAGAACTGCCAAATGGCAGCAACGAGGTAAAGAAGAAGCGAGGATGAACAAGACGGAGTTCATCAAGGTAAGATGCACCTTAGAGGAAAAGCAGCGCATCAAGTCAAAGGCGGAAAGCACAAGACGGAAGTTCTCAGACTACTGCCGTGAAATACTCCTTAATGGAGAAGTGGTTGCCATTCCTAAGATGACGGACAATGAGAGAGAAGCCATTGCCATTCTCCAGCATACGGGCAGGTTCTATGGGCAGATTTCCAGCCTTATTAAAGTCAAGGATGAGAGATGGGTACATATCACACAGAACCTTTCGCTATGTGCCAAAGAAGCATTTAAGCGATTTTACGACCCGCATTTTCGTGTGGACGACGAAATATATAAGGTCTTAAATATGTCGAGAGATGATAGGAAAATGTAAGGCGATAGCGCATGGCAGCACGGCTTTGGATTATATTTTCAGAGAGGGAAAGCTCGGTAATCGGCTTGCCTTCCACAATCTTTGCAGCAGAGAACCGAAAGCAATCTATGAGGAAATGAAAGTGGTCAGCGATTATAACAGTCGTTGCAGAAACAAGTTCCTCCGCATTGAAATCGGTATAGCACCTCAGGATGAGAAGAAACTACCCGTATCTGAACTCATGCGGATAGCCCATCTGTTTGCCAAACAAATGGGACTTGACAACCACCAATGGGTAGCAGTAACGCACAAGGACACCGATAACAGGCATATCCATATCATTGCCAACCGCATCAGCCTTTACAGAGAAGTCTATGACACCACTTTTGTGAGCAACAGGGCAGCAAGAGTGGCGGAGGAAATCAGCCGCTCGAAAGGCTTGACTATTGCAAAGGAAGTAAAGGCTGAAAGGATGCATCAGAAAGCAAAATCCAATCCTACGAGAGAGCAAACGAAGCAGCAGATACAAAAGATTTGCTACACCTTGCTTGAAAAGTATAAAGGAACAGGCATCACAGGGCATTCAATGTTTCTTTACGACCTAAATAAGAACGACATCGCCATAGAGCGTATGAAGAACAAGCAGGGCAAAGTATATGGTTTGAAGTTCTCCTTCAATGGACAAAGCTTCAAGGCTTCCGAAATCGGCAGGGAGTTCGGCTACCGTTCTTTGCAAAAGAACTTTGAAGCAGGCAATAAAGCCGAAACAAAGGAGATAATGACAAAAGCTCAAATAATGGCGCACAAGCAGGAAAAGAGCAAACCCCAACCGGATACAGCCTATCAACTTGTTCCTCCCAGCCGTTCGTACACACCGCCTACAAAAGCAAACGAAACTTCACCTATTGCACAAACCGTAGGAAATGTAGCAAGCACTGTCTTGAATGCTGCTGAAGAAATAATTTCGGGAGCAGGTGGACTTATCAATCCACAGACACATGGCGATGATTATGCTGAGACGGTATGGCAACGAAAACTCAGAAACCAAGCCAAGAAAAAGAAGAAACGAGGAAGAGGAATATAACCATTCTCCTCATTTTTCAATCTTTCCAAACAACAGATGACGCAAAAGAGTGAAAATCTTATCAAAAACGCTTGTTATTCAAAGCAAATGATTATCTTTGCAAATAGAATAACAAGCGTTCTTTGTTGATGTAGAAATATGCGATAGAAAGTACTTCGCTCGTTTCCAAATCGTTACCTGTTTAGTTTTTACGGCGAGGTAACTTCTTCTTTCTCAATTAGATACGTTTTAGAAATCATCTTATTTCGTGAACAAACACTTCGGTATGGGAGGAAGTGTCGGTTTCTTCAAGCAGTGGAATGCGACTTATGGCTATCCCGGCAGTTCATACGACACGCCACCATGGAAAGAATGGAGTATCGATACGGAGTACGAAAAGGTGTTTTCATTCTATCTCTTGCCTTCCATACAACTGCATACCCCCACACTCTTTCGCATCAAAGAGTATACTTTCAACGCAACAGTAGAACCCGGTGTCATGATACGTATTCCCTACGAGCAAGTATATGTGACAAGATACAATAACATCGACACCGAATACAAAAGAATATCCTCCAGCAAAGGTTCTTGGTATGCGTGGCATCTCAAAGCATCGCTCAACTTCAACCAAGGAAACCACACCATCAGCGCAGGATACAGTATCTCCGACTTTGATGTGTATTCCTACCGACGCAACATGAGTTTCGAAGGCATTCCTTTCAGCAAATTTTATCCGAACAAACGCCGTTTTTCACACATGCTCTTTGTGTCTTTCGGCTATCGCTTCTGATGCGTGGAGTTATTCTGCCGTCAAATCTCTCCAATATCTCATGAAATCGCCGTAACGACCGAAACATACCACTTGGTCGCCGGCTTCGAGTGCCATATCTTCAGGGTAGCTTTGAACCACTGCATGCGACAAAACGGATACATCCAAATTGTTCCAAATAACCCGCGAGCGAACAATGGACATGATACGCAAGCCATGTTGTTTCTCTATATCCCAATGTTGTAACTGTCGCCCTACCAAGATATCTGGAACGTTGAATTTGAAGATATAAAACTCTTCGTCAATCTTGAAAGTCTCTACATTCACGTCCAGCTCTATACACTGAACCAACAATCGGGCGGCATCCTGTTCGGGTGTCAAAATACGTTCTATATCGAGTGCCTCCAATACTCCTTGATGAATGGCATCCACAGCACGGGCATAAATGTGACGTACTTTGTGCCGTTTCAACAGAGCCACTATCCGCACCGAAGCACCGAAATTCTCTCCCACAGCGACAATGGCAACATCCACAGTTTGTAAAGGAAGCGAAGCGATAAACTGTTCGTCCGTGGCATCCATGATATAGGACAATGCCATGTGGTCTTTATAGCGGTCGACCACCATCTCATCGGTATCTACACCTATCACTTCGTGTCCCAGTGCTGCCAACTCTTCGACAAGCACCGCACCGAAATTACCCAAACCTATTATCAAGTATTTCATACATCAACAGATTATTATATTCTCACTCGGATATTTATATTTCTTTCTTCTCTCTTGCTTGACAAATCCTGCGACAAGTGTGAACGCACCCACCCTGCCCACAAACATCAGTACTATCACGATGCCTTTTCCCATCGGACTGAGTTGAGCTGTAAAATCCATGCTGACACCTGCCGTAGATACTGCCGCCACGCTCTCTGCCATCAACCGACCGAACGAAGCCTTTTCTTCCGTAAGCGTAAGGAAGAAAGCACCCAACAAAATAATAGCCACGAAGAAAAGCAACGCCGCGTTGGCACGTTTCACGGTATCGTCGGTCAGCTCCCGTCCGCTAACCACCACTCTCTCTCCTCCTCGCAAAGCCGTGCGCAAGTTGAGCAAATTCACAGCAAAGACATTCACACGCACTCCGCCTGCCGTAGACTGGGAACCTCCGCCTATCATCATCATAAAAAACATGATAAGCATCGTAGGCATGGCAAAACGTGTGATACCCGTTGCGGAGAAACCCGCTGAGCGTGTGGAAACCGCATTGAAGAACGAGTGTACACACTTATCGGCTATCGGCATCTCTGCGAATGCACCGTTCCACTCCAATATAGCGATACTCAGCGTACCGAGTACCAGGAGTATAGCTGTCATCTTCAAGACGATTTGCGTATTGAGATTGTACAAATGACGTTTGATACGAAACGGTTGCGAACGCCGGAACAGGAGCCACACCACTCTGTTGAAATAATAATACATGGAGGTACGAAAGTTCACCAAAACAGGAAATCCCACACCGCCCAATATAATAAGGAAAGAGAGTATCACGAAGAGAGAGTTGTGCCCTCCATAAACCAACGTGTTGCCCAACCCATTCGGTAAGGAAGAAAAACCGGCATTACAGAAAGCGGAAACCGCATGAAAAGCCGAGAAGAACAATTCCTCCTCCACTGTCATGCCCAGCGTACCGCTGACAGACCACCATATCAAGAGCATACCAGTTCCTTCTATAAAGAAAGTGAAACCCATGATATAGACCAACGTAGAAAGCAGAGAGTTGAGCGACTTGGTATTAAGCACATCACCCATCACCATATTGCTATACAGCGATGAGTTTTTCATAAACATCAAAGCAAAAAAGCTGGTAATGGTCATCACACCAAGCCCACCTATCTGTACCAGACAAATAAGTACGATTTGTCCTTCGAGGGTCAATGCAGTGGAAATATCCATCGGCGACATACCTGCCACACACGTTGCGCTGGTGGAAAGAAAAAAAGCGTCCAACCAATGGATGCCATCGTGAGTAGAGCGAGGCAACATGAGCAGACCTGCCCCTATCAATATAATGACGAAGAAACTGCCTGCCAATATCAACGCAGGATTGGTACGTCGTCCCAATAAGGCAACTCCCCGTTGTACGAACAAAGTCAGAGAAAGCAGTCCCAAGACACTGTTGCGATAGACTTCATGATTGAAAAACTCCCATATCCACGCAATGCCCGTATCCTCCGCCGGACGATAAAAAACCACAGGCAAGAGTGTCAAGAGCAACATCCCATGCAATAAATACGTCCAAAATGTAGCCCTGTGCGTCGTAGCCGTCGTATGAAAGACATAGCCTTCTGCCGTATAGAGCAAAAACAAAATCCAAGTGATATCGCAAAGCCGATGCAACCATTCGCCCTCGACTTCCGAAATCATAAATCCGTAACGATATACCCCCGACAGCAGAAACAGAAAAGCGAATACATAGGTACAAGTCCTCAATACATTCAAAGCATGCCTCGCATAAGGCTTCACTTTGCATTCGTAGCACCGGAATATCTGTTTTCTATCTATCATGCTCATGCGCTCTATTGTCACAAAGGTATAAAAAGGTACGGGGAAGCCACAAAGAGAAAGCCAAAAACACACATTCTGTTTCTGTATAAATATACACTCCATCGTGTAACTCATCAACTCCCGAACTTAGAACTTCAACTTGGCAGCATGAACACAGTTTGATAACAACATGTTGTCAAGTTGATAGCATCATGTTGCTATCGCGATAAGAACATGTTGCTATCGCGATGACAACAGCGTCAAAGAATGTTAACAACATAATCGCATCGAGAAGCCATTGTAGAGGCGTTTTTTCACGAACAAAAACACGACTTTTCAAGGCTTTTTCAGTCTCCCCAAACATGGCATAAAACCATTTTTTCGTGCCGGAACAAACACACCGCATTGCATAAATATGCAGAAAAAGCCGCTGTTTTTGTATATTTATACATCGTCTCGCCATCTCATCACGAAGAAATCCCATCATCATTTTTAAGCACAAATAAAAAAAGTTTCAGCACACTATTGCAAATATCAGGAAAAGGCGTACCTTTGCACTCGTTATCCGAATTAGGATGACCGTTGGCCCATTCGTCTATCGGTTAGGACGCAAGATTTTCATTCTTGAAAGAGGGGTTCGATTCCCCTATGGGCTACAAGAAACGGCGGTTTCTTATTACATTCATATTATTAGGTTTTGATTGAAAAGAGTCTCTCTTTTCAATTTTTTTTGTCCTTTTCGTCGCATTCTCTCAGTACACCCGTCCAAAAACTTCAACAACTCTTAAAAGGTTAAAACCTACACCGGTTTTTAGATAAAAGTATTGGCAAAATAAGAGGTTTACCGTATTTTTGGCACCATTGGATAGAACAGAAATATATTACTAAATATGGCAGAAGCTATTGACATCCGTGCATTGAACGAACTCATCGAACAAAAAAGTTCTTTCGTTACTCACCTGACAAAAGGTATGGACCAGGTTATCGTAGGTCAAAAACACCTCGTAGAATCATTGCTTATCAGTTTGCTGGCAGACGGGCACATCCTCCTCGAAGGTGTACCGGGTTTGGCAAAGACATTGGCTATAAAGACATTGGCTTCGCTGATAGATGCCAAATACAGCCGTATCCAATTCACACCGGATTTGCTTCCGGCAGACGTTATCGGTACAATGATTTACAGTCAGAAAGAAGAGCGTTTCATCTCCAATAAAGGACCTATTTTCGCCAACTTCATTTTGGCAGACGAAATCAACCGCGCACCGGCAAAAGTACAATCGGCACTTCTCGAAGCCATGCAGGAACGCCAAGTGACCATCAGCAAAGAAACCTACAAGCTCCCGGAGCCTTTCCTCGTAATGGCTACGCAAAACCCCATCGAGCAAGAAGGAACTTATCCTTTGCCCGAAGCACAGGTAGACCGTTTCATGATGAAAGTAGTCATCACCTATCCGCAGATAGAAGAAGAAAAACTCATCATCCGTCAGGAAATTCTTGGCGAACGAAAAGAAGTACGCCCCGTATTGACAGCCGCAGACATCATCGAAGCCCGCAAAGTGGTAAGACAGGTATATGTGGATGAGAAGATAGAACAATACATTGCCGACATTGTTTTTGCCACTCGTTTCCCCGACCGTTACGGTTTGGCAGACATCACCGAGCAAATCTCTTTCGGCTGTTCTCCTCGTGCTTCCATCAACTTGGCATTGGCAGCTCGCAGTTATGCTTTCATCAAACGTCGCGGCTACGTGGTCCCCGAAGACGTACGCGCCGTAGCGCACGATGTATTGCGTCATCGCATCGGCTTGAGCTACGAAGCGGAAGCCCTCAACGTGACGCCAGAAGACATCATCAACAAAATCCTCAACAAAGTGGTAGTACCTTAAAATGCAGGTTAACACCCACTCGGTAACAAGATACGTATGGAAACAAGCGAACTCTTGAAACGTGTGCGCAGGATAGAGATCAAAACGCGCGGACTTTCAAAAGATATTTTTGCCGGACAGTATCACTCAGCTTTCAAAGGACGTGGTATGGCTTTCTCCGAAGTGAGAGAGTATCAATACGGCGATGATGTACGGGACATCGATTGGAATGTCACGGCACGCTTCGACAAACCTTACGTGAAAGTTTTCGAAGAAGAACGAGAGATGACGGTGATGCTGTTGATAGACCTGTCCAACAGCTTGGACTATGGTACCGTTCAACAGACACAAAAGGATTTGATAACGGAAGTGGCAGCTACACTCGCTTTCTCCGCCATACAAAACAACGATAAAATCGGCGTCATATTCTTTACGGACAAGATAGAGAAGTTTATTCCCCCCAAGAAAGGGAAGAAACACATCCTTCACATCATCCGCGAGTTGATAGACTTCCGTCCCGACAACAAACGGACAGACCTTCGCATGGCATTGGAGTTTCTCACAAACGTAGCCAAACGCCACACCACCGCTTTTCTCATCAGCGACTTCATCGGCGGAGGCGATTACAAAAACGCCCTCTCCATCGCCAACAGAAAGCACGATGTGGTAGCCATACAAGTTTACGACCGCCGCATGGAAGAATTGCCCGATATAGGTTTGATGCTTGTCAAAGATGCAGAAACAGGACATCAGGAATGGGTGGACAGTTCTTCGCATGCCGTACGTCAGGCACATGCCCGTTGGTGGAAAGAGCGCAGCAAAGAGCTGTTCGAACTCTTCGCACACTGCAAAGTCGATTCCATTTCCATACGCACAGACGAGGATTACGTGAAATCCCTGATGAACCTCTTTGCCCAAAGATGAACGATATGAAGTATTTATCCGATACGATATACAAACTCGGCTTAATGCTCGGCTTCCTGTGGTTGAGCATTCCTGCCGTCTCTCAAGTGACAGTGAGCAACTCCATCGATTCGTTGCAACTGCTCATCGGCGAACAGACCAAAGTACATATCAAAGTCCTGACACCGAAACTCCAAAAGATAAAGTTTCCGGTCTTCAACGATTCGTTGGTACGTGGTATAGAAGTACTCGAGACCTACAAACCCGACACCAATACCGTAAACGGACATGTGGAAATCACACAGTCGTACCTTATCACCTCTTTCGACTCTGCCGTGTACATCATTCCGCCTATGCCCGTCATGGTCGGAACAGAAGAGTACAGCACGAATCCTTTGGCACTAAAAGTGATAACCGTTCCCGTAGATACCACACATTTAGACCAATTCTTTGGACCGGACGATATACACGATGCGTCTTACGAATGGAGCGATTTTCTGCTTATTGCCATCTGTGGAGGGGTTGCACTGTTGCTGTTGGGCATAAGTATCTTCTTGCTGTTCCGCATCAAAGAAAACAGACCGATAGTGCGTATCATCAAGAAAGCACCGAAACGCTCACCATACGAAGAAGCAATGTTGCAAATAGAGGAAGTGAAACGAAGCAATCTCGCACATGGGAACGACCTCAAAATGTACTATACACAACTGACGGATATTCTGCGTACTTACCTCAAGCAACGATTTGGGTTTAATGCGTTGGAAATGACTTCGTCCGAAATCATAGAGAAACTGCGAGAAGTGCACGATGCACAATCCATCACGGACTTGAGAGCTTTGCTCGAAACAGCCGACTTGGTAAAGTTCGCGAAATATACCACAGAGTTGAACGAAAACGACCGCAACTTAATGACCGCCGTTTCTTTTATAGACAGCACAAAAACGGTAATGACAGAAGCAGAACCACAAGAACAAACTCACGTGGAAGTTGTATCGGGACGCAGTGTCGCGAAACAACGTTTGTTGCTGGGAGTTGTAGGAGTACTTGTTATCTTGATGGTGGTGTGCATCGTGATTGCATTCTCCGACTTCATCGACTTGATATTCTAAAGAAAGACGACCATGGAAATTGCACATATAGAATACTTTTTGTTGCTCATACTGCTCGTTCCTTATATAATATGGTACGTGCGCACGCGAAAGCGTCATGATGCGACCTTACAAATACCTACGACATACATGTATCAAGGTATTTCCAAAGGTTGGCGAACACATCTCATCCATGCGCCTTTCTTCTTGCGTATAGTCATCTTCGCTATGCTCGTATGCGTAATAGCACGTCCGCAAACCAAAGACAATTGGCAACAGTCCGAAGTAGAAGGAATAGATGTCATGCTTGTGATGGATATTTCCACCAGTATGTTGGCACAAGATTTGCAGCCCAATCGCATAGAAGCAGCCAAGAAAGTGGCAGCTTCGTTCATCAACTCACGCCCGAACGATAATATCGGTTTGACGGTTTTTGCCGGAGAATCTTACACACAATGCCCGCTGACAATAGACCATTCCGTATTGCTCAATCTCTTACAAGTCATCGGTTGCGAGATGCCACAAAACGGATTGATAGCCGACGGAACTGCGCTCGGTATGGGACTTGCCAATGCGGTAAGTCGTCTGAAAGACAGTCAGGCAAAATCCAAAGTCGTCATTCTTCTCACAGATGGAATGAACAACAGCGGAGAGATTTCACCGCTGACAGCTGCAGAATTGGCAAAACAGTTCGGTGTACGTGTCTACACCATCGGTGCGGGTACGAATGGCATGGCACCTTATCCGGTATATGGTACACAAACCATCAACGTACCCGTAGAAATCGACGAGAAGACACTGTCGCAAATTGCCGGAATGGCTGACGGAAAATACTTCCGCGCCACTTCTACCAAGGAACTGCAACGAGTGTACGAAGAGATAGACCAATTGGAAAAAACACGCTTGCACGTGAAAGAGTTCAGCAGTAAAGAAGAAAAGTATGCAGTATTCGGCTTGATTGCTTTGGCTGCTTTGCTTTTGGAGATATTGTTGCGCAACACCGTATTGAAGAAAATACCTTAAGAAAAGAGATTACGTATGTTCAGATTTGGCGAACCTATCTATTTATACCTCTTGCTATTGCTCATCCCACTGTTATTGTTGGATATCTTTGCAAGAATACGTCGTGTGAAACGTATCAAACGATATGGCGAACCGGCTTTGTTGCGTCATTTATCGCCCGAGTACTCTGTACGTCGTTCACGTGTGAAGTCGTTTTTATTATTGGCTGTTTTCGTTTCTTTGGTGTTCATGCTTGCACGCCCACAATTCGGAACATCCGTACAGGAAGTCAAACGCAAAGGACTGGAAACTGTTATCGCTTTGGACGTATCCAATTCCATGTTGGCTAAAGACGTGGCACCCGACAGATTGAGCAAATCAAAAGCTGTCATCTCCCGGCTGTTGGACAACTCGGAGAACGACAAGATAGCCTTCATCGCTTTTGCAGGCGAAGCCTTCACGCAGCTCCCCATCACAACAGACTACATTTCCGCCAAGATATTTCTCGAATCTATGTCGCCATCTTTCATTGCGCGACAAGGCACCGATATTCGAGGAGCCATCGAATTGGCAATGAAAAGTTTTACCGACAATGAAAACGTGGGACGTTCTATCGTATTGATTACCGACGGCGAAAACCATGAACAAGGTGCAGTGGAAGCCGCACGCGAAGCTGCAAAGAAAGGAATACACATCTTTGTATTGGGAGTTGGTTCACCCGAAGGTGCGCCTTTATATATAGAAGGTACGGACGAATATCGCCGCGACAACCAAGGTAATATCGTCATGACGCGACTCAACGAAGCCATGTGCAAAGAGTTGGCACAAGCGGGAAGCGGACTTTATATCCATGTAGACAATACCACCACAGCAGAAAATCTGCTCAAAGCAGAAATGGACAAACTTGCCAAGAAAGACGTAACCAGCAAAGTGTATAGCGACTACGACGAACAATTCGGTGTGGTAGCTGCAATAGCATTGTTTTTATTGCTTGTGGATACCATCATATTGAACAAGAAGAACGCATGGCTACGACGTTTCAAATTTTTCGAATGACGAATATGTGGAAAAAAGGAATCATACTATTGGGTGCTTTGCTTGTTTCGCTGAGTATGACGGCACAAGATAAAGAAGTACGCAAGCTGCTCCGCAAAGGAAACAAACAGTACAGAGACAGTTTATACACACCGGCAGAAGTCTATTATCGTAAGGCCATGGACAAACAGCCGGGAAATGCCAACATTTCTTACAATTTGGGTACCACTTTGATGATGCGAAGCCACCAAACCAACAGAAGAAACAGCCAAAACATCAGCCGGCAACAAGCACAAAACGGTACTGTACGCGAAGATACCATACTAAAACAAGCGTATGAGGAATTGCTGCGTGCTGCTAAATTGGAAAAAGACAAAAAGAAATCGGCAGATATTTATCGTAATATAGGAGTGATTCTGCAAGGACAACAACAATTGAAAGAATGTATCGAAGCCTATAAGAAGTCTTTGCGTAACGACCCGACAGACGATGAAGTACGTTATAATCTTGCTTTGGCACAAAAGCAGTTGAAAGACCAAAACAACCAGAACAATCAACAGCAACAACAAAAGCAAGACAAACAACAAGAGCAAAAAGAACAACAGCAACAACAAGACCAACAAAACAATCCGCAAAACAAACCTCAACAACAAAACCAAATGTCTAAAGATGCCGCAAACCAATTGCTGAATTCCATCATGCAGGAAGAACGCAAAGTACAAGAAAAAGCAAAGCAAGGTATGCGCGTGAAAGGACGAAAATTGGAAAAGGATTGGTAATCGTAGTAAAATGATATGATAAGAAAACTTTTGACGCTTTGCAGCTTATTAATAGCGACGGTATATGCGAATGCCGATAACATACAATTCAAAGCAGAAACCACATCTTCGGTAGAAGTCGGCGAATCATTCAGACTGACATTCTCCGTCAATACGATGGATGCCTCCGACTTACGAATACCTACCATCAACGACTTCGAGATTCTGATGGGTCCCAGTCGCTCCCAACAATCTTACACACAAATTATCAATGGCAGACAGACTTCCTCGCAAAAGGTTGTCTTCACATACATATTGTCTGCGAAGAAGGTGGGTACATACACCATACAGCCTGCTACCGTCATGGTAAACGGAAAGAAATACCAATCCAACCCCGTTAAGATACAAGTGGTAGCCGAAGGCCGTGCAAAAGTAGCCAAAGAAGCAGCCAAGAAAACCACCGTGGGAAAGAACGATGTGTTTCTGCGCACGATTGTCAGCAAAAGCAAAGTACGGGAACAGGAAGCTGTACTGGTAAGTTACAAGCTCTATTCGCTGGTCAATCTTGAATTACAAAACAAGAGTATGCCGGAATTCACGGGTTTTCACGCACAAGCCGTCGAGTCGGACGATGTGAAATCGTGGAGTGTGGAACAATATCAAGGCAAGACTTATCGCACGGTAGTCACCGACCAATATGTACTCTTCCCGCAACAATCGGGAACACTGAAAATACCAAGTGTCGAATATGATATTGTAGCGCATGTTGCCAATCAACAAGCAAGTGATGACCTTTTCGAGAGCATCTTCAACGGAACCTCTGTGAATTATATCAATCTGAAAATAAAGGCTCCGACACAAAACATAGAAGTCCTGCCATTGAAGGACAAACCTGCCGAATTCTCGGGCGGAGTAGGTACTTTCAGCATAACTTCTGCATTGAGCAGCAAACAAGCAGTTACCAACGATGCCATAACGCTAAAAGTGGAAATCAAAGGCAACGGCAACTTGAAACTTCTGAAAACACCCGAATTGACACTCCCCAAAGAGTTTGAAACCTACGAACCGAAAGTAAACAACGAAATCAAAGCCACAGCTTCCGGTGTTTCGGGCATAAAGACCATAGAATACCTCTTCGTACCACGTCATCCGGGTAAATTCAGCATCCCTGCCATCAGTCTTTCTTATTACGATGTGAGTGCAGGAGCTTACAAGACCATCACCACATCCGCTCACGAGTTGGAAGTGAAGAAAGGAGAAGGCAATGCTTCGCAAACGATTGCCGATTTCACCAATCAGCAAGACGTAAAGGTACTGGCAAACGATGTGCGTTTCATCAAACAAGGCGAAACACGTTATTCCGACAAGGATGCGCATTTCTTCGGCACATGGACATATGCCGCATGGTACATCGTTCCGTTTGTAGGCTTTGTGGTATTGCTCGTGGCATTGCGCAAGCATCGCATCAACAACGCCGATGTAGAAGGCAAAAAGCACAAACGCGCCAACAAAGTCGCACTCAAGCGAATGAAAATAGCCAACGGCTTGCTGCGTACACAACAGAAGAGCGCATTCTACGACGAAGTTTTGCGAGCATTGTGGGGATATGTCAGCGATAAATTGAGCATCCCCGTAGCCGAACTCACCAAAGACAATGTCTCCGTGCGTCTCACCGATGCAGGCGTGCAGGAAAGTGTGGTAGAAGAATTCATCGCCCTGCTGAACGATTGTGAAATGGCACATTACGTGAGTGGAAACGACGGAAGTACGATGGACAAGATTTATACAACGTCGCTGTCTGTCATGGAAAAATTGGAAGACAGTATCAAGAATTAAAAACCGAACACGATGAAAAGAATATATCTACTCTTTTGTTGGATGTTTTGCGCCGTCACTCTTTCGGCACAAACGAAACAAACAGCCGACGAAGCGTACGGACAAGAGAAATACCGCCAAGCAATAGAATTGTACGAACAACTGCTGACTACGCAAGGGGCATCTGCAGATGTGTATTACAATCTCGGCAACAGTTATTTCAAGACAAAAGAATATGCCAAAGCCATACTCAACTACGAACGTGCCTTGTTGCTCAATCCCGGCGACGAAGATACACTACACAATCTCGAGGTGGCAAAAAGCAAAACCATAGACAAGATAGTCCCCAAAAACCGTACTTTCATAGCTTTATGGTGGGACAATCTGATTGGAGCCTTTCACGAAACAACATGGGCGATATGCGCCATAGTGAGTTTCTTGCTCTTCCTGACGGGATGTCTGATGTATTTCTTCATGCGCCGGGTACGTTGGCGCAAGTGGGGTTTCTTCGGTGGATGCGTTGCACTCGTAGTGTGTCTGTTTGCCAATTATGCGGCTTACGTACAAGCCCGATTGCTGACACATCCTTCTGCCGCTATCATCATGAAGCCTTCCGTCATCGTCAAGAGCACCCCCTCTGCCACTGGTACGGACTTGTTTATCCTGCACGAAGGAACGAAAGTAAAGATAGAAGACGGTATCAGCCAATCGTGGTGCGAAGTAAGTTTGCCCGACGGTAAGAAAGGCTGGATACCTTTTGAGTGTATCGAAAAAATTTGATTACTCCGACAAGCAACAAGAAAAGAGCCATCTTACACATGCGCAAGGTGGCTCTTTTCGTAATTTCTCATCGCCCGGTTACAGGCGCATTCATCTCCGAATCCATTCAAACAAGACCTCCCGATGCCATCATTTCTTTATGCTTCGCTTGCGCAAAAGAGTATATTCCTGTACCTCGTCAACTCAAAAACTTAGAACTCCAAACTGATAATATATTGCCGATTTGATAACAACATGTTGTCAAGTCGATAGCATCATGTTGCTATCGCGATAAGAACATGTTGCTATCACGATAGCAACAGCGTCAAAGAATGTTAACATCATAATCGTATCGAGAAGCCATTGTAGAGGCGTTTTGTATTCTCCAAAAAAGCGACGTCTCCGTATATTTATTCATCGACAAAGACAAGGTTTTCCTACTACGTATCTCTCCCACCACCCGATAAATCCGAACGGTTTCTTTCGCCTGCCGAAACATCATACATCTTTCCACAAATATGCAGACGGACAAGAATATCCTCCGCTCCTTGCAACTGACGTCTTTGTTGCGTAATTTTGTCTGTTGAAAGCAAGCAATCATACCCATGAGAAAACTATACCTCGTATTGATAACACTGCTATGTTGTTTCGACGGCAAAGCACAAGTGCAACCTTCGGACAGCATCAACTTCAGTCTGCTCACCTGTTCTCCCGGCACAAAAGTGTACGAGTTGTTCGGACATACCGCCATACGATACGAAAACTTCTCGACGGGCGAAGACCTTGTTTTCAATTACGGAATGTTCAGTTTCAACACGCCTCACTTCGCATACAGATTTGTTAAAGGAGAAACAGACTACCAATTGGGGGTAATACCTTATTTTTATTTTCGACTGGAATACGCCGAACGTGGCAGTACGGTCTATGCGCAAGACTTGAATCTCACCACAGAAGAAAAACAGGCTTTGCTCGCTTTCCTGCAAAACAATGCCTTGCCGGAAAACGCCACATATAGATACAACTACTTTTACGACAACTGTACCACACGTGCGCGCGATGCCATCGAAAAAGCGGTGCGGGGGAAGATTGTCTATCCGGAAAGCGACACACTGAAGAGTTTCCGCGACATCGTACACGAGTATACGGCAGGTTATCATTGGGATGAATTCGGCATAGACTTGTGCATCGGTGCCGATGCCGACAAACCTATCAGCGGCAGACTGCAAATGTTCGCTCCTTTCTATACCATGAACTTCATGGACAAAGCCTATATCCTCAGTCCGAAAGGCGAACAACGCCCATTGCTCACACGCAAATACACCATAGTGGACACTGCACGCATCGCATCAACTCCCTCCTCCTTTACGCCAATGTGGTGTATGTGTCTGTTTTTGGTTCTCAACCTCGTCGTAGCTTGGTGTCAATGGCGAAAAAAACGCATCTACAAACTATACGACTTGTCGATATACGGTATTCAAGGCTTGGCAGGTTGTGTCATCGCATTTTTGTTTTTCATCTCCACGCATCCCACAGTAGACAGCAACTGGCTCATCCTACTGTTCAATCCTCTTCCGCTTCTCTTAATTGTTTGGGCACATTTCTTCGCCTCTCCTCAATCGCGCAAAAGATATTTCGTGGCGAAAGCCGTGTATTTAACTCTTTTTATAGTCGCATTCGGCTTTATTCCACAAGAAATCAGCTTATCCATACTACCTTTGGCATTCGGTTTGTGGGTGAATGCCGTGAGCCACGTATTAGTATATAGAGAATGAAAGAACGTCTACTGACATCGCTATTGGCAGCCATCGTCATCACGGGATTGCGTGCACAAACTCCGTCCGCACCTCCCAAACTTGTCATCGGGCTGACCATAGACCAACTCCGTACCGACTATATCGAAGCATTCTCTGCCATCTACGGACAAAAAGGCTTCAAACGCTTGCTCAAGGAAGGACGCATCTATTATAATGCGGAATACCCGCTTCGCAAAGCCGACGCATCCACAAGCGTAGCAACCATTTACACCGGCACCACTCCTTCCACACACGGCATATCGGGCAATCAGTGGATGGAACGCAACAACCTGCGCACGGTGAAAAGCGTGGAAGACAAGTCCTTCATCGGACTTTATACTTCGGAAAACTCTTCGCCCCAACGTTTGCTCGCATCTACGATAACAGACGAGTTGGTCATAGCCACAGCAGGAAAGAGTTTGGTCTATTCCATCGCTCCCACTCGCGAAATGGCGATACTCTCTGCCGGACATGCCGCCAACGGCGCACTATGGCTCAACGACGACACGGGCAAATGGTGTGGCAGTACTTATTACGGTAGCTTCCCTCTGTGGGCTTCGCAATACAATGACACTCAAGCGTTGGATTTGCGTATCAAAAAACGCACGTGGTATCCGTCGTTACCCATCACATCGTACAAGCAACTGCCTTTCCCCATCAACAAGCAGGATTTTCAGTACACGTTTTCGGACACCAAATCGGAGCAATACAGAAAATTCAAAACAAGTCCGCTTGTCAACGATGAGGTAAATCGCCTTTTTGAGTTTTTGCTTACACATTCGGACATCGGCAAAGACAATGTTCCCGACATGGTGACACTCTCGTACTATGCCGGTGCTTACGACAATCAATCTCCTGCGAACATTCCTTTGGAAATGCAGGATACATATGTACGTTTGGATAAATCGTTGGGCGAATTGCTCGAACTAATCGAACGTAAAGTAGGATTTCAACATACACTCCTCTTTATTACAGGTACACCTCCGACGCCCGAAGCCACTCTTCCCGACCCGAAATACAGGATACCGACGGGAGAATTTCATATACAACGCTGCACTGCTTTGTTGAACATGTATTTGGTAGCTATATACGGACAAGGACAGTACGTAGAAGCCACCTACGACAACGAGTTGTATCTGAACCGCAAATTATTGGAAGGAAAAAAAATCAACGTAGCAGAAATACAACGAAAAGCTGCGGATTTCATCGCCTCCATGAGCGGAGTGAAAGCTGTTTATGCCGCGCACGATTTGACATACGGTGCATGGAATCCCCACATCGACAAAATACGCAACCAATACAATGTCCGCAACTCCGGTGATATATACATAGAACTATTGCCGGGTTGGAGTTTGCTCAACGAATACAATCGTCCGCTCAATTCCTCGCACGAGGCAACATTGTCCGTTCCCGTATTCTTTTGGGGCTACCCTGTCAAATCGGGTACGGTTTATACTCCCATCTCCATAGGTGCAGTGGCTCCTACGGTGGCAACCTCCATTCGCATAAGGGCTCCGAATGCCGCTTCGGCAACTCCACTCTGGGACTTGTTCAAGTGACATTCCCACAATAAACATGCAAGGGTTGGCTTGAAAATGGTTACCTTTGCTCCACTTATCAATTCAGCAAAAAAAGCAACAATATACAATGGGATTTAACGAATTTATCAGTAAACTGTTCGGGAACAAAGCTTCTCGCGACAGAAAAGAGATTCAACCGTGGGTAGAAAAAATCAAAGCGATTTACCCCGAAATAGAGAAATTGAGCAATGACGCATTGCGTGCCAAAACAGAAGAGTTGAAAGCGAAAATCAAGCAATCGAGCGAAGCGGAAGAAGCACAAATAGCAGAACTGAAAGCTACTATCGAAGCGACCGAAATAGAAAAACGCGAAGCCATCTTCACGCAAATAGACAAACTCGAAAAAGAGATATTGGATAAGTACGAAGGCATACTCAACGAAATACTGCCTACTGCTTTCGCCATCGTAAAAGAAACAGCCAGACGCTTTGCCGAAAACGGAGAAGTAGAAGTCACGGCTACACAGTTCGACTTGGATTTGGCAGGTCAAGGTCGCGACTTCCTCCGCATCGAAGGCGACAAAGCCATCTGGAAAAACCATTGGGTAGCAGGTGGCAACGACACTATCTGGAACATGATACACTACGACGTACAGCTCTTCGGCGGTGTGGTACTGCATCAAGGAAAGATAGCCGAAATGGCAACGGGTGAAGGTAAAACGCTGGTGGCTACTCTTCCCGTATTTCTGAATGCACTCACAGGAAACGGCGTACATGTGGTAACAGTGAATGACTACCTCGCCAAACGTGACTCGGAATGGATGGGACCGCTCTACATGTTCCACGGATTGCGTGTAGACTGTATCGACAAACATCAACCCAACTCGGATGCACGTCGCAACGCTTATCTCGCAGATATCACTTTCGGTACAAACAACGAGTTCGGTTTCGACTATCTACGCGATAACATGGCACACAGTCCCAAAGAACTCGTACAACGCAAACACAATTATGCTATTGTCGATGAGGTCGACTCCGTATTGATAGACGATGCACGTACGCCGCTTATCATTTCGGGTCCCGTTCCCAAAGGAGAAGAACAGTTGTTCGAAGCACTTCGCCCTTTGGTGGAACGTCTCGTAGATGTTCAACGAAAACTTGCCACTCAATACCTTGCCGACGCAAGAAAGCTCATTGCATCCGATAAGAAAGAAGAAGTGGAAGAAGGTTTTCTGACATTGTTCCGCAGCCACAAAGCCTTACCCAAGAACAAGCCTTTGATAAAGTTCTTGAGTGAACCCGGTATTAAAGCAGGTATGCTCAAGACCGAAGAAATCTACATGGAACAAAACAACAGACGCATGCCCGAAGCTGTAGAACCGCTTTATTTCGTGATTGACGAAAAGCACAAGAGCGTAGAACTTACAGACAAAGGTATAGAACTTATCACCGGTAACTCCGAAGACCCGACTTTGTTCGTGTTACCCGATATAGCTGCTCAACTTTCCGAGTTGGAAGCTTCAAATCTGACAGACGAAGAGAAGCTGGAGAAGAAAGACGCTATCATGACGAACTATGCTATCAAATCCGAGCGTGTTCATACCATCAATCAATTGCTCAAAGCATACACCATGTTTGAGAAAGACACTGATTATGTGGTGCTCGAAGGCAAAGTCATGATTGTAGACGAACAGACCGGTCGTATCATGGATGGTCGTCGTTGGAGCGATGGTTTGCACCAAGCAGTGGAAGCCAAAGAAGGCGTAAAAGTAGAAGCTGCCACTCAAACATTCGCAACAATCACATTGCAGAATTACTTCCGCATGTATCACAAACTCGCAGGTATGACGGGTACCGCAGAAACAGAAGCCGGTGAATTCTGGGATATTTACAAACTCGATGTAGTAGTAATTCCGACCAATCGTCCTATCGCACGTAAAGATATGAACGACCGTGTCTACAAGACCAAGCGCGAAAAGTACAAAGCCGTCATCGAAGAAGTAGAAGAAATGGTGAAGCAAGGCAGACCTGTACTTGTGGGTACAACTTCAGTAGAAATATCGGAAATGCTCAGCAAAATGTTGCAGATGCGTAAGATACCTCACAACGTATTGAATGCAAAACTCCACCAACAAGAAGCCAATGTCGTAGCATTAGCCGGACAAACCGGTGCGGTAACCATAGCCACCAACATGGCAGGTCGTGGTACCGACATCAAACTCAGCGACGAAGTGAAAGCAGCAGGCGGTCTTGCCATTATCGGTACGGAACGCCACGAATCACGTCGCGTAGACAGACAGTTACGCGGTCGTGCCGGTCGCCAAGGTGACCCGGGCTCGTCTGTATTTTTCGTTTCGCTGGAAGACGATTTGATGCGTTTGTTCTCATCAGACCGTATCGCCACCATCATGGACAGAATGGGTTTCAAGGAAGGAGAAATGATAGAACACAGCATGATATCCAAGTCTATCGAACGTGCACAGAAAAAGGTGGAAGAAAACAACTTCGGTGTCCGTAAACGTTTGCTGGAATACGATGATGTGATGAACAAACAACGTTCTGTAGTATATACAAAACGTCGTCATGCTTTGATGGGAGAACGTATCGGTATGGATATTGTCAATATGCTGGACAGCAATGCAGCATCTGCTTTGGAGGAGTTTTCTTACGAAGATGCAAAACTCTTCATTCTGAAATACCTTGCGATGGAAACGCCTTTCACAGAAGAAGAGTTCCTCAATGGTAAGAAAGACGAGTTGATAACAAGAACATTCAATGCTGCGTTGGAAAACTACAAGCGAAGAACAGAACGCATGGCACAAATAGCCAACCCTGTCATCCAGCAAGTATATGAGCAACAGGGACACGCTTATGAAAACATCATGATACCTATCACCGATGGCAAGCGTATGTATAATATCTCCGTCAACTTGAAAGCTGCTTACGAAACACAATCCAAGGAATTGGTGAAGTCGTTCGAAAAAGCGATATTGCTCCATACAATAGACGAAGGCTGGCAAGAAAACTTGCGTGAGCTCGACGAATTGAAACGCTCGGTACAAAATGCAAGTTACGAACAGAAAGACCCGCTCTTGATTTTCAAACTGGAAAGCGTAAACTTGTTTACAAACATGGTCAGCAAAATAAACACAAGCACCATCGCCGTATTGACAAGAGCACAGATACCTGTACCCGAAACAGAAGATGTAAAAGAGGCTAAGGAAGAAAGACCTGCTTCGCGCCAACAATACACCGAAAACCGCTCGGCCGACAGTAGCAGAGCTGCAGCAGCCAGAGATACACGCGAAGTCAGAAACGAACCTTACCGAAGCGAACACAACATTGGCAGAAATGACCCATGTCCTTGTGGTAGCGGACAGAAATTCAAGAACTGTCACGGCAGGAAGTAATAGTTATCTCTATACAAAAAGAAGCGTCCGAGCTGTATGCTCGGACGCTTCTTTTTGTATGCAAATGCTTTTTCTTATATCAGGGTACGAGCAATTCTTGCAATTCCCGAAGCGTACCGTTGAAGACATTAAGGTCTACGTTTTTCCTGATACCGGGCAATTTCCCCATATCGGAATGTTGCCAAAAGTGCCACATACCCTCGTAACGTACGGAGTCGGTGTAATAGTGTGCTATCCAAAACGGATATTCGTCGAACTCTTTGCCCGAAAGATAGTCCATTTTGTATTTGTAAGAAGTGTAAATGATAGGTTTTGCTCCGTAAAACTCTTTGATACGACGCAGCCAAATCAATAAATCCGCACGCAATTTTGCCACATCCACAGGCTTAACTTCTATATCCAAAACGGGAGGCAAGTCGCCCGAAACGAGTTCCACCTGCGACACGAAATTGGCTGCTTGCAACTCGGGTGCCGTAGACGGTTGATAGAAATGATAGGCACCGCGCAAGAAGCCATACTCGCGTGCCTGCTTGAAGTTTTTGGCAAAACGTTTGTCTACGAAATCGCCGCCTTCGGTTGCCTTGATGAAAACAAAACGTATAGGCGTATCCGTCTGGTCCACTGCGCGACGTATTTCTCCCCAATCTATATTGCCCTGATGATGCGACACATCGAACCCATGTACCGAATACCTGCGTCGCAAAGCATCGTCGCCCAAATTCGTTATATCGTAAAAACGCCAGCGATAGGCATATGGCTCTATGAACCATGTATAAAAGACTGCAACAGCTCCCAATACGACAATTGCCATCAAGAGTCGCCCCAACCAAAGACGCAAACGAGGAAATTTCGACTTGCGAACAGGCTTTTTGTCCTTGCGCGCCGTAGTCTTACGCTTGTTCACCGCACGCACGGCGGTGGAGCGTTTTCGCTTTCGGGGTTTATTGACAACCAATATGGGAGGTTCTTTTCTTCCTGACATAATGAGAGGGTAAAAAAGAAAGCACCACAGATAGCGGAAACCATCCGTGATGCTTCGATACTATAAACTCATGCGTTCATTATTTGGCTTGTTCAAGTTGCAAAGTACGCGTGGGCTGGTCGCAAACTTCAGAGGGACCGAAGTACTGGATAGGACCGGGATAAATGTAAGCCGTTTCGTGTGCCCATGTATCGCGGATGGCAGCAAATGCCTTGAAAGGAGCGGCATCCAAACGAACAAGTGCTTTCTGGATTACGGGTTTCATCTCGCCGTGACGACGTTCCATGTTCATCATCATCGTGATGGGTACACCGCCTGCAATCCATTGGTCGGCAGGAGCCGTAGTGTTGCGCACCGAAGCCATATAACCGGTCTTGCCCGAAGCTATCAACACGGCAGCCGTATGACCGAGCGAGTAGCAATAGTCGGCATCGAAGTTGGAAGGAGCCGCACAACGTCCTTCGTAACCGAAGAAGTGATGCAACGCAGCAAATTTACCTGTGTACTTGCCTTCTTTCTTCCATTCGGACAACTTGTTGGCTACCATTTCCGACAAGAGTTTTTCCGTTTCAATCAACGATACCTGAACGTTGCCGTGCGGGTCGCGGTCGAGCGAAAGCTGACGTGCCACGCTTTCGGGCAACGAAGCATAGATAGACGCATTGGCTGGTGTGAGATGACTGATGATAAATTCGCGTTGTTTGGAACGTTTGATGCTGTTGAAGATATCGCCGTTCGCAGCAAGGAAATCGTTCAATTCGGCTATCAAAGATTTCATCGCAGGAATGAATTCCACCAAACCTTCGGGTATCAATACTGTACCGAAGTTATTGCCTGCCGCAGCACGGTCGGCTACGATTTGCGCGATGTATGTCACCACATCGTCCAGCGACATGTTTTTTGCTTCTACTTCTTCGCTGATGATACAGATATTGGGCTGTACTTGGAAAGCACATTCCAGTGCGATGTGCGACGCAGAACGTCCCATCAATTTGATAAAGTGCCAATACTTGCGTGCCGAATTGCAGTCGCGCTCGATGTTTCCGATGACTTCGGCATAAGTCTTACAAGCCGTATCGAAACCGAAAGAAGTTTCAATCATGTCGTTCTTCAAGTCGCCGTCGATGGTCTTGGGACAACCTATCACCTGAACACCATAGTTCTTTTGTGCATAATACTCAGCCAATACACAAGCATTCGTATTGGAGTCGTCACCCCCGATGATAACCAATGCTTTGATGCCGAGTTCTTTCAGTATCTCGTATCCTTTTTCGAACTGTTCTTCTTTCTCCAACTTGGTACGACCCGAACCTATAATGTCGAAACCACCCGTATTGCGATATTCGTCAATCATTTCTGCCGTCAGTTCTATATAGTCGTGGTCTACCAAACCACCGGGTCCCAAAACGAAACCATAGAGTTTGTTGGCAGGGTTCAACTTCTTCACGCCGTCGAAAAGCCCCGAAATCACATTGTGACCACCGGGAGCCTGTCCGCCCGAGAGTATCACACCCACGTTCAAGTTGGCAGAAAGAGGCGCATCGCCACCATCTTCAAACTTCAATATAGGCATTCCGTAAGTATGAGGGAACAATTTCCGAATAGCGTCTTGGTCTGCCACCGATTGTGTAGGCTCGCCTTCCGTGATTTTAACCGTACCTTTTAATGCTTTGGGTAATTTAGGTTGGTAGGCTGCTCTTGCCACCTGTAATGCACTTTTTACCATAAGAATTTGTATATAATAAAGTTGTATGTTATTGTACTTTTGCCGATACAAAGTTCGCTCTTTTTCCTCAGTTATTAAAATCTCGTCTTGATTTTCTTCCCGAAAGCCAATCCCCGCTCCCTCCTTTCTTTTTGTCCGTAAAAAGAAGTTTTTCCAAGTGCTTTCTCACCTCATGACTCAAAACCCGAAAACTCAAAACTCCCAACCAAAGTGTTCTGTTTTTCGCTTCGCAAAACACTTCTCCTCGTACCTCTTCAACTCAAAAACTTAGAACTTCAAACTGATAATATATTGCCGATTTGATAACAACATGTTGTCAAGTCGATAGCATCATGTTGCTATCGCGATAAGAACATGTTGCTATCGCGATGGCAACAGCGTCAAAGAATGTTAACAACATAATCGCATCGAGAAGTCGTCGTAGAAGCGTTTTTTGCATCATTGCACATACATTTTCTTGTATCCGAAAAAGAGCATATAATAACTGCCTGTATATGTTTTTACGCCATCTAAATCAGTTTCGATTTACACAAAACGCACCATGCACTTATGCCGAGAGTCCGGTAAGCGCATCGCATAAACAATCAAGAAAAGGTTGTTATTCCTACGGAGACAAACGAGGTATTTGCAGGATTGTACCTACCGGTACGTTGTCGGGGTCTTTGATAAAGGAGTTGTACCGCACGATGTATATCCACAAGTCTCTGTTCCCGTAATACTTTTGCGACAGTTTAGCCAAGCTTTCTCCACGCAGTAGCGTGTGCGTGGTCAATGTATCCGACATGCGATAAATACGATTGGATGGCAAGACTTGTGTTTTCATTTCCTCTGCGAGGATACTGTCTTGCGCGGTTTTCACAACCCGGATTGTGTCTTTTGTTGTTTGTTTCGTTACGTCAGCCGTCACGGTGGCTGTTTTTTGTTGTACGACGGTAGCCTTTTGCGAAGACGCAGGTTTCAAGCAAAACCAAGTAATGCCAGCCCCCAACGCCACACCCAACAACAATGACGACAAGAGTGCAACAGTCGAAAAACCTTTACGCACGACAGTCGGAGTATTCTCGGGAATATCTGTCGCTTGTTCGACAGTACCATCGGGTTGTTCCGTATGCTCCGTTTCATGCACGGATGTTTCAACGGGAGTTTCTTCGGGTTCTTCCACGAAGTCCACGCCGTCGTTCAACACGATGGCTTCAAAATGCTCAAAAGGTTTATTGATTTGCTCTTGCCACTCTACTTCCGCATGAAAAGACACAAGATAACGGGATTTCATCGCGGTGCTGTCTTCTATCAGTTTGAAAGTCCCGAAACCATTCACTTTCACATATCGTTCCAGAAAAAGTATCTCTCCCAAAGAGGTAAACAGCAAATGCACAAATCGGAACGCGTCATCCGCTTCGCAAGAAAGGGAAGTTTGAAGTTTGAGTGCCAACTTCTCCATAGACGCCGTGACCTGTTCCTTATCCTGTGTCGCATCACTTTCGAATACAAGTTCCAAGCGAGGAGGCAACAAAACACGTTGTCGTGTGACGGGATTTTCCACTACAGTTTCTGCGGTTTTCACAACAGAAAGTTGTCCCAACGTCGGCATCAGGATGCTTTCTCCTGCTTCCAAGCATTGCAACATCGCTTCTTCCAAAGCTTCAATTCGTCGTGCAACTTCTTCGACCGTAAGCGTCGAAACTCCTGATATTCGCTGGATAAATTCCGTTCCCGTCATGATGATATACCGATTAAATCAAAGTAGCAATCAAATCGAACTCTTCCGCATCCGTAATACGCACTCTATAAAACTCGCCTGTTTTCAGCGTCTTTCCCTGTGCCGGTATCAATACTTCGGGGTCTATTTCGGGAGAGTCATACTCTGTTCGTCCTATGTAATAGTCGCCCTCTTTTCTATCTATCAATACGCGAAGTTCCTGCCCTATCTTAGCAGCATTCAATGTTGCAGATATTTCTTGCTGTATCGCCATCAGCTCATCCAGTCGTTGTTGCTTCACGGCATGCGGTATATTGTCTTCGTAATGTAATGCCGCATACGTTCCTTCCTCTTCCGAATAAGCAAAAGCCCCCATACGGTCGAACTTGGCATAACGTATAAATTCTTTCAGCTCTTCAAAGTCTTGTTCCGTTTCACCGGGATGCCCTACTATCATAGTCGTACGAATATGTACGCCCGGAACTTCGCTACGCAATCGGTCTATCAATTCGTAAGTATCCGCTTTGCTTACATTGCGTCGCATCATCTTCAACATATTATCGCTGATATGTTGCAATGCAATATCCAAATAACAGCAAACATTCTTATACTCACGCATCACTCTCAAAAGCTCGTAGGGGAAATGTGCCGGATAAGCATAATGCAAGCGTATCCATTCCACACCTTCTATTTGTGCCATCCGCTCTATCAGTTCAGGCAACATTTGCTTCCTGTATAGGTCTACTCCGTAATAAGTCAGTTCCTGTGCTATGATTTGGAAATCTTTGACACCTTGTGATACGAGCAGTTTCACTTCATCAAGAATGTCTTCCATCTTACGAGATACATGCTTACCTGTAATAATAGGAATAGCACAATACGAACAAGTACGGTCGCAACCTTCCGATATTTTCAAATAAGCATAATGTTTGGGAGTAGACAAAGAGCGTGTACTATCATATTCCGTATGATAGACTTTGCCTAAGTCACCCAACAATTCTTTCCAATTAAACTTTCCGTAAAACTTGTCGACTTGAGGTATTTCGGTTTTCAACTCCTCTAAGTATCTTTCCGAAAGACAACCCATCACGTAGAGTTGCTTCAATCTTCCCTCTTCCTTGGCTTGACAAAATTCGAGTATCATATTTATAGACTCTTCTTTCGCATCGCCAATAAAACCACAAGTGTTGATAACAGCTATTTCTCCTTGTGGTTTATCTGTATCGTGTGTTACTTTATATCCGTTTCTCTCCAGTTGCATCATCAGGCGTTCCGAGTCCACAAGGTTTTTGGAACAACCTAAGGTAATAATGTCTATTGTATTCTTTCTCATTTATTCTCCGTCCCGAAAAGGGAGTCCACAAATTCGTTTTTATTGAATAGCTGAAGGTCTTCCATGCCTTCACCCAAACCGATGTATTTGACGGGTATTTTGAATTGGTCCGAGATACCTATTACAACGCCACCTTTGGCAGTTCCGTCAAGTTTTGTCACAGCCATCGCTGTTACCTCCGTAGCCAAAGTAAACTGTTTTGCCTGCTCGAATGCGTTTTGCCCCGTAGAGCCGTCGAGTACCAACAATACTTCGTTCGGTGCATTAGGTACAACTTTCTGCATGACATTCTTTATCTTGGTCAATTCGTTCATCAAGCCGACTTTATTGTGCAAACGTCCCGCAGTATCGATAATGACAACATCTGCTTTGTTGGCTACGGCAGAACTCAATGTGTCGAAAGCCACCGAAGCCGGGTCTGCTCCCATCTTTTGTTTTACCACAGGAACTCCCACACGTTCGCCCCAGATAACCAACTGCTCTACTGCTGCTGCTCTGAAAGTGTCTGCCGCTCCCAAGTAAACAGATTTTCCGGCTTTCTTGAATTGATATGCCAATTTCCCGATGGTAGTGGTTTTTCCTACTCCATTTACTCCCACCACCATGATAACATAAGGAGTGGAAGAAATCGTTGCAAGGTCAAAGTCTGCAACTTCGCCCGAATTGTTTTCTGTCAGCAGTGCACCTATTTCATCTCTCAAGATGGTATTGAGTTCTTCCGTATTGACGTATTTTTCTCTCTGTACACGTGCTTCTATTCTGCGGATGATTTTCAGTGTGGTATCTACACCAACATCCGAAGTCACAAGTATTTCTTCCAAGTTGTCCAACACTTCATCATCCACTTGCTTTTTACCAACGATGACACGTGCTATTTTACCAAAGAAAGACTCTTTGGTTTTAGACAAACCTTTGTCCAGTGTTTCTTTTTTCTCTTTGGAAAAGAAGCTGAAAAATCCCATATACCGTTTTTTATAGCTTAATATCCGACAAAGATAGGAGTATCTACGTACATAACAAAGCATTCCTTTCACACAGATTTATGAAAGGAATGCTTCGACACGACTATCTCGTCGTCAATTATTTCTTAAAGAAGTCTTGTACTTTATCGTTAGGAACCATTTGTTCATCAAAGACGTAAGCACCTGTTTTAGGCGACTTCACCATTTTGATTACCTTGGTATAAGAACGTCCTTCTTTGTTACCTGTCTGCAAGGTTGCGACTGTTTTCTTTGCCATGGCGATTTATTATTTAATTTCTTTGTGTACTGTTACTCGCTTCAAAATAGGATTGTATTTTTTCAGCTCCAATCTTTCAGTGGTGTTCTTTCTGTTCTTCGTCGTAATATAACGAGAAGTACCCGGCAAACCACTCTCTTTCATTTCCGTGCATTCAAGGATTACTTGAACTCTATTGCCTTTTGCTTTCTTAGCCATAGTCTTTTTCTCTTTTTATCAACCGATTACTTTGATACTCTTCCAATCACAATAGCCTTTATCCACCGCTTCAGTCAGCGCAGCATCAAGCCCTTTCTTGTTTATCACTCTCAATCCATTAGCACTAAGTTTCAGGCTAATCCAGCAATCCTGTTCTACATAATAGAACTTCTTAGTAAACAAGTTCACATCAAAAGTACCCTTAGTTCTTCTCTTTGAGTGCGAAACGTTGTTGCCTACCATTGCTTGTTTACCGGTAATTTGACATCTTTTTGACATTTCTATCTAAGTTTTATTGTTTCAATCTTTTACTCCTATCAAACGGAGTGCAAAGTAAATAATTTTCTCTTATACGTACAAAGTTTTCAACAACTTATTGTATTTGCGACTTTATTTTTCTTGCAGAGGACGAAATTTCAACAGCATCTGCAATGCTTTAATCGTAGCTTTCTGTGTATTGATTTCGCGACCGTCATCGCCGGTCAGAAGTTCTGTGATTATTTCATCTTTATTGCCTACGGCTACCCAAATTGTTCCTACCGGTTTTTCGGGAGTACCGCCTGCGGGACCTGAAATACCCGAAGTGGCAACTGCGAAGTCTGTGCCGAAGACTTTCAAGGCTCCTTTCACCATTTCCACTACGGTTTCTTCGCTGACAGCACCATGCGCAACAATTGTTTCATGCTGTACATGCAAAAGGTTTTCTTTCACTTCATTGGAATAAGCCACGATGCCACCTTTGAAAAACTTAGAGCTACCCGGAATTGCAGTAATGGTAGCAGCTATATTGCCCGAAGTACAGCTTTCCGCTGTAGAAAGTGTCAATTCTTCTTTCCAGAAAAAATCGCTGATGCTTCTGCTCAATGTCTTTTGTTCTACTGTCATAATCTTGTCATTTTAAGGTCACACGCGAATAAGCGGGCAACTCGATATTACAAAAATCTTTTTCCAAATACTTAAAATATCCCGTGATGGCTATCATCGCGGCATTGTCTGTAGTATAACCGAACTTTGGGATATAGATATTCCATCCGTAACGTTCGGCATACGCTCGGAAGGCATTGCGCAAGCCTGTATTGGCAGAAACTCCACCGGCTACGGCGACTTCGTTGATACCGATTTCTTTGACGGCTTTGTGCAATTTGTTCATCAGGATATCCACGACTGTCTTTTCCAAAGACGCTGCCAAGTCTTCCTTATGATGTTCGATGAAGTCGGGGTCTTCCTGCAACCACTCGCGCAACGAATACAGAAACGAGGTTTTCAAACCGCTGAAACTATAATCATAACCCGGAATTTGCGGCTTTGCAAAGGTATAAGCATTCGGATTGCCTTGACGAGCGAGTCTGTCGATAACAGGTCCGCCGGGATAACCCAAGCCCATAACTTTGGAACATTTGTCGATAGCTTCGCCTGCCGCATCGTCGATGGTTTGTCCCAAGACTTCCATATCCTTGTGAGAGTTTACCCGTATGATTTGCGAGTTGCCGCCCGATACCAGCAGGCAAAGATAAGGGAACTTCGGATGCGTTGTTGCTTCATCGGGTTCTTTGATGAAGTGCGCCAGCACGTGTGCGCTCAGATGATTGACATCCAATAAAGGAATGTTCAACGCGCGAGCGAAACCTTTGGCAAAAGAAACACCCACCAACAACGAGCCCATCAGTCCGGGACCACGCGTGAAAGCAACGGCACTCAGCTGTTCGCGCGTGACACCGGCACGCTTCAACGCTTCGTGCACCACCGGCACTATGTTTTGCTGATGCGCACGAGAAGCCAATTCGGGAACCACGCCTCCATAAGCCTCGTGTACGGCTTGTCCTGCCGTAACGTTCGACAATAAAATATCATTGCGCAAGACTGCCGCCGAAGTGTCATCGCACGACGATTCTATACCGAGTATTATTATATCTTTTTCCATTCTTCAGACCACTTGTTAATAGGTCAGTATTTCCAAACCTTCTTCCGTCATCACAAAGGTATGTTCCCATTGCGCAGACGGAAGTTCGTCTTCGGTAACGACCGTCCAACCGTCTTCTTCGTCCACAAATACGTTGTATCTGCCCATGTTTATCATGGGTTCGATGGTAAATACCATGCCGGGTACAAGCAACATCCCCGTACCTTTTCGACCGTAATGCAGCACTTCGGGTTCTTCGTGAAATTTCAAGCCCACGCCATGACCGCACAAATCCTTTACCACCGAGAAACCGGCAGACTTAGCATGCTTTTCTATGGCATATCCTATATCTCCCACGAATCCAAAGGGACGTGCGGCTTCCATACCTATTTGCAAACACTCTCTTGCCACATCCACCAAACGTTGTTTTTCGGGAGTGGTCTGTCCTATGACAAACATACGGGAAGCGTCTGCATAATATCCGTCGTATATAGTGGTCACATCCACATTGATGATATCGCCGTCTTCCAATATCTCTTCTTCCGAAGGAATACCATGACACACCACCTCATTGATGGAAGTACAGACACTCTTCGGGAAGCCTTCGTAATTGAGCGGGGCGGGTATGGCACCGTGTGCAAGGGTGTACTCGTGTACCAAACGATTGATGTCTTCCGTACTCATACCTGCACGTATTTCGCGCGCCACGAGGTCTAAGGCTCCGGTATTGATGATACCGCTACGGCGTATTCCCTCTATTTGTTCGGGTGTTTTTATCAGTTGGCGAGTAGGTACCAAGTGTCCTTTTTCCTGATACCAAAGGACTTTTTTATCTAATGCTGTCGGTTCCATTCCTTTGGGAACCACCCAGTTTTTTCTTCCTTTTTTCATTGTGTATCTACACTAAATTCGTGGCAAAGATAGATATTTTATACCAAGTAGGTTGCACTGTCGAGAAATGACACGAGGCACAAGTGCGGAAAAACAATTGCCGCACGGACAGAGGATTTCGATGCAAGAATATACAAAAGCTGTTTTCATACAGTTTTTCTCTAAGACGAAAAGCGATAGACCCGGATTGATTTTTCGGCGCGAAAAAGCCTTGAAAAGTCGTGTTTTTGATGAAAGAAAAACACCTCTACGATGCCTTCTCGATGCGATTATGATGTTAACATTCTTTGACGCTGTTGTCATCGCGATAGCAACATGTTCTTATCGCGATAGCAACATGATGCTATCGACTTGACAACATGT
>JBGXXU010000051.1:0-6971 GCA_041814865.1 Phocaeicola sp. | reverse complement strand
TAAACTCAAAAACTTAGAACTTCAAATTGGCAACGTGTTGCCAATTTGATAACAACATGTACGCAAGTTGATAGCATCATGTTGCTATCGCGATAAGAACATGTTGCTATCGCGATGACAACAGCGTCAAAGAATGTTAACATCATAATCGCATCGAGAAGGTATCGCAGAGGCGTTTTTCTTTCGTCAAAAACGGACGTTTTCAAGGTTTTTCCGGAGAGAAAACGCATGCAGAAGCGACCGTTTTTCGTACAGATACGTGTGTTTTCTCTTGCATAAATATACAGAAACAGGCGCATTTTCTGTATATTTATGCATGTAAACTCCCGGTGTATACGATGGTTTTTCTTTGTCGGAGTCCGAAGTGTCTGTACTGTCTGGTTTGTTGCAAGAAAAATAGTTATAAAAGATTAATAATCTGCGTTGTGTTTTGGAAAAGCAATACTTTTGTAAACCGAAAAAGTATAAAAAGTTTTCGTCCGTGATACGGACCGATAAAATCAAAACAATAAAATCACTTAGAATATAGAAAGAGTATGAACGTGAACAAGAAAACGATGTTTACAGTGGCTCGTATGACGATTTTGGCATGCGGTGCTTTTGCGTTATCTGCTTGTGGCGGTGGTCAGGGCGGTATGAAATTGGGCGATGACGAATTTACCGTAGTAACGGTGAATGCAACCAATAGTGAACAAACCACACAGTATCCGGCTACGATACGTGGCTTGCAGGATGTGGAAGTGCGTCCGCAAGTTTCCGGACTGATTACTCGTCTTTTGGTGGACGAAGGCGCAACGGTACGTCGCGGACAAGCACTTTTCAGCATAGATGCCACGCAGTATCAGGCAGCAGTGCAACAGGCACAGGCAGCAGTGCAATCGGCACAGGCTTCTCTGAAAACAGCTACCGATACCGAAGCCAACAAGAAAATGCTCCATGCACAAAACATCATCAGCGACTTCGAATATCAAGCGGCACAAAACAACCTGAGTGCGGCAAAAGCCGCTTATGCACAGGCACAGGCACAACTCGTTTCGGCAAAGCAGAATTTGAGTTTCTGTACGGTAACCAGTCCTTCGGATGGTGTGGTGGGAACTTTCCCTTATCGTGTGGGTAGCTTGGTGGGACCTTCCATAGCTTCTCCGCTTACCACTGTATCGCAAATAGGCGATGTGTATGCTTATTTCTCGCTTTCCGAAAGAGAGTTGCTCGCCATGACCAAATCCGGCAAGAGCTTGAAAGAGCAATTGTCGGCAATGCCTTCTGTACGTTTGCAGCTTTCCGATGGCAGTTTCTATGCGCACGAAGGTCGTATAGACGCGGTCAGTGGGGTGATAAATCAGAATACCGGTTCGGTGAGCATGCGTGCCATTTTCCGCAATCCCGAGAATGTGTTGCGTAGCGGTGGTACAGGCAATGTCGTATTCCCTTATACCATGAACGATGTGATAGAAATACCGCAAACGGCTACGCAGGAAATACAAGACAAGAAATTCGTTTTCGTGTTGCAAAAAGACAGTACTGTGAAATATACGGAAATACAGGTTGCAGACCTGAACGACGGCAAGAGTTATGTGGTAACAGGAGGCTTGAAAGTCGGAGACAAAGTAGTGATAGAAGGAGTACAAATCCTCAAAGACGGACAAACCATCAAGGCTATCACACCGGAACAGCGCAAAGCCAAATACGATAAAGCACTCAAAGACCAAAAAGAGGGCAACATCCAAACCGCGTTCCAATAAGAAAACTTATTTCATGTAAACTGTTCGAGGCTGCAAAAACCGTCGGACAGGCAACTCAAAAATACAACAGCAATGAATTTATCCAGATTTATAAATCGTCCGGTACTGTCGACTGTGATTTCGGTGTTGATAGTCATACTCGGTATTATCGGATTGGTTACTTTGCCCATCACACAGTATCCGGATATCGCACCGCCTACGGTACAAGTGGAGGCGCACTATACCGGAGCCAATGCGAACTCTGTGCTCAACTCTGTGATAGTACCGCTCGAAGAACAAATCAACGGGGTAGAGAATATGCTCTACATGACCTCTTCGGCAACAAACAACGGTGCTGCCAATATACAAATCTATTTTAAGCAGGGGACAGACCCCGATATGGCAGCCGTCAATGTGCAAAACCGTGTTTCTATGGCGCAAGGTCTCCTGCCCGCAGAAGTAACACAGGTAGGTGTCGTCACCGAAAAACGACAAAGCTCCATGTTGATAGTATTCTCCGTGTACGACGAGAGCGGACGTTACAGTCGTGAGTTTATCGAAAACTACGTCAATATCAACCTCGTACCTGAGTTGAAGCGTGTGCAGGGCGTAGGAGGTGTACAGGCTTTCGGTGCCGATTACTCCATGCGCATTTGGCTCAAACCCGATGTCATGGCGCAGTACAAACTCATACCTACCGATATCTCCGGTGTGTTGGCTGAGCAAAATATCGAAGCGGCACCGGGACAATTCGGCGAACGTGGTAATCAGACATACCAATACACACTCCGCTACAAAGGACGTTTACAGAAAGTGAACGAATTCGAAAACATTGTTATCAAGGCGTTGGACAATGGTCAGGTGTTTCGATTGGGCGATGTGGCAAAAATAGAGTTGGGTCGACTCACATACGGATTTGCCAGCTACGTAAACGGGAAAACTGCCGTTACCGGTATGGTCAATCAGATGGCAGGTACCAATGCGACAGCAACCATCGAAGCACTCGAAGAAGTATTGAAAGAAGCGGAAGGAAAGATGCCTCCGGGCTTAAAGGTCACACTCGTGATGAATGCCAACGATTTCCTCTATGCTTCTATCAACAGTGTGGTAAAGACCTTGATTGAAGCTTTCATACTTGTGTTCCTTGTGGTGTATCTTTTCTTGCAAGACCTTCGCAGTACATTGATACCGATTATTGCCATTCCTGTGGCATTGGTAGGTACATTCTTTGTATTGAAGTTGATAGGTTTCAGCTTAAACCTTCTTACGCTTTCGGCTATGGTGCTTGCCATTGCCATAGTGGTGGACGACGCGATAGTCGTCGTCGAGGGCGTCCACGCTAAACTGGATAAGGGATATAAGTCGGCGCGTCAGGCTTCTATCGATGCGATGGGGGAACTCGGTGGTGCTATCGTATCTATTACGTTGGTCATGATGTCGGTATTTATTCCGGTGAGTTTCATGGGTGGAACGGCAGGTACTTTCTATCGTCAGTTTGGTTTGACGATGGCTATTGCTATCGGTTTCTCGGCTTTGAATGCTTTGACTTTGAGCCCTGCGCTTTGTGCTTTATTCCTTAAACCTCACAAAGAAGAAGGAGAGCGGACGAATAACATAGCTACTCGCTTTGTACGTTCGTTCAATGCAGCTTATGATAATATGCTGCAACGTTATAAAAGACGTGTGACTTTCTTCTTGCGCAAGAGATGGTTGAGTTTTGGCTTGGTTGTTGCTTCCATTGTTGGTTTGGTTTTGTTGATGAATACTACTCCGACAGGAATGGTGCCCAATGAAGATACGGGCTTCATTATGGGAACAATGACTTTACCTCCCGGAACTTCGCAGGAACGTGCTCAAGAAGTATTCTGGCAAGTCGATAGTCTGATAGCTTCCGATCCGGCAGTAGATACACGTACGTTGATTTCCGGTTTCGGTTTGATTGGTGGACAAGGTCCTTCTTATGGTTCTTATTTCATACGATTGAAGAATTGGGAAGACCGCTCCATGATGCAAAGTGCACCCTTGGTGGCAGGTACGCTTTTCATGCGTGCTCAAAAGGTGGTAAAAGATGCACAAGTTCTTTTCTTCCAACCGCCGATGTTGCAAGGTTATTCCATGTCTAGCGACATAGAATTGAACATGCAGGATAAAACCGGAGGCGACTTGAATAAGTTTTACGGTGTAGTGAAGCAATACATGGAAGAGCTCGGCAAACGACCTGAAATAGCTTCGGCAACGACTACTTACAATCCTGTATTCCCGCAATACCAGCTCGATATCGATGCGGCAGCTTGTAAAAAAGCCGGCATCAGTCCTCGCGATGTCTTGATAGTGATGCAGGGTTATCTCGGAGGTTTATATGCGTCTAACTTCAACTCTTTCGGTAAGATGTACCGTGTGATGATACAAGCCTCGCCGGAACATAGAAAGAATATGGAGTCGCTCAACGGAATTAAAGTGCGCAACAATAGTGGCGAAATGGCTCCCATCACGCAATTTGTGACATTGAAGAAGGTGTACGGTCCCGACTTGATTACGCGTTTCAACCTTTATACTTCCATGAAAGTAATGGTAGCTCCGGCTTCCGGTTATACTTCCGGACAAGCATTGACGGCTATTGCTGAAGTTTCCAAGTCTTCGTTGCCGGCAGGCTACGACTATGAGTTGGGAGGTATGGCACGTGAAGAAGCATCGAGTGGTAGTGGAACAGTCATTGTTTTTGTGCTTTGTTTCATATTTGTCTATCTCTTGTTGAGTGCACAGTACGAAAGCTATATCTTGCCGTTGGCAGTATTGTTGTCTGTGCCTTTCGGACTCGTGGGAAGCTTCTTGTTTGTCAATGGATTTGCGGCATTGGGTAATATCCCTGCACTGAAAATGATTTTGGGAACAATGTCCAATGACATTTATATGCAGATAGCATTGATTATGCTTATCGGACTTTTGGCAAAGAACGCCATCTTGATAGTAGAGTTCGCGTTAGAGCGAAGAAAGGGAGGTATGAGTCTTTCTGCGGCAGGTGTGTCGGGAGCTGCGGCACGTTTGCGTCCTATTTTGATGACTTCGCTTGCGATGATTATAGGTTTGTTGCCCTTGATGTTGGCAACAGGAGTAGGGGCAAATGGTAACCGTACATTGGGAGCGTCTTCCATCGGTGGTATGTTGATAGGTATGCTCTTCCAAATCGTGATTGTCCCGGTGCTCTTTGTGGCTTTCCAATGGCTGCAAGAAAAGTTCAAACCACAGGCACAAGAAGCAGTCGTTTCTTCAACCAATAAAGAATAGAAAGAATGAAAGCGATATATATATATATGATATGCGCGGCTACTCTGTTGAGTGGCTGTAGCATCTACAAAACATACGAACGTCCCGAACAGGTTTCTACCGAAGGGATATATCGTGACGTGGCAACAAACGAAAGCGAGGATAATATAGGCAATCTCTCGTGGAGAGAAATGTTCACGGATACGCATTTGCAAACACTCATCGAAGAGGGATTGGCGCACAATGTGGACATACAATCGGCAGCACTTCGCGTGGAAGAAGCCAAAGCGATGCTGACTTCGGCGCGTCTCTCTTTCTTGCCAACGTTGGCATTGGCTCCGCAGGGAAGTCTTACGAAATTGGAAAACCTGCCGGTAGGAAAAGCGTATTCTCTGCCTGCGGTGGCAAGTTGGGAAGTAGACCTCTTCGGGAAAATACTAAACACAGCGCGCGGAAGAAAGGCTACTTACGAGAAAAGTCGTTATGCCGAGCAAGCTGTGCGTGCACAAATCATCGGGGGAATAGCCAATACTTATTATTCGCTCCTGATGTTGGACAAACAGTTGGAGATAACATCGCGTACCACCGAGATATGGAGAGAGTATGTACGTACATTGGAAGCAATGAAAGCTGCGGGTATGACGAACGAATTGGCTGTGACCCAAAGTCGTGCCACATATCTGCAAGTGGAGGCTTCTTTGCTGGATTTGAAACGACAGGTTCGCGAGACGGAGAATGCACTCTCCACACTGCTGGGACGACCGGCACAAAGTGTACAACGCGGGACATTGGACGAACAGCAATTGCCTACGCGTCTTGCGGTAGGCGTGCCTTTGGCATTGCTCGAAAATCGTCCCGATGTGAAAGTAGCAGAGATGACACTTGCTTCTGCTTATTATACCACAAATCAAGCACGTGCTGCTTTTTATCCGGGTTTGAACATAAATGCTTCGGCTACTTGGACCAACGGTTCGGGAGTGGCGGTGAGTAATCCGGGACAACTTATTCTGCAGGCGTTGGCATCGCTGACACAACCTATTTTTCAAAACGGTAAACTCGTGGCGAACTTGAAAGTGTCGAAAGCGGAAGAACGCATAGCGCAATTGCAATATCAGCAGAAGATACTCGACGCAGGAAAAGAAGTGAGCAACGCACTTTTCCTTTATGAAACACAGACTGAAAAACTGAAAGCAGACCGCGCTCGTGTACAAGATTTGGAGAAAGCTGTAGAATACAGTCGCCTTTTGTTCAGCAGTGCCGGTGCTACTTATCTGGATGTCTTGACGGCGCAACAGGCTTTGTTGAGCGCGCAACTTGCAGAAGTGGCAGACAGGTTCACGCAGATACAATCCGTAGTGACTTTGTACAGTGCATTGGGAGGAGGACGAAATTAAGATGAAGAAAGAAAACGTAACAAAGAAGAGAAGAAGAGGCACAGACAGAGAAGTCTTGCGTAGCCGTGTCATAGAGGTTGCCACCGAAATGTTCATGGAGAGAGGTATCCGTACGGTGCGTATGGAAGATATTGCTGCCGCACTGGGTATTTCGAAAAGAACGCTTTACGAGATGTTCGACGGCAAAGAAACCTTGCTCGTGGATATATTTCACAGTTATCGGGCTTCGAAAGAAGCGCATTTTAAGGAATTGTTGGAACGGGCGGAAAATGTCATCGAAGTGATTTTTGCCATATACAAGCGAGAACTGGCAGACTTGTCGAAAATTCATCCGGACTTTTTCACGGACTTGCGCAAATATCCTCGCTTGCTGGCATTGTTTCACGACTTGCCCAATACCGAAACCGCAAAGGTACATCGCTATTTCGTCAAAGGCGTGGAGCAGGGAGTTTTTCGCAAGGATATCAATTACGAACTCGTATTGCGTATTATGTTCATGCACAAAGCCATGTTGATTTACTCAGAACTCGTGGAGAACTATCCTATTGCCGAAATTTATGCAGAGATAACGAAGATACATCTGCGTGGTATT
>JBGXXU010000050.1:0-4052 GCA_041814865.1 Phocaeicola sp. | reverse complement strand
GGGATACAGTCGGCTACAATCCCGTATTGTTTTTGGAACGTCTGAGCTACGAGAAGCTTGAAGCACTAAGCCAGGACAAGGCTTTCATACAAAAAGCAACGAAAGTTTACGACAAGTTCAAGGCTTATATGAGCGAAAAGCCCGACACGCAACGTCCTTCTGTTGCTTATTTCTGTATGGAATATGGGTTGACAAGTGTTTTGAAAATTTATTCCGGTGGTCTTGGAGTTTTGGCTGGCGACTATTTGAAAGAAGCATCAGACAGCAATGTGGATATGTGCGCTATCGGTTTCCTGTATAGATATGGTTACTTTACTCAAGGGCTTTCTATGGAAGGACAACAAGTGGCAAAATATGAAGCACAGAACTTCGGGAATTTGCCTCTCGAGCGTGTATGCGATAAACAAGGACATCCGATTGTATTAGAAGTACCGTACTTGGATTATCATGTTTACGCTTATGTTTGGCGTGTCAATGTAGGTCGTGTACCTCTTTATTTGCTGGATACGGACAATGAACAAAACAGCGAGTTCGATAGAAGTATTACACACCAGCTCTATGGTGGCGATTGGGAAAATCGTTTGAAACAAGAAATACTTTTGGGTATCGGTGGTGTTCTTCTTTTGAAAAAATTGGGTATTCAGAAAGATATTTATCATTGCAATGAAGGACATGCCGCACTTTGCAATGTTCAACGTTTGTGCGATTACGTAGAAAGCGGATTAAGTTTCGGAGAGGCGTTGGAAGTAGTGAAAGCTTCTTCTCTATATACGGTACACACTCCCGTACCAGCCGGACACGACTATTTCGACGAAGGATTGTTTGGCAAATATATGGGTGGTTATCCGCAACGCATGGGTATTTCCTGGGACGATTTGATGAACTTAGGGCGTATCAATCCCGGCGATACAAGTGAACGTTTTTGTATGTCAACCTTCGCTTGCAACACTTGTCAAGAAGTAAACGGTGTAAGCTGGTTACACGGGAAAGTTTCCCAAGAGATGTTTTCCGGAATATGGAAAGGATATCTTCCCGAAGAATCGCACGTAGGATATGTAACGAACGGTGTTCATTTTCCAACATGGTGTTCTTCCGAGTGGAAAGCTTTGTACAATAAACATTTCGACACTACATTTCTAAAAGACCAATCAAATCAGAAGATATGGGAGAAGATATACGAAGTTCCCGACGAAGAAATTTGGGCAACTCGTTTGGCGTTGAAGAATAAATTGACGAATTACATTCGTGAACAGTTCAGAGACACCTGGTTGAAAAATCAAGGAGACCCGTCTCGTGTTGTTTCTTTGATGGATAAAATCAATCCCAATGCACTGCTTATCGGTTTTGCTCGTCGCTTTGCCACTTATAAACGTGCACACTTGCTATTCACGGATTTAGACAGGCTGGCGAAAATTGTAAACAATCCGGAACATCCTGTGCAATTTTTGTTTGCAGGGAAAGCACATCCACACGATGGAGCAGGGCAGGGATTGATACAGAAAATCGTAGAGATATCCAAGCGTCCTGAGTTCTTAGGAAAAATCATCTTCTTGGAAAATTACGATATGCGTTTGGCACGTCGCTTGGTATCAGGCGTAGATATTTGGATGAATACGCCGACACGTCCGTTAGAGGCTTCCGGAACATCGGGAGAAAAAGCTTTGATGAACGGTGTTGTAAACTTCTCCGTATTGGACGGATGGTGGCTCGAAGGTTATCGCGAAGGTGCAGGTTGGGCTCTGACCGAAAAACGTACTTATCAAAATCAAGCGTATCAAGACCAGCTGGATGCTGCTACTATATACAGCATCCTGGAGACAGAAATCTTACCGTTGTATTATGCACGCAATAAGAAAGGTTACTCTGAAGGTTGGATTAAAACAATTAAAAACTCAATCGCACAGATTGCACCTCATTATACCATGAAGCGTCAGCTGGATGATTATTTCGACAAGTTTTACAACCGTGAAGCCACACGTTTCAAACAACTTACAGCCAACAATTACGAACAAACGCGTAAAATAGCTGCATGGAAAGAAGAAGTGGCAGCAAAATGGGATGAAATCGAAATAGTTTCGGTAGAACATCAAGAACTTTCCCATACATCTTCTTATGAAGCCGGTAAGGAATATGTCGTCACTTGTGTGATTGACGAAAAAGGATTGGACGACGCCATCGGTGTGGAGTTGGTAACAACTTATACGAATGCCGAAGGAAAAGAATGTATCAGCGATGTAGAAACCATGAGTTTGGAAAAAGTGACAGGTTCACTGCATACTTTCAAATTGGTACATAGTTTAAGCCATGCCGGTAGTTTCAAACAAGCATTCCGCATGTATCCTAAATGCGATGCTTTGCCACATCGTCAAGACTTTTGTTATATACGCTGGTTCAATGTAGAATAAATCAATCGCTGCCAAGTCCGTGTTGAAAGCGTTGCTGTAAAAAAGTGGAAATGCCAGAAAATAGGCATTTCCACTTTTCTTTATTGGTAGCTCATCTCTATTGGTATTGCTATGAAACGATATGCCTGTGGGGCGTGAATATCGATATAGTGGACAAGATATTGATGAACTTCCATCGCACGACGGGGATGTTCGACAATATGCTTTACACCAAACTCTTTGTACTGGTACTGATGGGGCTTTCTTGCTTGGGAACGAACAGTGTTAAGCACCTTTGCCCGTCGGTGTTCAGCACGCTTGGGCGCAGGTGCTTGGTTGGTTCATGCAGACTTGTCGGCGATGATTCGGATTTCGCCCACCGACTTACCGTTTTGCCTGATGTCGATAGTCCTCAAGTCGCCGTACTTCGCGCTGCGGGTGAACTCCACATCCTTCAACTTCTTCAAGTACTCAATAGGATTGGGATTGGGTTCGGGCTTGGGAATCGACGGGACAATCCGTATGATGATGATTCCCCCGCCGATAACGACGATGATGATGTGCTTGAACCTGTCGCGCCACTTCACCCAGAAGGGCACCGACCCGCAGCCGTGGTCGGGGTCGAAACTATATACTCCGCCGGCACCGGGACGAGCCACTTCGCCTGCCATCTCGATAATTCGCTTGCCGATGGCGTTCCTCGTGGCACTGTTGTAGCGTGAGAAGTTGTGGACGGTATCCGCTCCGATGTTCGCCACCGCTTTCTTGTTTACAACCATTGGTCGGGGTCGCCTGTTGATGTTCTTCGTTTCCATTTCTTCTTGATTTTAAGGATGAAACATATTGTTTTTTTGTTATTCTCCTCTCGCCCTCAAAAGTGGCGAGAGGAGAAACTTCTTACGCTCTTTGACGTCTGATACACTCCATAGGATGAGATCGTTTGACTCTTCTCTTTGTTCCTAAAGAATGAATGGGCTATTATTAAAAAAGTTTCAACTCGCCCTTGAAATCCAGACTGACGGTGTGTTCAAAGCCGTCACCATGCTCGCCCTCGCATTTTACCTTGCCGTCCTTGAGCGTTACCTCAAATTCTGCCCCGATGCTGCCGATGCGCTTGACCAGGAGCGTGCCGTTTAGGAAGACCGTGTATCCCTCCGCTGGGGTAGCAAAAGTATAAAATAATAAGTTGGGATTATACATTCTGACAGCCCAGTACCATCCGTCGTGCTCGTTTTCCTGCTGGGTAAGATCTAAGGTCTTGCCGTTGTGGTGCTTGCCGTCAGCCTCGATCACAATGTGACTTTTTTCGTCCTCGGACAGGAAGAGGACAATGGCGTAATGATTCTCCTCCAAGTCCAATTTATATATGGCCGCGCTGAGAATCGGCATTGTCACGCCGTCAAGAGTAACGGTGTTGGTAAAGACAGGGGTGCTGCCACCTCCGCTTCCTATGGCAGCCTTGAGTTCTTCCAGTTTTTGGATAATCTGTGCGAGGGCTGCGGCTGCGCTGGTGTTGCCGCTGTTCACCTCGGCGATGAGGCTGTTGATGGCAGCAGTAACTTCGCCAATCTGCGTGGCGATGGCGGTCTGACCGGTGCCGAGTGCTTCAATCTGCGTCTTCATGGCATTGAGGGCATCCACTACGGCATCGAACTTGTCGCTATAGTC
>JBGXXU010000049.1:0-7085 GCA_041814865.1 Phocaeicola sp. | reverse complement strand
ACATTACAACAAAAACAATAGAAATATGAAGAAAGAAAAAGCACCGAAAACAAATGTTGCCCGCTTATTGGACAAAGCACAAATAACATACGAACTCATCACTTACGAAGTAGACGAAACAGACCTGAGTGCTGTTCACGTAGCAAAGACTTTAGGAGAAAATATAGAACAGGTATTCAAAACCATCGTCTTGGAGGGAGATAGAGTCAGACACTTTGTTTGTATCATACCGGGAATGGCAGAAGTAGACCTGAAACTCGCGGCACAGGTTTCGGGCAATAAGAAATGTTCTCCCATCGCACAAAAAGAATTATTACCGCTTACGGGATATATCAGAGGAGGTTGCTGTCCGATAGGTATGAAAAAAACATTTCCTACTTACATACATCACACATGCACCGATTTCCCCTACATTTATATTAGCGCAGGCATACGTGGCGTACAACTGAAGATAAAAGCACAAGACCTCATCGACTACATACAAGCAGAGAAAACGTTTTTGTGTAGATAAAGCCTAAAACAGGCATTCTTTCGGTTAATCTTCGTTATAAACTAAATTATTTTCATTTGCTTCTTGGTTGATACTAAAAAATCCACTTATATTTGCAGTGTGTTTTTCATAGTATTAGATTAAAGGTTAATAAAGGTTGGAGTACGGCGGTACTCCTTTTTTTATATCATCCGACAACAAATTGAACATTTCATAATACGAAAAGAGCGCATCCAAGCTTTTGCTCCGGATGCGCTCTTCTATTTTTACCTGAAATCGGATGCTTAGGACAAGCCTTCTATTTCTCCGTTGACAATGTCTATATGTATGGCTTGCGGTTCTTTAGGCAATCCCGGCATACGCATGATATCTCCTGCCACTATCACCAACATTTCCGCACCTGCATTGATAACAATATCGCGCACAAAGAAGTCAAAGTCTTTAGCCACACCGTAGGCATTGGCATCTGTGGAAAAAGAATACTGTGTCTTGGCAATACAAATGGGGAAATGACTCACACCCAACTCTTGTATCATCTGCAGTTTTTTCTTTGCCACCGGACCGAAAGTAACAGCTTTTGCACCATAAAGTTTGCATGCCACCTTTTCTACTTTTGTCTCTATGCTATCCGCATCTTCGTAAGCAAAAGTCAGCGGAGCCGACGGTTTATTCTCAATGGTATCTACGACAAGTTTCGCCAGTTCCACAGCACCTTCTCCACCGTCCACAAAGGCATTGTTTACAGCAAATCCCACGCCTTGTTCCTCACAATGATTACGCAGATAAGTTATTTCTTCGTCCACATCATTGGCGTATTTGTTGAAAGCCACCACCACGTTTTGTCCGAAAGATTTCAAATTGGCGATGTGTTTGTCCAAGTTCTTTGTTCCCTCTACAAGACCTGCCATGTTTGGCTCTTTGATAGCTTTCACGTCTACGCCTCCATGCATTTTCAAGCCTTGTGCCGTAGCAACAATCACTGTCAACTTGGGCATCAAGCCTGCTTTACGACACTTAATATCGTAGAATTTCTCTGCGCCAAGGTCTGCACCGAAGCCTGCTTCCGTAATCACATAGTCTCCGTAAGTCATAGCCATGCGAGTAGCCAGCAGAGAGTTGCAACCGTGCGCGATATTGGCGAAAGGTCCACCATGTACGAAAGCCGGTGTATGCTCTGTGGTTTGCACCAAGTTGGGCGAAAGTGCGTCTTGCAAGAGTACCGTGATGGCACCGGCGATACCTAAATCTTTCACATAAAGCGGTTTTCCATCTACCATAAAACCTAACAGGATGTTTTCTATACGACGGCGCAAGTCGTGCTCATCTTTTGACAAGCAAAGAATTGCCATGATTTCCGAAGCCGGTGTAATATCGAAAGCCGACTCGCGTACAATACCGTTGGCTTTTCCTCCCAAGCTCGTGATGATATTGCGCAAACCTCTATCATTTACGTCCAACACACGATTCCAAAGAATTTCTTTCATCGCTACACCCTTGTCTTTGTTTTGATACAGATAGTTATCAAGCAAAGCCGTAATCATATTGTGTGCAGATGTGATGGCATGAAAATCGCCTGTGAAGTGCAGATTTATTTTTTCCATCGGTAATACCTGAGCATAACCTCCGCCGGCAGCACCGCCTTTCATACCGAAACAAGGACCCAAAGAAGGTTCTCTCAAAGCACAGAAAGCTTTTTTCCCGATTTTATTCAAACCCAAAGCCAATCCGATAGAAACCGTAGTTTTGCCGATACCCGCTTTCGTCGGTGTAATAGCAGTGACAAGCACAAGATTGCTCTTTGCCACTTTACTTTCGTCAATCAAACCGTAAGGAACTTTTGCTATATGCTTGCCATAATTAGAAATTTCCTCTTGAGGAATTCCGTATTTATTCGCCAATTCGTTGATGTTTTGAAGCTTGATGCTTCTTGCAATTTCAATGTCTGATTTCATATTTTTAGGAGTTAAGTTTTCACAAAGATAGGAAAAGAAGCATACTAAGCACCAAACAGGTATGAAAAAATAGCATTTTCACATAAATGAGCTTTAATCTATCGAACGATAAAAAGGAAATGACGCCAGCACAATTTTATACAAGACCATATATTTTCCGGACGAGAGAAAACGGGAAACTCATACTCTTTCCGGATATCCGAGAAAGTTGCTCGAAAATCTTTCTCAACAACAAGAGAACATGTCTACGATACCTTCTCGATGCGATTATGATGTTAACATTCTTTGACACTGTTGTCATCGCGATAGCAACATGTTCTTATCGCGATAGCAACATGATGCTATCGACTTGACAACATGTTGTTATCAAACTGGCAATATATAGTTTGTTTGAAGAGACGAGTTTTTGAGTTGACAAGGTACAAGGAGGATGCTCTTTTCTCCTAATAATATAAGGAGTAGAATTGCTGTTTTTCTCGTGCTTTCCGTTCATTTGGCAATGCCTCTACGAAGTCTTCTTGATGCCATTATGACGCTAAGATTCTTTGACGCTTCGCACAAGTTGATACGCGTGTCACGTATCAAATCCACTTACGCAACGCATTTTTGCGCAAGCAAAACAAAAGAAGAGAGAGAGTAGAATATCAATAAAGATTCATATCCCGAGCAGAAAACTCCGGGCATCAAAAGTCGGCTTCGTCCGTCAGATGTATCAATTTCTTTGTCATAGGATGCCGGAACTTCAATTCCTCTGCATGAAGGAACATGCGTCGAGCCGTTTGGGTACCATAAAGTCTGTCTCCGAGAATAGGGCATGCCAATCCTTCGGCATGTGCCGCATGCACACGCAGCTGGTGTGTACGTCCCGTATGCGGATAGAAATCCACCCAAGTATAACCTTTTTCTCTTTTCACGACTTTATAGAAAGTCAATGCCGGTTTGCCATGCAAGAAATCCACTTGCTGGCGAGGACGTTCCATATAGTTGGGCGATAGCGGTAAAGCGATTTCCCCTTCATCGACGGGAAGCAGACCTTCGAGTATGGCTCGATAACGTTTTACAATTTTACGAAGCGAAAAATCGGCTTGCAACAATCGGTAGATTTCTTTGTTTTTCGCCAACAGGAGTATTCCCGAAGTATCCATATCCAAACGATGTACTGCATACAGTGTCCCCATATCGGGTAATAAATCCGTCACAGATGTTTGTTCTTCCCTGCCTGCCACAGATAATACACCGGCGGGTTTACTTATAGCCACGAGATAAGCATCTTCGTACAATATGCGCAAAGACTCCGTATGTACTCTTCGACTCTCTTCTACGTTCAATCCTTGCAACATGTGCGCCAATATGGGTTTACACTTGGAAGTGCAGGATGGATAAAACACGCCATGATGACGTATCACCTCTTTGGGCGATTGTCCCCACCAAAACTCCCCCATACAAATCGGTTGCAAATGATGTTCATAAGCGTATTGCAACAGTTTCGGCAAAGCGCACTCTCCTGCTCCGCCGGGTGGAATGCGTTGTGCTGTTTGAGCAAAGACATCCAGGAGATTCTTCGTTTCTCCGCGTGCATTCAACAGACGATAAGCCGTAAAAAGATAATGTTGCAAGTCTGCAGAACGTGTTTTACGCTCTTGCTTCAAACGTTCTATCTCGTTGAGATAAGTTTGCAATTGCTTTTCTATGGCTTCCCGTTCTGTTTTATGTGCCAATTTTGTGCGACGGAGTTCCGCTTTCATATATTGGCTTTCTCTTTCCAATGCCAATGTCTCCTCCGGTGTCAATCCTTGTTTACGTTTGGCATCACGTTCTGCTTTGGAAATTTTATAGTGTTGTTCCGCTTCACGATACAGTGTGGTTTGCTGTTCTTGCAGTGTATGAAGTTGTTGTTTTATATCGAGAAAATCAGGAGATTGTTCCTTTGATTCTATTTCACGATTGATACGAGAAATACGGGCTTCCTCTTGTTTGAAATAGCCTGAAGGGTTTAGTAAGTCACAGATTGGCGGAACGAAATAATCGTGTGTATTCTCACCGCACAAGTTTCCCGAAAAGGCAGCCAGAAAGCCAACTTCTCCGCTATGAAAGTCTTTTACCACCAACACACCAAACATCTTCCCGTGTCGCAGCTCTTCCGCCCAATCTGTCCGAGAAGCAATATATGCTTGCACCTCCTGTACAGCCGACACAGTCAATTTATGCGGAGTATAATCGAACGGATTGGTAAAAGCCTTCGGCAAGACTTCATTGGCAACATCCGACGAGTACGTATGAAACTTATCGGTTATCACAACTTGCTTTGCAACACCAGACAACCTTCGAAATGTGATGTCATATCAGTGGGAATTTCCGAGAATATACCATAAACGGTAGAACCAGAGCCGCTCATCAACGCGAACTTGGCACCCGAAGCATACAATTGTTCTTTGATACGAGAAATGGAGGGATAAAGTTCGAAGACAGAGGTTTCAAAATCGTTTTTTATCAAATACCTCCATTCTTCTATCGGGTACCGTACCACATCGGGCAAATGAAACTCCGAGTGTTTTGGCAAAATACCACTGAATGCAACACGCGTAGGAACATGAATACGAGGATTGACCAATACGAGATGATAACCTTTCAACGAGAAGCCATCGACAAACTGAAACACATCGCCTATACCTGTGGCATATACCGGAGTATTGCGAACGAAAAAAGCACAATCGGCTCCCAATCGAGAAGCATACTGTTCCATTTTATCTTCCGACAAACACAACTCGCAAACGGTATTCAGTGTCTTTATCATAAAAGCACAATCGGCAGAACCTCCTCCCAATCCGGCACCCGTAGGAATATGTTTTTCCAGTCGGATGTGTACAGGCGGCAAAGCGAAGTCTTTTTGCAATAACCGATAAGCTTTCACCACCAAATTATCTTCCACGTCTTCGTCGGCAAGCACACCTCCCACTTCCAGCAAAACGTCTTGCCCACCGTGAGATGCCTTTTCCAATAAATGTATCTCTAAAACATCATGCAAGGGTATCGGAACAAAAATAGTCTCGATATTGTGAAAACCGTCTTGTCTTTTCTCCACCACATGTAACCCCAAATTGATTTTCGCGTTGGGATATACCTTTATATAACTGTCTTTCATGATAAAAATTTCTTCTTCAATCCCCGCATCACGTGCTCTAAGGCAACCAACGGATGATACAAAAACATACGGGGACCCGAGAACCGCATTACCGCCTTGATACGCTCTCTCATGGCAAGTTTGTAACAATGTACCTTGCAGGTGTCGCAAGTAGTTCCGTCTTGTTTCACTTTGCAGGCATTCACACGCTGATGTGCATAAACTATCAACTCTTGACAGGATGTACAAAGTTGTTTATTGCCCTCTTTCTTTCGACAATACAAACGTATCATAAACTCTACCGTCTTTTTCTCGGCTTCCAAATCGAAAGTATGGGTATGCGTTGCGGTTTCTTCCATCTTCATTGCGTATTGCGGTGCAAAGTTAGGCTAACAAAGGTGCTTTTTCTAACTTTGCATCCGAAAAAACAACTTTCCTACAAAATGAAGCATACAAGAGAAGAGCAAATGGCAGCATTCGGCAGATTGCTCGATGTGATGGACGAATTGCGCGAAAAATGCCCTTGGGACAAAAAACAGACTTACGAAAGTCTTCGTCCCAATACAATAGAAGAAGTCTACGAGTTGAGCGATGCCTTGTTACAAAAAGACGAACTTAATATCTGCAAAGAGTTGGGCGACGTACTGCTCCATGTGGTGTTTTATGCCAAAATAGGAAGTGAAACAAACAAGTACGATATCAAAGACGTTTGTGACAAACTGTGCGATAAACTTATCTTCCGACATCCTCATGTATTCGGCGATTTGAAAGTAAACAGCACGGACGAAGTATTGCAAACGTGGGAACAAATAAAGTTGAAAGAAAAAGAAGGAAATACATCCGTGCTCAGTGGCGTTCCTGCTTCTCTACCTACACTCATTAAAAGCTATCGTATACAAGATAAAGCACGCAACGTTGGATTCGACTGGGAAGAACGCGAACAAGTATGGACAAAAGTAAAAGAAGAAATACAAGAATTCGAAGCGGAAGTAGCACATATGGACAGAATAAAAGCAGAAGCTGAATTCGGCGATTTGCTTTTCAGTCTGATAAATGCGGCACGTTTGTATAAAATCAATCCCGACAGCGCATTGGAACTTACCAATCAAAAGTTCATACGTCGCTTCAATTACTTGGAAGAACACACCATCAAGCAGGGTAGAAATCTCACGGAAATGACACTCGAAGAGATGGATAAAATTTGGGATACAGCAAAATCGGAAGGTTTATAAATAGCAACATTTCAATACAACGGGGTGTAATGATGAACATTACACCCCGTTCTTATTTTGATAAAAACCATTATCTTTCTACTTCACTCTCAAAATCTTTTACGACTGCGAAAAGATAAAGGCTGCTACTTCTTCTGCTGTTTGTGCGATATATGCAGGTTTATAAACTTTCAGTTCAGCTTTCGGACGAAAACCCCATGTTACTCCGACAGTAGACACACCGGCATTTCTTCCGGTTTCCATATCCACACAGGAGTCACCGATATATACTACTTCTTCACGATTAACTT
>JBGXXU010000048.1:0-15783 GCA_041814865.1 Phocaeicola sp. | reverse complement strand
TGGCATCTCGACAACGAGGCACGAAAGGACTAAAACGTATATTGTAAACGCACGGTGAAGACGTTGTCCTTTCTGTCTGCGGTGTATCCCCTGAGTTGTCGAGAGGTTTCGTTCCTCACCACTTCGTAATATGCCTGCAATCGGGTCTGTTTGTCGATATGCCAAAGCATGCCTGCGCCCCAAGTGTGATACGCTATATCCGCTTTCCCGGTTTGCAGTACACCTATTTCATTCTTGGACACACGTGTGTTAGGGTCATAGCGGTCGTACTTCACTACTAGCGAAAGAGGGAGTTTCGGCAAGTCCTGTATCGCTATCAGATAGCCACCGCCGAACGGACGTATGTATGTGTCGTGTGCGGGGAGCTTGGAACTGTTGGGGCTTTTGCTCGATTCTTGCGAACCGGGTTGCGTACCGAAGATATATTCTCCTCGCAATCGGGTTTGCCCCCATGCCGTACGCCATGACAGTTGCCCGGAAAAACCGAAGTATTCGCGCTTGGCGAATTTCCCCTGATTGCCGGCGTCATTATCGAGCACAAAACCGTTGCCCTGCATGCGATAAACGTTTTCCGTGCCTTGATACACACCACCGTTGTAATAAGAAAAACCGAAGCCGAGCAACAGTGTTTCGCTCACTTGCCTGCGTGCGGATATTTGTGCGATGAAGTCTTTCCGATTGTCGGTTTCCTGCTCGATGCCGTTTCCTGCGAAAAGTCCCGCTTCCAACTTCAGGAAATGCCACGGCGAACTCTGTACAGGCTGCCACGAGAGCATCGCACCCACATCGCGCCCGTCGGGAAAGAGTGTTTGAAAGATGGTGGAACGCTCGGGCGACTCCCTGAGCGACGACGAATAACCTATTTCGTAACCGAACGGGCGGTCGAAAATACCCCCGCGCAAAGCCATGGTTTTATGAAACGGGTCTTTCACCTGAAAATAGGCATCGCGTATATTCACGCCTTTTTCCGTCATGTCCAACTGAAAGACAGCACTCCCCAAGCCTTGTTCATAAGCCACCTTCACACGCCCTCTGCGAATGCCGAAACGATTGAACGAACGCGTTCTGTCTTCGTTACCTGCCCCTACTTTGAGCGAAGCATCCTGTTCGCCATGCTGCCATTGCGCCTGAATGTAGCCTGAGATTTTGATGCGTCGAAGTGCAGAAGCTACGTTTTCGAGTGCTTCGATGCGTTTTTCTTGTCGCCCTACGAGCGTATCTTGTTGCGCATAAGTTGTTGTCCCCCACATAATGAGACACAAAAGCAAGGCTTTCTTCTTCATACGAATACTGTTTAAGAAATGTTTGAACAAAGATAGATGTTGCACCTATACGCCGGTGTCTTCGTACAGGTATTTTACGCGAGGCGTCGCCCGTATGCAAAAAAAATCCCCGTAACCGGTGTTACGGGGACGAGATATTGCAGCGTTGCGGTATCACTTGTTCAGTTTCCAGGTGAAACCGTCTTTCGTATCTTTTACTTCAAAGCCCAACGCAGCCAAGTGGTCGCGTATTTTGTCGCTTGTAGCCCAGTCTTTATTGGCTTTGGCTTGCATACGTTGTTCAAGGAGCATATCCACTACTTTTCCGTATGCTTCTTCGCGCGCGGCATTGTTTTCCGCTTCTGCCGTCAAACCCAAAAGTTCGAATACGAAAAGCGAGAATACCGCTTTGAGTTCCACAAGGTCTTCCGCGCTGATAGTAGCTTTCTTGTCGAGTACGGTGTTTATCATGCGCGTGGCATCGAAGAGATGAGATATGACGATGGGCGTATTCAAGTCGTCGTTCATAGCTTCGAAACATTTCTCACGCAAGCCCTTCGGCTCTATACCCGTCGTATTTGCCGACGGTGTCAGGCGTTCGAGGTTCTTGACTCCTTCCAACAAGCGCTCCAAGCCTTTCTCTGCCGCCTGCAATGCTTCGTTGCTGAAGTCCACCGTACTGCGATAGTGCGCTTGCAAGATGAAAAAGCGGATAGTCATAGGCGTGTATGCCTGTGTCAGCAACTCGTGCTTTCCATGAAAGAATTCATCGAGTGTAATGAAGTTGCCCAACGATTTTCCCATCTTCTTTCCGTTGATGGTTATCATATTGTTGTGCATCCAGTATCGTACCATTTCGTGTCCCTGCGACGCGACGCTTTGTGCTATTTCGCATTCGTGATGTGGAAATATCAAGTCCATTCCACCGCCGTGTATGTCGAAACTTTCGCCCAAATACTTTTTGCCCATCGCCGTACATTCACAGTGCCATCCCGGAAAACCGTCGCCCCACGGTGACGGCCAACGCATGATGTGTTCCGGCTGCGCATTCTTCCACAACGCAAAGTCGGCAGGGTCTCGTTTCTCGTCTTGTCCGTCGAGTTCGCGCGTGGTATTCAGCACATCGTCGAGATTGCGTCCCGACAATATACCGTAGCGATGTTGTTTGTTATAGCGTGCCACATCGAAATACACGGAGCCTTTACTTACATAAGCAAATCCGTTATCGAGAATTTGCTTCACCAATTCTATTTGTTCTATGATGTGTCCCGATGCGTGTGGTTCGATACTTGGCGGCAACACGTTGAGCAGTTCCATCGCTTTCTGATAACGGAGAAGATAAAACTGTACCACTTCCATCGGCTCCAATTGTTCAAGGCGCGCTTTCTTCGCTATCTTGTCTTCTCCGTCGTCTGCATCGTGTTCGAGATGTCCTACGTCGGTGATATTGCGCACATAGCGCACCTTGTATCCAAGTTGTTTCAGATAACGAAACAATATGTCGAACGTGATGGCAGGACGTGCATGACCGAGGTGCGCGTCGCCGTAAACGGTGGGACCGCACACGTACATTCCCACATGAGGAGGATGATTGGGTACGAAAACCTCTTTCTTGCGGGTCAATGTGTTGTAAATAGTGAATTGTTGCTCCATATCTTTTGCTATTTGCTTGCAAAAGTAGGAAAAAGAGTGCTTTAACACAGACAGACGGTACGTTATTTTGCTTTCTACGTACCGAAGTCGTGTTTACGGCTTCATCAAGATAGCTGCTTAGCGTCCCTTGATGATGCGTTTTATGTCGTTCAGCTTGTTGAGGGCTTCGAGCGGTGTGAGGTCGTCGATATTGAGCGTAAGAATTTCATCGCGTATTTGCGAGAGCACGGGGTCGTCCAATTGGAAGAAACTAAGCTGTACACCGTCTTGTTGCTTTACGACATCTGAAACGGCACCACGTTCGTCTTTGGCATGACGTTCCAAACGTTTGAGGATTTCGTTGGAGCGATTGACGATACTGCGCGGCATACCTGCCAGCTTCGCCACATGTATCCCGAATGAGTGTTCGCTACCGCCACGCACCAACTTGCGCAGGAAAATGATACGCCCGTCCACTTCTTTCACCGAAACATTGTAATTTTTGATACGTTCGAACTGTTCTTCCATCTCGTTCAATTCGTGATAGTGCGTGGCAAAGAGCGTACGAGCACGTGCTTTTCTGTTTTGGTGAATATGTTCCACGATAGCCCAAGCAATGGAGATGCCGTCGTAAGTAGAAGTTCCGCGTCCCAACTCGTCGAAGAGAATAAGACTTCGTGCAGAGAGATTGTTCAGAATTTCCGAAGCTTCCGTCATCTCCACCATAAAAGTAGATTCGCCCACGCTGATGTTGTCGCTCGCTCCTACCCTCGTAAATATCTTGTCCACGATACCGATGTGCGCGCTTCTTGCCGGAACGAAACCACCCATTTGTGCCAACAGCGTAATCAAAGCCGTCTGTCGAAGCAACGCCGACTTACCTGCCATATTGGGTCCCGTGATGATAATGATTTGTTGTGTTTCGGTATCGAGAAAAACATCGTTTGCCACGTATTGTTCGCCGATGGGCAACTGACGTTCGATGACCGGATGCCTTCCCTGCTTGATATCCAAGACATAGTCTTCGCTCAAAGTGGGACGCACATAGCGGTTTTCCCCTGCAACGACGGCAAGCGAGAGCAAGCAATCGAGTTTGGCTATTTGTGCGGCATTGATTTGTATGGAGGGGATATATTCGCCGAGCGAGAACACCAAATCGTTGTACAATCGTGTTTCGAGAGCAAGTATCTTGTCTTCTGCGCCGAGTATCTTCTCCTCGTATTCTTTGAGTTCCTGTGTGATGTAGCGTTCGGCATTGACCAATGTCTGCTTGCGTATCCACGTCTCGGGTACTTTGTCTTTGTACGTGTTGCGCACTTCCATATAATAACCATATACATTATTATAAGCTATCTTGAGACTCGGAATACCGGTGGCTTCGCTTTCTCGTTGCTGCACTTGCAGAAGATAGTCTTTTCCGGAGTAAGCAATACGACGCAAGTCGTCCAGTTCCGCATGCACGCCGTCGGCTATGACACCGCCTTTGTTGATGAGCAAAGGAGGAGAAGGCATGATCTCTCGCTCGATGCGAGCACGTATGCTTTCGCAAAGATTGAGTTGCTCCCCTATTTTCACAAGACTCTCGTTTTCGGCATGCAAGCATGTCTGTTTGATGGGTTCGATGGCTTGCAAAGCGATTTTCAGTTGCACCATCTCGCGAGGCGAGATACGTCCGACCGCAGCTTTGGAAACGATACGTTCCAAGTCGCCGATGAGATGCAGTTTTTCTTCGATAAACGAACGAAACTCCGGCTCTTTCGACAGAAATTCCACCACATCCAAACGCTCGTTGATGGGTTGTATGTCTTTGAGCGGAAATACAATCCAACGCTTCAACAGTCGTCCGCCCATCGGACTGATGGTACGGTCTATCACACTCAACAGCGAAGTTCCGCCTTCGTTCATGCTTCCGAGCAGTTCCAGATTGCGTACGGTGAACTTGTCCAACCGCACGAACTTGTCTTCTTCTATGCGCGACAACGTGGTGATATGCCCCGTCTCGTGATGCTGTGTCATATCCAGATACTGAAGTATGACGCCCGACGCGATGGTACCTTGTGCCAAATGCTCCACACCGAAGCCTTTCAATGTCTTCGTTTCGAAGTGTCGCAAGAGCTTGCCTCTCGCATTTTCGGGCGAGAACACCCAGTCGTCCAACTTGTAAACATAGTATCGTGTGCCGAAACACTCCTCGAAAAACGCTGCCTTGCTGCGTTCGCAAAGCACTTCTTTCGGAGCAAAATTGGCAAGGAGTTTATCGATGTAATCCGTAGAACCTTCTGCCGTCAGGAACTCGCCGGTAGAGATATCGAGGAATGCAATACCGCAACGTTCTTTACCGAAATACACGGCAGCCAAAAAGTTGTTTTCCTTGTTCTGCAATACGTTGTCGTTCGTGGTGACGCCCGGTGTGATGAGTTCCGTGATGCCACGCTTCACCAGCTTTTTGGTGGTTTTCGGGTCCTCCAACTGGTCGCAAATAGCCACACGCTTGCCCGCACGTATCAATCGTGGCAAGTATGTATCCAACGCATGATAGGGGAAGCCTGCCATCTCGAGCGTTTTCTGTCCGCCATTGTTCCGCTTGGTCAAGGTAATACCCAAGATAACCGACGCTTCCACCGCATCTGCCGCGTATGTTTCGTAGAAGTCGCCGCACCTGAATAGCATGATGGCATCGGGATGCTTGGCTTTCAGGTCGTAAAACTGTTTCATCATGGGAGTGAGTACGATATCCTGTTCCGGTATCGCTTGGAGGCTGTTATTGCTCATACTGAAGTCCGTTTTTGGAAAGACAAAGATAGTAACTTTACCCGAGTTCTTGAATTTGGACGGTTTCTAAGTTACACGTTTACGAAGTACCGGAACACCGCGTTTTCCACCAAAAAAAAATGCCGCTGCAATGTCTTCTCGATACGATTATTACATTAACATCCTTTGACGCTGTTGTCATCGCGATAAGAACATGTTGTCAAGTCGATAGCAACATGATGCTATCGACTTGACAACATGTTCTTATCAAATCGGTAATATATTGCCGATTTGAAAGGATGCGTTCGAGAGTTGACGATGTACGAGGAGAAGTCTGTATTGATGCAGAAACCGACGGTTTTTCTATACCTATCTATTATAGAAACAAGTCGACAAATGATAAGATGCAAAGAAAACATCATCCTATTATAATAAGGATGATGTTTTTATGTCTTATACTTTGTTTTGCTTTTCTCTTTCTTTTGCCCTTTCCTTGAATTGCAGGTATGCGTTTTTAATCCTTTCGTCGGAGCTATCTGATTTAAGAGCTTTGAGAAAATACTGCTCTGCTTGTGAATAGTCGTTCTTGATATATTCTAAGAATAAAGCGTAGTTCCCAAGATGAGTTGCATGATTCGGATCTGCTGCAAGGGATTGCTTGTAATACTCTTCGGCTTGGGTATAATCTTGCTTAATATCCGTCAAGAAGCTGGCATAGTTCCCAAGATTATTTGCATGCTTCGGATCTGCTGCAAGGGATTGCTTGTAATACTCTTCGGCTTGGGTATAATCTTCTCTAATATCCGTCAAGAAATTGGCATAGTTCCCAAGATGATTTGCATTCTTCGGATCTGCTGCAAGGGATTTCTGGTAATACTCTTCGGCTTTGTCATGATTTTTTCTAATATCCTTCAAGAAGCTGGCATAGTTCCCAAGATTATTTGCATGCTTCGGATCTGCTGCAAGGGATTTCAGGTAATACTCTTCGGCTTGGGTATAATCTTTTTTAATCTTCTTCAAGAAAACAGCATAATTCCCAAGATGGGTTGCATCCTTCGGATCTGCTGCAAGAGATTTCTGGTAATACTCTTCGGCTTGGGTATAATCTTGCTTAATATCCTTCAAGAAAATTGCATACTCCCCCAACAAAACCGGATGGTCTTTATATTCATCCAATCCTTCTTGATATATCTTATCCCTGCGTTCTATATTTTCTTCTTCTTCGGCTGCTATCAGAATTTCATAAACTTTGGGAAGTAGTTTCTCAAAGTTCTTCGAACGGTTGTGCTCAAAAACTCTTTGCATTTGTTTATGAAGTTGAACCACATTATTGTGCAACGTTTCCAGCAATTTATGTGGCGGTGGTGTAGTGGCGATTGTATCCAAATCTTTCAGCTCTTCATATCCCAATCTGTCGTAAAGCAAGTACATGAAATCATCGAAATTCTCTATTCTTACAATACGGTCTTTAGATGGGTCGAGCAATTCCTTTGCTTTTGGAGGAAGCTCCTCTCCTTCTCTCAGACACCAGTATATCTTTTTTTGGGAGGATGATTCTTTATCTCTATTGGATTGCAGATAATCCATCAGACTGCCATCATTACCACCATATCCTAACACTATAAGATGAGAAGAAGACAAAACAGGTTTCAATGCTTTTTTCCATTGTTCTGCCAACATCTTTGTTTCTTCTTCAGTGTTTTTCGGCTCCAAAAGCAAATCTCTATGGAGCTTCATGATGATAGGACGGTCTCTGTGATTCATAGCGTACTCTGCCAATGCTTCGTGTCCTATGACCAAAGGTGTTTTGGGAGTAAAGCGTCGAATAGCATCTTCCAACAAATTGTCGAAGTTGGTCGTCACTACGAGGCTATGCTGTTCTTTCGTCAGAACTTGCGCAAGGATATAATAGCCCAATGACGGGGTCTTATCTGCCATTTCTTTTTTCAAACATTCATATCCTCCTACCAACGAATCTTCAAAGCGTTTATTGAAGATTTTGCTGTAATATTCGCCTCTCGGTTGTTTGGAGTCTATGTTCTCCCCTTCACACCACTTGCGAAAGACTTCGGGAGACATGTCTTCTTCCAATTCCTTGTACCATTCATTAGCCAACTCAGCTCCCGTTCTAATGCCGGACGAACGCGATGCACCGGCACCGAGAAGAAATGAATACTTATCTCCGTTCACTCTATTGTCTTTAAGATAACGTGCCAGCTGTCCGGCATCCACTTCTGGTATTTCATTGTTTTTCATATGCTTCTTAGTGAATAATGATTTACACACAAAGTTACGTAAAACTTCTCCTGCTTTTAACATCTCACTGCTATAAACAGATGTATAAAAGCGACCGTGGGGAACTCTCACGAGCTCCCCACGGTCTTCACCATTTATTCACCTTATCATTATTTTACTTGTCTTTTCCTGTTTCTGAGTTTGCTTGTCAAGTTTTCAGCAATTCGTAAACGATGTGTTTGTAAGCGAGATGTGTTGTTTTTCGTTCTGCTCTTGCTTTTTTCGTCACAAAGTGTCAAAATAACATCACAAGTTCTTCTGTTCTTCGTTTACGTTTTTCTTTTAAGCACTGCGAAGGTACGGCATATTTTGAAACGTGCAAGACATCATCTGCAGAAAAAGCACTTTTTTCTGACTATTTGTAAGAGGATAACAATTATTTAACCTTTTGTCTGCTTAATGCGCCTCCAACCAATTGCTTCCCCAACCGCAATCAACTTGCAACGGAACTGACATTTTGTAAGCACGTTGCATTTCCTCCGTCACAATCCTTTGTACCACATCGCGTTCTTCCGGGAGTACGCTGAAGTTCAGTTCGTCGTGTACCTGAAGTATCATCTTCGAGCGAATACCTTCTGCACGGAAACGCTGATGGATGCGCACCATGGCAAGTTTGATAATGTCTGCCGCACTGCCCTGCACCGGTGCGTTGATGGCGTTTCTCTCCGCATAACCACGTACCACGGCATTGCCCGAGTTTATATCGGGGAGATAGCGTTTCCGCTTCAGCAATGTTTCTATGTAACCTTTCTCTTTGGCAGCTTCGATGCTTTGTTGCATATAAGCCTGCACTCGAGGATAAGTGGCAAAGTAGCCTTCGATGAGTTCTTTCGCTTCCCGACGGTCTACATTCATGCGCTCTGCCAATCCGAAGGTAGAAATTCCATAAATGATACCGAAGTTGGCTGTCTTGGCTTTACTGCGTTGTTCGCGCGTGACTTCGGAGAGAGGAACTTTGAATATCTTGGACGCTGTGGCTGCGTGAATGTCTTCGCCCGACAGAAAGGCTTCTATCATCTGCGCATCCTGACTGAGGTGCGCCATGATGCGGAGTTCTATTTGCGAATAGTCGGCAGAGAAGAACAGACAACCTTCGTCGGGAATAAAAGCTTTGCGTATCTCTTTGCCGTCTTCGTTGCGTACAGGTATGTTTTGGATATTCGGATTGCTCGAGCTGAGTCTGCCCGTTGCCGTCACGGCTTGATTGAACGAGGTGTGTATGTGTCCTGTTGCCGGATTGATGAGTTGCGGCAAGGCATCGACATAGGTTCCCAAGAGTTTCTTCAAACCACGATGTTCCAGTATCTTTTCCACGACAACATGTTTGGAGCGCAGTGTTTCGAGTACTTCTTCGGATGTCACGTATTGTCCCGTCTTTGTTTTCTTGGGTTTTTCTACCAGTTTCAAGCGTTCGAACAAGACCTCTCCTACTTGTTTCGGCGATGAAATGTTGAATTCCATTCCTGCCAAAGCGTATATATCCTTTTCGATGGCATTCATACGCAAGGTGAAAGCGTGAGAAGTTTCCTGCAAAGCGACGGTATCTATGCGCACGCCGGTGCGCTCCATGTCCACCAACACGGGGACGAGCGGCATTTCCACTTCGCTGAACAATGTGTACACACCGGCTTCGTGCAATTCTTTTTCCAACACTTGCATCAGTTGCAGAGTGATATCCGCGTCTTCGCAAGCATATTGGTAAATAGCTTCCGGCGGAAGGTCTGCCATATTACCCTGTCCTTTTCCTTTTTCGCCGATGAGCTCTTCTATCCTGATGGTTTTGTATTGCAGATAGACTTCTGCCAAGTAATCCATGTTATGACGAAGTTCCGGTTGCAATACATAGTGCGCCAACATGGTATCGAACAGCTCGCCCTTGAGTTCCACGCCGTAGTGAGAAAGCATTATCATGTCGTACTTCATGTTTTGTCCCACCTTGCGAATGTTTTCGTTTTCGAACACGGGACGGAAAATCTCCATCCATTCTTGTGCTTCTTCTTTGTCGGGCGGTAGCGGAACGTAAAATGCCCGATGCGGTGCAACGGAGAAACTCATCCCGACGATTTTTGCCGTCATGGCATCGAGACCGGTGGTTTCCGTATCCAGGCTGACAACTTTTTCGGACAAAATTTTTCGTGCCAAATCCTTTGCATCTTCTTTGTTGTCAATGAGTTTATAGTCGTATGACACGTCTTTTAACCGCGTGAGAATCGAATTTTCCACGACTTCCGTCTCTTCGTCCGCAAATTCTGCAAAGAGATTGCCTTGAACGGGTGCTTTCGCCGGCGTCGGTTTTTCGTTTTTTAACAAGCGGTCGATGAGTGTACGAAACTCAAGTTCTTCAAAAATTCTGCGCAGGGCTTCCAAGTCGGGTGTCTTTCTCTCGAGTGCAGACCAATCGAGTTCGATGGGAACATCGCACTTGATGGTAGCCAGAAATTTGGAAAAGCGAATTTGCTCGCTGTGTTCTTCCACGCTTTCTCTTTGTTTGCCTTTGAGTCGGTCGGTATGGGCAAGAAGATTTTCTACACTCCCGAATTCGGAGATAAGTTTTTGCGCGGTCTTTTCGCCCACACCCGGACAGCCGGGTATATTATCGGAGGTATCCCCCATCAGACCGAGCAAGTCGATGACTTGTGTCGGAGAGTCGAGGGCATATTTCTGTTTCACTTCTTCCACACCAAGTATTTCCACATCTTTCCCACCCGTTCCCGGACGATACATGAAGACGTGTTCGCCCACGAGTTGCGCATAGTCTTTGTCGGGAGTCACCATATAGGTATCCACACCCTGCGCACCGGCTTGTGTGGCGAGCGTGCCAATGACGTCGTCGGCTTCGTAACCCGGTATTTCCAATATGGGAATGTTGTAAGCCGCAATGATATCCTTGATATAAGGTATGGCTGTACGAATGCCTTCGGGCGTTTCCTCGCGCTGCGCCTTGTACGCGGGATAGGCTTCGTGACGGAATGTCCCGCCTTTCGGGTCGAATGCGATGCCGATGTGTGTGGGATTTTCTCTTTTCAAAAGGTCTTCCAGTGTATTGACAAATCCCAGTGTAGCGGATGTGTTCAGCCCTTTGGAGTTGATGCGCGGACTGCGTATGAGTGCATAGTAAGCACGGAATATCAATGCGTAAGCATCGAGCAAGAGTAGTTTCTTCATACTTGTTGTGCGATGTTTTGTGCAGGTAAAGGTACGAAATTTTTGTGCTCCGCGTTTGCCCCGCTTGCCTACCGCCTTGCCGTCTCGGTGAGCAACAAAGACGAGCACCCTTTCTTGCATAAATATACACTCCCCCTCGTACCTCGTCGACTTATAAACTTAGAACTTCAAATTGGCAACGTGTTGCCAATTTGATAACAACATGTACACAACTTGATAGCATCATGTTGTCATCGCGATAAGAACATGTTGCTATCGCGTTGACAACAGCGACAAAGAATGTCAACAACATAATCGCATGGAGAAGGCATCGTAGAGGCGTTTTTCTTTCGTCAAAGAAAGCTGTTTTCAGTGCTTTTTCAGACTGCGGAAACATTGCGCAGCCACCTGTTTTCGTACCGAAATACACGCACGGCATTGCATAAATATACAGAAAAAGGGGGAATTTCTGCATATTTATGCAAAGACAGCACGAACAGAGGGCGATGCGTTTTTCCGCCGGCAGGTCTATGGATTGCAGAACACAGATTGCGATATCGTATTTGTGTGCGACGGTATGGTGTTATTTCGCCGCCGATGCACTATTTTTGTGGAAATTATGCGTGGAATTTTCTGTTTGCAAGAGAGAAAAGATGTTCCGTGCATGTATTCGGTCTTTCATTATGAACATATTGCAGAAACTCAAAAACTTTTACTTCGCATTCAGACATGTCGTTGGCACAAACAACACCGATTTGCAGTTGGCTTCTCGCTGGCGAGCCATGAACACCCACAACAATACACAACTGAAAAGAGGAGAAATCGACAAAATCAAAGTGGGAACAGGTTCCTACGGTCCTCTTGATGTGATTTGCTTTCATAATGAACAAGAAGGACTCCGGATAGGCAACTATGTCAGCATAGCGGAAGGAGTAACTTTCGTGCTTGCAGGCAATCATCGTACCGATACATTCTCAACTTATCCCATACATTCGCTGATACAAAAGCCTTATTCCCCTGCCCATGATGCGCTTTGCAAAGGCGAAATCATCGTGGACGACGAGGCTTGGATAGGTATGAACGCCACGATAGTGTCGGGTGTACACATCGGGATGGGAGCCGTTGTTGCCGCAGGCAGCGTTGTTACGAAAGATGTTCCGCCTTTTGCCCTTGTCGGTGGAAATCCAGCCAGGTTCATCAAATGGAGAATACCCGAAGAGTTGATAGAAAGAAGAAGCCGTATCAGACTGGCAGACTTGGACGAAAGTATCATCTGCAAACACATTCATCTCTTTTATCAGACATTGGATACGCAGGTACTCGATGCCATCGAAGCTTTGCCAAGAAAGAAAAGAACCGCAGTTCGGGACGACAAACATTCAATGTAAAATGCAGTTGAGCATTTCTCTGCGTTTTTTCTCTAATTTTGTCCGTACAATCCTGTATATATGACTCAAAAAGAATTGATAACTGCTCCCATCGAGCAAGAGTTGGCACAAATGAGAGCGCTCTTTGACAACTCGTTGGTCTGCGAAAACGGCATGCTCCGATTGGTGATGGATTATGTAAAGCAAAGAACAGGCAAGATGATGCGTCCTATCCTGGTATTGCTCATGGCACGTCTGTTCGGACAACCGAAAGAAACCGCACAACACGCAGCTCTGGCACTTGAGTTACTGCACACGGCAAGTCTGATACACGACGATGTGGTGGACGAAAGCGAAGAACGCAGAGGACAACCCGCAGTTCATGTTCGTTTCAACAACAAATACGCCGTACTCACGGGCGATTTTCTCTTGGGATTGAGTCTTCAACACGCCGCCATGACACAAGATGTGGAAGTAGTAAGGATTGTGGCACAATTGGGGAAAGACCTTTCCGAAGGCGAAATCATTCAGCTGGAGAACACACAAAACCAAGACTTCCTGGAAGAAATCTACTTCGAAATCATCCGCAAGAAGACGGCAGCATTGTTTGTTGCCTGTGCTTTATCGGGTGCTCGTTCGGTGGGAGCCACACCGCAAGAGTTGGAAAAAGCGGCTTTGTTCGGCGACTTGATGGGCATTGCCTTTCAGATACGCGACGACATCTTCGATTATTACGACAGCGAGGAAATAGGAAAACCTACGGGCAACGACATGCACGAAGGCAAACTCACCTTGCCCGCGCTCTATCTCATCAATCGTTCGCAAGACCCAACGGTGAAAGAAACCGCACATCGCATACGTGCGCGTCAGGCTTCGGCGGAGGAGATAGCAGGTTTCGTTGCACGCGTGAAAACGGAAGGAGGAATAGCTTACGCGGAAGCTGTCATGAACGATTACCGCAAACGTGCGTTGGACGTGCTTTCCGACTACGCAGGAAGCGAAGTCTATACCTCGCTGAAAGCCTATATGGACTATGTGATAGACAGAAAGAAATAACCTCTCGGAAAAGACAAAAAGAAAGCGTTGCGGAGTTGTCTCCGCAACGCTTTTTCGTATCTCCGTGTAGTTTCAGAAGAACTTCACGTCCTTTCCGACAATGTCCGAAAGCAGGAAATTGGCTACACGACTTGTACCCAGACGGAACAAATGATTATTCAGCCATTCGTCGCCGAGAACTTCTCTTACTATCGTATAATACTTCAACGCATCCGTCACGCTGTTGATACCGCCCGCAGGTTTGAAACCGACTTTGCGTCCGGTGGCTTTGTAGTATTCTTTGATGGCTTGACACATCACGTAAGCTGCTTCGGGCGTTGCACCGACAGCTTCTTTTCCTGTCGATGTTTTGATAAAGTCCGCACCGCTGTACATCGCAAGAATAGATGCTTTCCTGATGTTGTCCGGTGTTTCCAACACGCCTGTTTCCAATATAACTTTCAGGTGCTTTTCTCCGCAAACATCTTTCAGTTCTTGTATCTCCTCGCACATTTCTTGATAGTTGCCTTCCAAGAAATTGCCAACATGTATCACGATGTCTATTTCGTCCGCACCCGTGTGCAACGCCATAGATGTTTCAGCCACTTTTACCTCCGTGAAAGTCTGCGACGAGGGGAAACCACCTGCCACGCAAGCGATATTCACCGCTTCTACTTCGAGCGTGTCGCGCACGATTTCTGCCATGTTCGGATACACACAGATTGCCGCCACGTTGGGTAGGGTAGGATAGGCTTCGGAAAAGTCATTGACACGTTGCGCGAAAGCCATGACGCTCTTTTCGGAGTCCGTACATTTCAGTGTGGTGAGGTCAATACAATTGAACAATAACTGCTTGACTTCCGCAGTGTCGTATGTCGGGAGTTTCTCTCTCAAGAGTTTTTCCACTTCGGCTTGTACTGTTTCTTTGGAGGGCGCAGTACCGTATTTGGCAAGCGTATCTGTGTACTTGTCGTACGATTCGGCCGCATGTGTATGTTTGCAACCGCATTCGTGTCCTTCGTGATGATTACATTTCATGTCTTTATAATTTAGGATTATTGATATGTCTGTCTTTGTCTCTGTTTGTTTTCTTGTCGAAGTTGCGCTGTATGGCTTCCGTCAGATTTACGCCCGTCTGATTGGCAAGGCATACCAATACCCATAGGACATCTGCCATCTCGTCGCCCAAGTTGTGTTTTTCGCCTTCTTTGAACGATTGGTCGCCATAACGACGCGCCATGATGCGTGCCAACTCGCCCACTTCTTCGGTCAGTATCGCCATATTGGTAAGCTCGCCGAAGTAACGCACGCCGTATTCCCTTATCCAGGCATCCACGCGTTGTTGCAATTCTTCTATTGTCATAAGATTTATTCCTTGATTTTGGTGTCGATGCAAATTGTCACGGGACCATCGTTCAGCAGTTCCACTTTCATGTCCGCACCGAACTCGCCTGTCTGTACAGGTTTCCCGATGGCTTTGCTCAACGTTTCGCAAAATGCTTCGTAAATCGGAACGGAAACTTCCGGGCGTGCGGCATGGATGTAAGAAGGACGATTGCCTTTCTTCGTGGAAGCCATCAATGTGAATTGGCTGACCACCAGTATTTCTCCGTCTATATCCACGACGGAACGGTTCATCACACCGTTTTCGTCGTCGAAGATGCGAAGTGCCGCAATCTTTCCGGACAACCAGTCGATGTCTTGTTCGTTGTCGGCGTTTCCTATGCCGAGCAATACCAACATTCCTTTTCCGATGGAGGACTTCACCGTGCCGTCGATGGTGACGGATGCGTATTTTACTCGTTGTATGACTGTGCGCATAGCGATACGATTTTTCGCAAAGGTAAAGCATTATGAGTAGGTAGCCAAGCAATAGTTTCTTCAAGTAAACGGTTCTTTACCTTGCGTCGATAACAGTTCCTGCGACACCCTCAGGGAGTCGAACCCTGAACCCTATTTTTTACCTTGCATCGATAAAAAGCAACATGATAAAAACAAAGTCTTTTTCATCATGCCGCAAAGGCAAGGAGTTACCGAGAAGTAGATAAGCAACGAATTGCCCGGACACGGTCTATCGCATTCGAACAAACATCGATATTGCTGCATAAATATACGCTTCCCCTTGCACCTCGTCAACTCAAAAACTCGCCCCTTCAAACTATCTATATATTGCCAAGTTGATAACAACATGTTGTCAAGTCGATAGCATCATGTTGCTATCGCGATAAGAACATGTTGCTATCGCGATGACAACAGCGTCAAAGAATGTTAACATCATAATCGCATCGAGAAGCCGT
>JBGXXU010000047.1:0-9605 GCA_041814865.1 Phocaeicola sp. | reverse complement strand
GGATGCGGTAAGAGAAAGATTGCTTGACACGCATTTCTCGTATTTGTTGTTTTGTCAATGCCGTCATATAGTGGTTTCAATAAATCGGGTCGAAGATATGGATGAGACGAAAATACGCACCTTCGTCCTGCCCATGTCCGACGACAGAAGTCGGGCAAAGGCTGTTTACGCATCTGTAGCGGAAGAAGTCATGAACGAATGCAGAAAAGGGAAACAAATCGCCGTAGCTGCCGAAGGAGATATCAGTATCTACGCCTCCATTCATTATATGATGAACTACATCATCGAAAGAGGTTTCCCTGTCACACAGCAGAGCGGTATTCCTTCTTTCATCGCAGCCACAGAAACCGAACATTTTCCATTGGTTTTACTCGAAGAAAGATTGGTGGTGATACCGGGCAATACTACCGAAGAAGAATTGAAGAACTATCTGAACAGTGGCCACACGGTAGTCATCATGAAGCTGTCCCGATGCGAGACAGCGGTAAAAGCATTTGTCCGCACGCATCCCGAACAGTACACATACCGTTATTCGGAAAATGTGAGTACGAACAAGGCTTACTTCACCACCTCGCCCGAAGAAATTTGTTTGCGTGCATTCCCTTATTTTTCGATGCTGACCATTGCTTCTGCAAGAAAGTCTTTATTGGACTGACGACACGACGAGATACTTCCGTGCCGGTGATTTCGGGAAAGCGCGACGATGTTACAAATTGCGTTTGTAATAATCCGCTTTCGTACGCATGAAGTATTTGTACTTGATTTGCAAACTCCACCACGAGCGCAACCAATCGAAGAAGCACGACGACCATGTTAGCTTTTCGCCCAAAGCCTTTGCCGTCAAAGCCAATACCGAAGTGACCAAAATATAGCGCAACAACCACAACCCTGCGAATACGGCAAGCCATAGCCACGCTTCGGTACACGCAAAGAACACCATCCCTGCAATGACCGACAGCTTAAAACCGACAGCCGTCACACTCTCCACCGCATTGCTCCATGCAGCCCAACCTTTGTAATACTTTTCTGTTACGAGTGCATTTACCTTGTCCATGTACCACAAACGGTGAAACTGTGGCTGTTCCATTTCCACACGACTTTCTTTCGACACAGCCACCTGCGTATTGCGAGCCGTAGCGTACGTATTGACAAACAAGTCGTCCTCTCCACGCTTCAAATGTATGTGCGCAGACAAGTCGCGTCGCGAAAAATAAGTGTCTTTGCGGAAAGCCATATTCGCCCCCACACCCATATAGGGTTTACCTCGCAAAGCACTACCCAAATAACGCAAGGCATGAAAGACACCTTCCATCACTATGCGCATATTCCAATAACCTCTCTTGCGCTCATAGTTGCTATATCCCAATATGATGTCTGTTTGCGGCGTTGCATTCACCATCAGATGCTTGAGCCACTCTTTGCTCACGGGTTTGCACGAGGGTTCGGTCAGTACCACCCAATCGTACTTTGCCGCCTTCAGTCCCACGATAAGCCCCAAACGTCTGCGACTGATATAACGTGCAGATTCAGGGATGAATGTTCTATATAAATAAGGATACTCCGCTTGCAACAACTTCACCGTATCTTCATCTTCGCCTTTGCTGCGTTCGTCCACCACGACGACTTCAAATTGCGGATAGTCTTGTCGCAAAATTTCGGGAAGATTGCGCTGCAACATTCCACCGGAGTCTTTTGTTATCAGAATAACGGAAAGAGGAGGATAGCTTGCATCGTCGGGCAATCCTCGAAACTTCTTCGACGAAACATACAATTTACGATAGGGGAAAAGCCAATAATACACTTGGACGAGAAACAACACCCCCGTCACTCCGAGAATGATATAAGACAACAATGTCAAGTCAAAAACGAAATTCTCCATATCTATTAAAATTCCAAACTCTCTCTGCCTTATTCACAGCAGAAAAGCTTTGCAAAAATACGTAAATGCCACAGAGAAAAACACATCCGATAGTACAATAATGCAAGGATTTGCTTTATTTTGCTCGAACAAGAGACTTCCCAATCGAAAACACATGAATGTAAAGATAGAAACCAGCTGGAAACAAGCTCTCTCCACAGAGTTCCAAAAAGAATACTTCGAACAACTCGTACGCTTTGTCAAAGGAGAATACGCCACACGAACCATATATCCGCAAGGGAAAAACATCTTTCGCGCCTTCGACCTCTGCCCGTTCGACAAGGTCAAAGTAGTCATCTTGGGACAAGACCCCTATCACGGCGAAGGACAGGCGCACGGACTCTGTTTCTCCGTCGACAAAAACATCAATATGCCTCCTTCACTTGTGAATATCTTCAAAGAAATCCAAAACGACACAGGAACAGCCATTCCGCCACACGGCGACCTGACACGTTGGGCAGAGCAAGGTGTGTTGCTACTCAACGCTACGCTGACCGTACGCGCAGGACAGGCAGGTTCACATCAAGGCAAAGGTTGGGAAACATTCACAGACGCAGTCATACACGCCCTTGCTTCGCAGCGCGAACATCTGGTATTCATACTTTGGGGCAGTTATGCGCAGAAGAAAGGTGCTTTCATCTCACCGGAGAAACACCTTGTATTAAAATCCGTCCATCCTTCTCCGCTATCGGCGCATGCCGGCTTCTTCGGCAATCATCACTTCAGTCGCACCAACGAATATCTCTCACAGCACGGTATTGCTCCCATCATTTGGTAAACCTGCACTCTCTTTTTCCTGCATTTTTCTCGCTGAGAACTTTGGCACTACGACATTTCACAGTACATTTATTTGGAGATAATAAAACGAGCATGCGAATGAAAGAAGTTGATTTATCAGAAAAGAATAAATCGAAGCTCTCTTTCATTGACGGAATGATACTCTCGCTATAAGCTGGTAAAAAATAGCAGAACGCTATCTTGGGAAGAAGTAATCGACAAAGGCGGCATCAATACCACGTCACCGTACTGCCTGTATTGCTGCGTTGGTCCCACTTGAGTGCATCTGTCAACATGCTGGCATTGGCACGAATGGAGAAATTGTACGAAGTAAACGGTCCGAAGACAAGTCCGCAACTCATGTTGAAGCAGTGCAAGTCGCGAGAAATGTTGAGTGTTGTCATCGACAATTGCTTAGCCGTGAAATCATAGCCCGATGAATAGTTGAAATTCCAGCGACTACCCAACTTAAAATTGCCCGAAACATTGACAGAATGCGTCAGCGTGTACGGATAACGCATATTCTTCACGTTGATGGGCTTTCTTGTATCCTCGCGAATACTATAACTGTACGTAAAACTCATACTCCAAGGCAGTTTGAACGCCATATAACCATCGGAGTCGAGTGTAGCACCTTCTTTTTTGCGAGTTCCGTTGCTTGGTTCTTCTTTCGTTTCATCGGAAGCTATTTCTTCATTTTCGGTGTTTTCGCTCTCTTCTCCTTCTTTCTTTTCTTTTTTCTTGTCTGATTTTTCTTTTTTGCCAAACCATTTTTTGAACACTTCATTGTTCAAGGTATAGGATAAAGAACCGCTATAACCCGAGAAACGACCGAAACGACCGTACGACCATTCGGTACGGTCGCCCACATATACATTTCCGTTCTTGTCAAACTGATAAGCATAAGTGGCAAACGAAGTGTTGAACGAGAATGTATAACTCTCGCTCAATTTCAAACGTAGGTTCATGGATAAATCACTCCAACGACGATTGGCAAAGTCGTAAGACAAAGAACCGCCCAGCTGGTCTATCAAGCTAATCTTGCGATACCCCGTGCTATCCTTATCCGAACGCATCTTCATCTCTATATTATTATCCACCGAGAACGAAATGTTCTTGGACATTCCCGATGCAGGCGCACCATAAACTCCGTTTTCAAAAGGCGAATATCGTACGGTATGCACCTCGCCGTTTTGGTCTGTGTACGTATAAGTATCGAAGTATCCGTATCTGTCTGTTCCGAAATCCGGACGATAAGAGAAACTCACTTGCGGAGAGAAGACGTGGCGTATCTGTATCTCTTTCTTTTTCCAGAAAAGAGGTTTGTACATACCATACAAACGTGTATTCATGGATACAGACAGATTGTAGTCGTACAAACGATAGAAACCATTGATGGTGTCTCGGCGTACGAACCTTTCATTTGCCAATGTCGGGTCGTAACTCTGTTTCACTTTGCTGAAGTACCAACGTTCGTTGTAGTGGAACGAGGGAACTATGTTGATATAATTGAACAGACTGAATGTCGCAGATACGGGAATACGATGTTGTACCCCTTTTCGCCACTGAGAAAAAGGAGTTTTGAACAGAAGATTATCTTTGGTCGAAACGCTGTTTGTCATGCTTCCGCTGTATTGCACGGAAATCTTTTCATACCAGCGACTGTCGCCCACCGCTTTCTTACGTTTGAACGGATAAAACGTATTGAGCGAGACATTCAAATCGGGCAATGTCATCACAACAGAAGAGTCTCTCGTATTCTGCGTAATGTTGAACGTACTCGAGAGGTTCAAGCCTATCGAAGGGAATGTATAAGAATAGCTTACACTGGAAGCTTTCGTATTTTGCGAATACTGATAAGGATTGTACAAACTGCTCAGGCTCGAACGGTCGTAACTACTCGTCGCAAAGTTGACACTGGCTGAGAAATTACTGTTAGGATGTGCTTTTGCATCTTGACGGTGACTCCATTGTACACGGAAGTCTTTCGACACCGAATAATCGGGCATCCCCTTGTCGCCGGTCTTCGTCACAAGATAACTGGCATTGAACAAACCGCTGTAACGATAACGTTTGTTATAAGTAGAAGCTGCAGAAAGCCCCCATGAACCTTTGGTAAAGATTTCTCCCAAAATTTTCAAATCCATACGGTCGCTAATAGCGAAATAATATCCTCCGTCGCGCAAATAAAAGCCCCGGTTCAATTCATCGCCATACGTGGGCATGATAAAACCCGAAGAATACTTACCGCTGAAAGGAAAAAAACCGAAAGGAATGGCAAGAGGCAGATGCACGCCTTCCACCACCAAGTGCGCAGGACCGAATACCGCATTTTTCTTGGGACGAACTTTCGCCATACTCAAATCCAAATAGAAGTGAGGACAATCCGGGTCGTCGCAAGTGGTGTAGCGACCATGTCGCATATAAGTCTCATCGCCGGGACCTTTCTTGGCGTACTCGGACGTCACATAACCTTCGCCCTGCTGTGTAGTGATTCCGTAAATCAATCCTTTTCGCGACTTGAAGTTATACCGCATCGTTTTGGAAGCATAAGGCGTTTCTCCGTCTTTGAATATCGGCGTACCATTTTCCACACCGGCAGAGTCTTTCACCCCGCGAGCATAAACGGTACTGCTATCCATATTCATACTGATAATTTGCGACTCCAATTCTATCTTCTGATAGTTTACCTTTCCCTTGCCATACAAATGAGCATAACCGCTACGGGTAAAAACAATAGAGTCCGATGCCTCGTACAGCACCGGAGCATCGAGCGTAGTTTTGGGTTTGACGGAATCTCGTACAACAGAGTCGCGTCGGATGCTATCTTGAACCTTTTTGGTATTCAGCGTGTCTTTTATGGCAGGATTTGCCCTCTTGGTAGTCACTCGTTGAGCTGTGGCATAAAACGCGCCACACACACTCACCGACAATAGTATGATTGATATATATGTTACTCTTCTGAATAAGTTCATCACCTGCATCCAAAGTTGCTGATGCAAAAATAAACAATCCGATGTAATAACTTGATTTTTGTATTGGCTGTTTTGAGTTTTTAAGTTATCCCCCGAAATCCTTTACTTTCTCGCTCGACAAAATACTGCAATGATTTCCCCGTCCGAAAAAGCCCCGAAAAGTTGCTTTTTTGATGCGAAGAAAACACGTCTACGATGCCTTCTCGATACGATTATAACAACATTCTTTATTGCGTGAGTATTTGTCGCAAACTCACTGATACTCAGTTTTTTTGAAAAACATACGTGTAAAGGATAGACCTTTGCTTCTTTGAAAGATAAAGTGCAATCAACAGGCTTTGTATTCCATCTTCTTAAGCGTCTATAAACTTTGAACTCCACTAAGGTACGATAAAAGACTTGGGCGTCTATTGAATCGCAAAGAGGTTGAACAATTTGAATTCCTCGTCGACCTATAAAATTCTCCTCTTCAAATTATATACATATTGCCGATTTGATAACAACATGTTGTCAAGTTGATAGCATCATGTTGCTATCGCGATAAGAACATGTTGCTATCGCGATGACAACAGCGTCAAAGAATGTTAACAACATAATCGCATCAGGAAGGCATTGTAGAGGCGTTTTTCTTTCGTCAAAAAAGCGATTTTTCAAGGCTTGTTCAATCCGAAAAAACATGTGCAAGCCATGACTTTTGCACGGGAACATACATTCGACTTTGTATATTCAGCCGGGTAGACTACGGTTTCTGTGTATTTCGGGCACTAACCTCACGACGGTATCGCACCATTTTTATATTTGCAGATGTATTTTTATCAAATTCGGGTATATATCGCGTAGTCGGACCATTAAAACGATATTGTAGAATATGTAAGAAATAAGACTTACATCTTTTGCTTTTTTAATAAGGGTGTTTATCTTTGTGCAAAATAATCATCAAACGAATTAAAATATCGACTATGGAAAAGATTTTAGGGCTTATCAATGCTCCTTTTACTCCGTTTGACAAAAATGGAGAAATCAATTGCGAGCCGATTCCTGCATACGCTGCGATGCTGGCGAAAAACGGCTTGAAGGGTGTATTTATCAATGGCTCTTCCGGCGAGGGCTACATGCTTACGGACGAAGAACGCATGACACTGGCAGAAGCTTGGGTTGCTGCTGTTCCTGCAGGTTTCAAGGTGATAGTACATGTAGGTAGTTGCTGTGTGAAATCTGCCAGGAAGCTGGCTGCACACGCTGCAAAAATCGGTGCTTGGGGTATTGGTGCCATGGCTCCTCCTTTTCCGAAAATAGGTCGTATCGAAGAACTCGTGAAGTATTGTGAAGAAATAGCTTCGGGCGCACCCGAACTGCCTTTCTATTATTATCACATTCCGGCTTTCAACGGTGCCTTCCTGTCTATGCGTGCATTTCTCGAAGCGGTAGACGGACGCATTCCCAACTTTGCGGGTATCAAATATACGTTCGAGAGCATTTACGAATACAATCAATGTCGCCTCTATAAAAACGGGAAGTACGATATGTTGCACGGACAAGACGAAACCATCTTGCCTTCGTTGGCAATGGGCGGTGCACAGGGCGGTATCGGCGGAACGACCAATTATAACGGCTGCAATCTGACAGGTATCATCGATGCTTGGAAAGCCGGCGATATAGAGAAAGCGCGCGAGTTGCAAAATTTCTCGCAAGAAGTAATCAATGTCATTTGCCGATACAGAGGGAATATCGTGGGTGGCAAACGTATCATGAAACTCATCGGTTTGGATTTGGGCGAGAACCGCACACCTTTCCAAAACATGACGGAAGACGAAGAAGCACGCATGAAAGCAGAATTGGAAGCTATCGGTTTCTTTGAACGTTGCAATAAATTTTAATTGGGACCGATGGAGAATAAGGAATACTTTGCTTACTGGGCAGCGCACTATCGCCAAGATTTGTTACAAGACATCATGCCTTTCTGGCTGAAAAATGGATTCGACCGTGTGCATGGCGGTATTTACACTTGTTTGGACAGAGAGGGAAAGCTGATGGATACGACCAAGTCCGTTTGGTTTCAAGGGCGCTTCGCTTTTACGTGCTGTTATGCATATAATAATGTAGAGAAAAATCCCGAATGGTTGGAAGCGGCAAAGTCTACGCTCGACTTCATCGAGGCACACTGCTTCGATACTGACGGACGTATGTACTTCGAAGTCATGGCAGATGGTACTCCCTTGCGTAAGCGTCGCTATGTCTTCAGCGAAAGCTTTGCTGTGATAGCTATGGCAGAATATGCGTTGGCTACGGGCGATAAGACGTATGCAGAAAAGGCACTGCGTTTGTTCAAAGATATGCGTCGTTTCTTGTCGACACCCGGTGTTTTGCCGGCAAAATATCTGCCTGCAATGGAGTCGATAGGGCATTCCATCACGATGATAATGATTAACGTGGCTTCGCGTTTGAAGAAAGTGGTGGAAGACGAAGAACTGGATATACAAATCAGAGAGTCCGTTGCTTTGCTGAAGACACATTTCATGCACCCCGAATTCAAGGCTTTGTTGGAAATGGTGGGAACCGGCGGTGAATTTATAGACACCAATGCCGGACGCACCATCAATCCGGGACACTGTATCGAAACAGCATGGTTTCTTTTCGATGTGGCACAAGACTGCGGCAACAATCAAGAACTGATAGAAATGGGATTGACTATTCTTGATTGGTCTTGGGAATGGGGTTGGGACAAGGAATACGGCGGTATCATCAACTTCCGCGACTGTAAGAACCTGCCCGTGCAGGAATACTCGCAAGACATGAAATTTTGGTGGCCGCAAACCGAAGCCATTATCGCTACACTCTATGCATACAAACTGACCAAAGACAAAAAGTATCTTCGCATGCACGAAGACGTAAGCAACTGGGCTTATTCGCACATGTCCGACAAAGAATATGGTGAATGGTACGGTTATTTGCATAGAGACGGAACAGTGGCACAACCGGCAAAAGGAAATCTGTTCAAAGGTCCTTTCCATATTCCTCGCATGATGACAAAAGGATATATATTGTGTCGAGAATTACTCGACGAACAATCATAATTCGTTCCCATGAAAAGTTCTAAATTTTATCCTTGGCTTGTAGTGGCTCTTCTGTGGGGTGTGGCTCTGCTCAACTATATGGATAGGCAGATGCTCACTACCATGAAAGACTCTATGGCTATCGACATAGCAGAGTTGCAAACTGCTGAAAACTTCGGCAGACTGATGGCTATCTTCTTATGGATATACGGTCTGATGAGTCCTGTCGCAGGTGTCATCGCAGACAAGATTAACAGGAAATGGCTTATCGTAGGCAGTTTGTTTGTTTGGTCGGGAGTTACGTTGCTTATGGGTTATGCCACCGATTATGAACAATTGTTCTGGCTTCGTGCGGCTATGGGTGTGAGCGAAGCTTTGTATATACCTGCGGGATTGTCGTTGATTGCAGACTATCATACGGGCGGTGCGCGTTCGTTGGCTGTTGGTTTGCACATGACGGGCTTGTACATGGGACAAGCCATCGGCGGATTTGGCGCGACTATCGCGTCCACACTTTCTTGGCAAAGCACTTTTCATTGGTTCGGTTTGGTCGGTATTATTTATGCAGCCTTGCTGGTGATATTATTGAGAGATAAAGAGAGAGGAGAAAAACCTTCTTTGTTATCCCATTCTGCACCACAAAGAGCAGAACGTGTGAAACCGTTTTACACCAACTTCGCTTTCTGGATACTCTTGCTTTACTTTACAGCGTCAAGCTTTCCCGGTTGGGCAACAAAAACTTGGTTGCCTACACTCTTTGCAGAAAACCTTGATAAACCGATGACCATTGCCGGTCCTATGGCTACGATAACCATTGCGTTATCTTCGTTTGTGGGAGTTTTCATCGGCGGAACACTTTCCGATAGATGGGTAAAACGCAAT
>JBGXXU010000046.1:0-13439 GCA_041814865.1 Phocaeicola sp. | reverse complement strand
GAATGTTCCCACACATCGATACCTATGATGGCATTCAAACCTTCGGGCAAAGGATTGCCGGCATTCGGATAACTCTTGATGACAAGTTTTCCCTCCGCATCTTCAGCCAACCAAGTCCAACCGGAGCCGAAAACACCTGTGGCAGCCTTGCCAAAAGCTTCCTTGAAAGCCTCCACAGAACCGAAGTCACGTGTCAGACGTTCTGCCAATACAGCAGGAACCGTTGTTTCTTTCGGGGAAAAGCCCAAGAAGAACACAGTGTGGTTCCAAGCCTGCGCGGCATTGTTGAAAAGCGCGCCTTCGGACTTCTTCACGATTTCCTCAAGCGACATCTCTTCGAACGGTGTACCTTTGATGAGGTTGTTCAAATTGTTTACATATGTTTGAAGGTGCTTACCATAGTGGTATTCCAAAGTTTCCTGACTCATCAGAGGTGCCAACGCATCCATTGCATAAGGCAACTGTGGTAACCGATGTTTGAATGTCTCTTGTGCGCCTATTGTTTGCCAGCCCAGAGACAACAAAAGTAAACAGAGTACGGCAGTGCGTACGTGTTGTGCGAAAAAACCGAGTTGTTTCATAACCATATTGTTTTTATTGTGAGAAATAAAAAAGGTTGCCCTTATATTGCGGGCAACCTTTCCATCGTTTATAGTCTTTATTTGTATAGTAATCGTAGTTTGTATTGTGCCTGCGCTGTCACCTGCAATACCTCCCCCTATACTTACGCATCGGGAGCGTATCGGTTGTTTTATTTTTGCAATCGTTTTGCAGCTACATTCCAGTCCAATAGTTTCCAGAATGCGTCGATATAAGCCAGGCGATTGTTGCGATAGTCGATGTAATAAGAGTGTTCCCATACATCAAGACCGATAATAGCGTTCAAACCTTCGGGCAAAGGATTGCCGGCATTAGAGTAACTCTTGATGACAAGTTTTCCCTCCGCATCTTCAGCCAACCAAGTCCAACCGGAACCGAAAACACCTGCGGCAGCCTTGCCGAAAGCTTCCTTGAAAGCCTCCACAGAACCGAAGTCACGTGTCAGACGTTCTGCCAATACAGCAGGAACTGTTGTTTCTTTCGGAGAAAAGCCCAAGAAGAACACAGCGTGGTTCCAAGCCTGCGCCGCATTGTTGAAAAGAGGACCTTCGGACTTCTTCACGATTTCCTCAAGCGACATCTCTTCGAACGGTGTACCTTTGATGAGGTTGTTCAAATTGTTTACATACGTTTGAAGGTGCTTACCATAGTGGTACTCCAAAGTTTCCTGACTCATCAGCGGTGCCAACGCATCCATCGCGTAAGGCAACTGTGGCATATTGTGTATCATAATCTCTTTATTTTTTATTGTTATTACTAATTACATAACAAAGATAGAGCTGTTCACATCAAAAAGAAAAGCCTATCGCTATACAATATATCTATAAGGCGATAGGCTTTTTCTATAAAAAGGAGAGAAGCTTCTTTCTACATGGTCTTAAAGGCGTTTCAGTGCGAGTTTGATAACTTGCTCTACACTTGCAGACGGTTCTTCCATGAGTATGGCAGACACCACTTTCTGCGAGGGAGCCGGTGCGAATCCCAACATAGTCAAAGCCGAAAGTGCTTCGTCGTGTACGGGATTGACTCCTGCAACAGGCGAAGTAGTATTGCCCACAGAAGTCGCACCCTCTAAACCAAGCGTGGCAATCTTGTCTTTCAATTCTACGATGATACGTTGCGCTGTTTTCAGTCCGATACCTTTCACGCTTTTGAGCAGTTTTTCATTGCCGGAGCTGATGACATTGCACAACTCGGATGGCGAAAGTGCAGAAAGTATCATGCGTGCCGTATTGCCACCTATTCCCGATACACTGATGAGCAAGAGAAACAGCGTACGTTCCTGTTTCGTGCTGAAACCGAAAAGCAAATGTGCATCTTCGCGAATGGCTTCGTGGATATAGAGTTTTACTTGTTTCTTACCTTGTATTGCTGAATACGTATTCAGCGAAATACCTATGGAGTAGCCGATGCCTCCCGTTTCTACGACAGCTTCGGCAGGTGTCAATTCCGTGAGTTCACCTTTTATATATGTAATCATGAGCAAGCATTTAATGATTGTTTTCTACTGCGTTCTTCTTTCTCCGACAAACCGAAACACACCAAGCCACTGCACCGAGTAACAAGAGTATCAATGCCATATAAGCCACTGTTTCCGTGATGTGCAAACTCTTCGGGTCGAAACGGAAAGTAACAACATGCTTTCCTGCCGGTACATTCATGGCACGCAACACGTAATTGGCACGCACATGCGGAGCCGCTTTACCATCTATTTCCGACTGCCAGCCGGGGTAATAGATTTCGGAGAATACTACGACACCACCCTTTGGCGAAGAGATTTCGTAAGTGAGTGCATTCGGTGCATAGTTTGTCAGCGTCACCACAGCGGTACTATCTGCAAACTGTGGGCGGAGTTTTGTCCCCTCACGCACGACAGCTGTACGGCGAGGGTCAAAATCACTTAAACTTTCCAATTCCGCATCGGCTGTATTCACCGTTTTCACCTCATCCACAAACCATGCGTTGCCCAACGCATACGGATTTTGCAAAGGAACGGTAGCTCCACCCTGCAAAGGAAAGATAAAGTAGCGCGTGTTGAGCATATTCAATACAGAGAATGCCGAAGGGTCTACTTGCGTCATATCGCCTGCAGCTCGCGAAACTTCGCCGAAAACATTCTGTATCTCGGGCTGTATCTGCGCTTCTATGAGTTCCTGATAACGTCGTAACTTGGCAGCATGATAGCCTCCGATACTCTTGTGGAAATATGCCGTATTGTTCTCGTTGAAAGTATTGACAGCAAGGTTCAACACGCGATAGTCGAGTGTTGTATCTTTGAGTATTTCCTTGTCTGTTTCGGTAGGTTGAAGGAAAGCGCGCATACCCACATGTTCTTCCACAAAGAGTTCGTCGTATAGATAACGTTTGTTGACCGTCCACATATCTGCCAAGCACAACACAGTCAATGACACCACAAGCCATGTGGATTTGATGTAAGACTTCGCATAAGCACAAAGCAAAGCCACACCAATCAGTATCACTATTAAGCTACGCCAGGCATCAGCAGTTAAAATACCGCGACGCATTTCTTCGAGATTGGAGATAACGGGAGCAATATGTTCTTTCGGGAGTCCTTGCAAGGCTTGCATTTCCGTAGTGGAGATAAAACCGTCAAAGAATAAACCCGGTGCCAAAGCAAAAACCAAGCAAGTTCCGATGGTAAACACAGAACTCACGATTAAAGCTCTTTTATCTCGCAAAATTTCTTGCGGGCGTTGCACGAACTCGCGAAGTGCAAGTATAGCCAGCAACGGAACAGTAAATTCGGCTATCACCAAAATGGAAGAGACAGCACGGAACTTACTATACATCGGCACATAGTCTATAAAGAAATCGGTAACGGGCATAAAGTTCTTTCCCCAAGAGAGTACAACAGAGAAAACCGTACCGGCAACCAACGCCCACTTCAGCGGCGTACGCACCACAAAGCACCCCAAGATAAAAAGAAAGCAAACGAATGCACCCACATATACAGGTCCCGATGTACCCGGCTGTTCGCCCCAATACTGTCCTATCTGATTGTATATGCTCGCATATTCGGGATTAGCTTTCTTCATGGCTGTTTCGTTTTGTGCCAAAGGAACGGAGGCACCGCCTTTCACATGCGGCACGAGAAGAGACCAAGTTTCGCCGATACCATAACTCCACGCAGTGATATACGCTTTCTCCGAACTCATGCCGTCTATCATCTCTGCTTTTTCCTGCGGTTGCGCTGTGAGTTCGCTCTTTCCTCTCGTACTTTCTTTGCTGTATTCATAAGTATGATAAAGCGTCGAAGCATTGATGGCGACACCGATGAGACCTGCCAACACAAGTGCCCCCGATGCTTTGAAATAACGTCTCAACATTCCTTCCCGATAAGCGGAAACTCCGTATGCCACCGCCATGAACAACATGACAAAGAGAAAATAATAAGTCATCTGTATATGATTGGACGCTATTTGCAACGCGGTAAAGAAAGCCAATAACAATCCTCCCGACAAGTAACGCCCCCGATATGCCAAAACCATACCTGCAATAGTCGGCGGAATATAAGCCAACGTAAGCAGCTTCCAAATATGCCCGGCGGCAATGATGATAAAGAAATAAGAAGAAAACGCCCAAATCACCGCACCGAGCATAGCCATCCACGCCCGAAAGTCAAATGCACGCAAGAGGATATAAAACCCCAAGAGCATGATAAACACATACCATACATACATGGGTAGATAAAGATGATAAGCCTCTGCAAGAAACTTGAGCGGTTCCATAGAAGGATAACTCGGCGACATCTGATAGGTAGGCATTCCACCGAATATCGCGTTTGTCCAACGTGTGTGTTCTCCGGTACTTTCCTCATGCAGTTGTGTTTCTCTTCCGGCTCCGACTCCTGCCACAGCATCGTGTTGCGCCAACATTCGATGTTCTACATCGGCAGGATAAAAATAGATAAAAGAAAGGAGAGCAAACAATGCGATGACCACCGCATCAGGCAATAGTTTTTTCAAGTAATCTGTCATACTTCTTTACTTTACATATACTTATAAGCGAGGCAAAGATAGCACAATACCACCTGAAACCTTTAACTTTGCAACGCAAAATGAATATACACATGAAAATAGGAATCATCACTGCCATGACTTCAGAACAGAAGCAACTGGCACAACAACTCAACAATAAACGCGAAGAACAAATCGGTGTCTTTCGCTACATCCTCGGAGATACGGACAATGGCAACAACGTGATACTGATGCAATGCGGCATCGGCAAAGTGAACGCTTCCGTAGGCGCGACACTGCTGTTGCAACACTTCTCGCCCGACTGTATCATCAGTACGGGAGTAGCCGGAGGCATAGACCGATGCTTGAAGGTGATGGATGTCGTAGCCTCCTGCAAGTTGGTACATCACGATGTATGGTGCGGCGAAGGCAATGCATACGGACAGGTACAAGGTTTTCCGCTCTTTTTCGAAGCAGACAAACGATTGTACGATTGCGCCATGTCGCTCGATACAGACAGTGCCATACACGGAGGATTGATATGCAGCGGCGATAAGTTCATCACATCGAGAGAAGAGCTCGAAACCATCAAAAGCGCATTCCCCGACGGTTTGGCTGTCGATATGGAGTCGGCTTCCATCGCGCAAGTATGCCACATACACGGCGTACCTTTCATCAGCTTTCGCATCATCAGCGACACACCGGGTGCCGACAAGCATTGGGAGCAATACAGCAACTTTTGGGGCGAGATGGCAGACCGCTCGTTCAAAGTGACGGAAACATTTCTCAAAGCCTTGCCCAAAACTCTTTGAGCAAATACTTCATCTAAAACATATTTACCAATAAAAACTATGACAATGAAAAAAATACCCAGCTTCACAATAGACCATCTGCGTATGAAACGCGGTGTCTTCGTATCGCGCAAAGACCAGGTAGGCGGTGATGTAGTGACGACTTTCGACGTACGCATGAAAGTTCCCAACCAAGAACCGGCATTGGGACAAGGCGCCATTCACTCGATGGAACACTTGGCAGCCACGTTTCTGCGCAATCATCCGGTATGGAGCGAACGCGTCATTTACTGGGGACCGATGGGATGCCTCACGGGCAACTATCTCCTGCTGAAAGGCGACCTGCAATCTGCCGACGTGGTGGATTTGCTACGCGAAACATTCGCTTTCATCGCCACATACGAAGGCGAAATTCCCGGTGCCACCGCACGAGATTGCGGCAACTACCTTTTGCAAGATTTGCCAATGGCACGCTACGAAGCACGCAAATATCTGGAAGAAGTGCTTTCGAATATGACGGAAGAAAATTTGCATTATCCCGCATAACGCAAAACAACACATCAAGAAAACGGCTCGCAGTCTACCTTCGACTGCGAGCCGTTTTCTTTTTGAAGCGGACAAACATAGAAAAAGCCTATCGCTTCATAAATATATTGTATGCGGTTTTGTTTCTCCGGGATATACCACGCCCCTACCTTTGCATCAGAAACATAAGAATTAAGAACAATAACAATATAAAAAAACAACATTATGAAAGTATCAGATTACAACAAACTCGGCAACGTGGACAACGTAGTAAAAGGACTCCAACAACTGTTGGCAGATTTCCAAGTGTATTATGCAAACCTGCGCGGTTTCCATTGGAACATCAAGGGACAGGATTTCTTCCGCCTGCATGCCAAGTTCGAAGAAATGTACGACGACACAGCGGAAAAAGTGGACGAAATAGCCGAACGCATCCTGCAATTGGGCGGCACTCCCGAAAACAACTTCAGTCAATATCTCAAAGTGGCACGCGTACAGGAAGTAAACGGTGTAAGTTGTGGTGAAAAAGCGTTGAACAACGTACTCGAAACCATCGCATACTTCCTCGACAGCGAACGCGAACTGGTGAAACAGGCAAGCGAAACAGGCGACGACACCACAGTGGCGCTCATGGGCGACTATATTCGCGAACAGGAAAAACTGGTGTGGATGCTCGTGGCTTTCCGCAGCTAACTTCTACTCTCTATATATATTCTCGCAAGGGACTCGCACCGTATTTGCGGCGAGTCCCTTGCGCCGTTTATACGGGAAAACAGCGATAGCATCCATTCGGGAACAGAAAACTTAGTCTATCTTTGCCACATCAAAAAAAACAGAAGCATGAAAAGACTTTTCTTCATCGGCTGCCTCTTGGCATGCGTACACATCGCATCGGCACAACAACTCAAAGATTATTTCATCGCCATGCCCGACGCCTTGTCGGAACTGCTCACGAAAACCAATCGCGAAGACTTTGCCGACTTCATCGAAAGCCGAATGCAAGCCAGAGTAAAGAATCGTCTGGATAGTGTATCCGAAATGACGCAACTCACCAAAGACTATCTGCACATCCGCATGTCTGCGGCATCCACGCTTCAGATGAAACTCCTCCCTGTAAACGACAGCGTACAAGTCATCTGCGTGATACAAACTTATCGCGCTCCGGCGGCAGACAGTTTCATACGTTTTTACGACACCGCATGGCAGGCTTTGCCGACAGACAAATTCATTACCCCACCGCAAGAAGACGCCTTCTATCGCATCCCTTCCACCGAAAAAGACAAAGCTACATTGGAAGGGCTTCGCAAATGCGCAGACATGTATCTTCTCGAAGCGCGTTTGAGCGAGACAAACACCGACTTGCAGTTTTTCTACGCCACACCATCCTACCTAGACAAGGAAACCCGAAAGCAAATTATGCCTTTCGTCAACGTACAAGGCTTGCGCTATCGTTGGATAAACGGTGCTTTCGTACGGGAATAGTGTCGTACAAACGTTTGGCAAACACATCTCCTTATACCTCGTCAACTCTCGAATTCGTCTCTTCAAAACAGACTACATATTATCGATTTGATAACAACATGTTGTCAAGTCGATAGCATCATGTTGTCATCGCGATAGCAACATGTTCTTATCGCGATGACAACAGCGTCAAAGAATGTTAACATCATAATCGCATCAGGAAGGCATCGTAGAGGCATTTTTCTCTCATCAAAAACACGACTTTTCGAGAATCTCCCGAACCGGAAAAACATTGCGAAGCCACCGATTTTCGCACCGAAACACATGCCCGGATTTGCATATTTATACAGAAAAAAAGAAGCGTTTCTGCATACTTATGCAGCGAACGTTCGCTCGCCGCATCAGCATCCTCCCTCCTTCGTCAAGCGCGAAAATCCGTGCAAATCATGTTCTTATACTCATAAAAAGCAAAAAAAGAGTTAACTTATTTTCTTTTTTTGGTCGTAAAAAACTATCTTTGAAACGGCTTATTGAAAATACTATGTCAATAGCCCCGCTATTTTGAAATTTAACCACAAGATTCTTTGCATGCCGGATGTAAAAGAGCCGTTTATGGTATGGTTTCCGACACACAAAAAGTCTTGCAAAAACCGAGTAAAAGAAATGAGTAGAACCCTCTTACGCACATTTGCGCTGTTAGCCTTTACTGTAGTAGGCTTGTCTGCCAATGCGCAAGACCTTTTGGCACGGCAAGCCCCCGTCAACCGACGCATCAAATCCATCGATTCACTGGCGTTGGTAAAACAAATCAAAGCAGAACAAGCTGCTTATCCCGCCTACACCTTGTACAATGATTGGAACACAAGTTTCGTACATGCCTATGGCAAAGACGTGGCTATACCCGACACTTTCCGTATAGACCTTCGCGGTTTCCACATGCCTACCACACATACATTGATAACATCCAAATGCGGTCCTCGTTGGCGCAGAATGCACAACGGTATCGACGTGAAAGTATACATCGGCGATACCATCCGCTCGGCATTCGACGGGCGCGTGCGTATCGTGAAGTACGAAGCGCGCGGTTATGGCAAGTATGTGGTAATCCGTCACGACAACGGACTTGAGACTATTTACGGGCACCTTTCTTCGCAGCTGGTGAGAGAGGGAGAATACGTAAAAGCGGGCGAGCCCATCGGTTTGGGTGGTAATACGGGACGTTCCACAGGTTCTCACCTTCATTTCGAGACACGCGTTTTGGGTCAAGTCATCAATCCCGAATTTTTGTTCGACTTCCCCAATCAAGACATAGTAGCAGATTCTTATCTGTTCATTCGCGGAGCCAATATGTACGAATACCAACGCAACAGAGCTTTGGCAGCTTTGAAACGCGGAGAAAGCACGGAATCTGTTGTAGCTTCCAGCGAGAAAGCAACAGCAGCCAAGAATGCGGCTTCGCTGCGTTACTACAAAGTTCGCAAAGGCGATACGTTGGCAAAAGTGGCACGCAAACACCGTATCTCCGTCAGCAAACTCTGCAAGTTGAACGGTATCAGTGCCAAGAAATCATTGCGCCCCGGTCAGGTGTTGAGGTGCGCATAAGAACATAACTGCACGACAGCATAGCATAACAGCGCGGTGAAAGCAATAGTAGTTGCTTTCACCGCGCTGTTTCCATACATGAGAATGTTTGCTGAAAAAGAAGAAAACTCTACATTTGTAAAGATACACATCAGCAGACAGATAAACCATGATGACAACCCGGAACAAACTTTTGTGCACGATGTTCCTCCTTTGTGCAGTGATATGCACGACCAAAGCACAAGAAACATGGAGCGGAAAAATCATCGACGCTCAAACAGGCGAAGCCTTACCTTATGCCAGTATTTATATAGAAACACTTCGCTCGGGCAGCGTATCGAACGAAGTCGGCGCATTCAAATTCTCTTTGCCACAAGGCAAGCATCGCGTGGAAGTGCGTTCGCTCGGTTATACACCGCAACACCTGCACATTCTCGTACCGGTAGGAGGACTCCGAGAATACACCATCCGGTTGAAAGCCGAAGAAATCAACATGAGCGAAGTGGTCGTTACCGGCAAAAGGAGCAAGGAAGACCCCGCTTATCCCATCATGCGACGCGTAATGTATCGCGTGCCGTACTTCAGAACCATGTTGGAAGAGTACGAAGTAGAGATATTCACACGTGGCAGTATTGCCATGCAGAAATCCGGTTTGCTCGGCGGAGCGAAAATAAGCGACAACAACATCAAGCTGAAAGACATCACCGGCAAAACATTTGTCAGCGAAGCACACGCACGTCTACGCTACACTGCTCCCGACACTTACAAACAAACCATCCTCGCCGAACGCAGTTCGCTTCCCAAAGAATTCGATTTCGAAATCATCAACGCATCGGACGTAACGGTACGCAATGTCTACGATGCTGTGATAGGTTACGAAGAGTTGGGCATGGGAGCCGTCAATCCGCTCACGCCACAAGCCTATAACAGATATCGCTATCGTTTGGAAGGACGCAGCGAACTGGCAGGAAAAAGCATTTACCACATCAGTTTCACGGCACGAGACGGTGTCAAGGTTTCGGGAAAAATAGATGTGATAGGCGACAGCTGGGCAGTATCCATGTTGCAACTGTCGTTACATTCCGCGATTATCCGGGAAGAACAAACCTATCTGTTGTCCGAAGTGAAGCCGGGTATTTATCTGCCCACCACTTACAGTACGGCATCGGAGTTTTCCGCATTGGGTTTGCGCGGAACAGCCAAATACTATTCGTCGTGCCATTACAAAGACACCAAACTATCTCGAAACGGAGAAGAGTTGGCACAAATGGAGAAGAACAATCCCGTACCATCGACAGACTTGCTCACCGGTAGTTTCCTGCGTCGGCACGAAATGAATTTGGCTCCGAAAAAAGACAAATCGCGTCATCCGTACGACTTGACCTCCACAGAAAACAACGGACTCGAAACCACCAAAGACAGTCTGAGCGAAACGCGCGACCAAACCTATTGGGAAAACATCAGCACCATCCCTATGTCCGAAGAAGAGTTGCAAAGCTTCGCCCAAAAGGACTCCTTGCGGAAAGTCATGCGATTGAAACCCGAAAAGAAAGACAGCACGGAACGCTCCTTTTCGTTATGGAAAATGGCTGCCAAAATCATCAACGGCGGAAGACTTTATCACGACTCGTTGTACACACTCTCGCTGGAAAAAGGCTTGGCAAACACATTGTTGTACGGATACAACAGAGCAGACAGAATACCGATAGGCGGTACCCTTGCGCTCGTGCGAAAGAACAAGGACAAAACGCTGTGGAGAATTTCCGCCGGTGTCAGTTACGCCGAAGGACGCAAGGCTTGGCTGTGGAATACGGCACTGCATATATATCCGGATTATCGCCACAATGCCATCTTCACAGCGGAAGTCGGCAGAAAGACCACAAGCCTCACCAACGAAACATCCGACATTTCCTACCTGTACAACAGTTTGAGCACTTTGCTCAACAAAAAAGGAGACATGAGTTTGTACGAACAACGCTATGCACGCTTGTCGCTCGCTTATTTATTCACGCCTTACTGCCGCCTGCAGGCAACATTGAGCCACGAGAAAGCACTCTCCCTCCCGGCGTTGAACTTGGGAAAATCCATTGCTTCCACGCACCGGTTCAACAATTTCGGCATAGCGCACACCCCCGTATTGGAACAAGGTTTCATCCCAGTGAGCAACACTGCTGTCTGGTTGGCATCCGTGAGTTTGCAGTGGCGCATGGCTCCCTATCATCATCGCAGCAAAACGGGATGGGTGTACTACGACAAGCAAAGCCAAACACATCCCGTCATCACCACGAGAGTAAGCGCAGCCCACGGCACTTCCGAACAAGCCAGCCGGTTTGTTCTGCTGGAAGCAGGCATCCGTCAACGAATGGAGACGAGCAGATACAGCCGTCGTTACTTCGGCTATCACATGCGCGCAGGCTTTTATCTCTACCAAAAGCACGTGGCACCCGAACACGCTATTTTTCTGAAAGGCACGAATGCCCTGATACAGACCGCCACACCTCTCTCCGCCTTTTACACACCGCCGCCCTTCACCGCTGTCAGCCAACGAAGTTTTGTGCTGGGCGGCGTGAATTACGAAAGCAAACGCTTGCTGCTGAACCATCTCCCTCTCTCTTTCCTGCGACTCGGCACCGAAGACATCAGCCTGAAGAGCTTTGTCGAACCGCACGGAAAACCGTACCTGGAAGCAGGCTACAGTTGGGGGCTTCAAAACATGCGCATCGGTTTCTATTGGGGTTACGATTTCTCCCGGTCTGCTTCGGGCGCGGCACTGCGCATGGAGTTCCCATTGTAGCAACTCCCGATGCAGGATAGCAACACACCAGCCCGAAAGGCAAACACCACTCGCCTGTCATTTTCTCTAATATATAATATAATGTACGCGCGCGCGAAGCAGATGCAAAAGTCCGCTTCGCGCGTGTCTGCATGACTGCCATTTGTCGGCAAGCGGAAGAGATAAGAAATATGTATTGTCAATCCGTTTGATACGTATAGTCGCGTACCAAGTTGCATGACACGTCAAAGAATACTAATAATAAACGCAGCCGGAACAGTTTGCCGATGGGGTAAGGAGAGGCGCACTCTATTCCTTGTTATACGGTAGAAAAAGTAGCCTCCTCGTAACTCGTCAACTCATAAACTTAGAACTCCAACTTGTATTATATATAAGAAAAAGTAGTCTCCTCATAACTCATCAACTCATAAACTTAGAACTCCAACTTGTATTATATATAAGAAAAAGTATCCTCCTCGTAACTCGTCAACTCATAAACTTAGAACTTCAAATTGGCAACGTATTGCCAATTTAATAACATCATGTTGCTATCACGATAGCAACAGCGTCAAAGAATGTTAACATCATAATCCTATCGAGAAGGCATTATAGCGGCATTTTCCTGTCATCAAAAACGGACATTTTCAAAGCTTTTTCGTATCGAAAAATCATTGCGCAGCGACCGTATTTCGCACCGAAACACACGCACGGGATTGCATACTGATGCAGAGAAAAGAACGCATTTCCGTATACCAATGCACACGCACGAGAATACATCCTCGTCCTCCTCCGATAACACACCGTGCGGAGCCCTGAAGTTGCGAATTTGTACACTTGTTTTTTCGCCCGTATTGAACAAAAAACACACCGTTTGCAAAAAAAAACAGCTGTTCTATTGTTTTAATAAAATATTCTCTATCTTTACGAACCGAAATACGGTAAAAGAGATACAAACTACAACAAAACAACTTAAAAACGGCACCATTTATGAAACTACTCCTTTGCCTGACCGTCTCGAAAGACGCCGTCAGGGTGTACGAGCCGCTGTTGCAACTCGACGACACCTATGGCTGACAACGCCTGCACCAACCGGAAAGTCGACGTAGACAAGGCACAAAGCTCGGACATGAAAGTAAAACCTGAGTACCTTGACATCTACCCGATACGGACACACATCCGCCGGAAGATAACAAAGGCTTTTTGTGAACAATGAATTATAGTAAAAAGAGGAGAGGGGGACTTCTTCTTGGAAAATCAATTAATGTTTAACTAATAGAATCTCTTATGAAAAAAAAGTTAATGATGCTGCTCGCTTGCCTTTTCTTTGGGCTTAGCGTAGCAATCGCTCAAACTCAGAAGATTACAGGTGTTGTAATTTCAGAGGAAGATGGTGAGCCGATTATAGGAGCATCTGTTTTTGTAAAGGGACACAACACCATCGGTACAATCACCGACGTGGACGGTAACTTTACCTTGACAGGCGTACCGGCTTCGGCTAAATTTTTGACGGTTTCGTACGTGGGCTTTGCCACACAAGACGTAGCCATCAAGCCTATTTTGAAAATCATTTTGAAGTCGGACAGCCAACTGATTGACGACGTGGTGGTGGTAGCCTACGGTACAGCGAAGAAAGAATCGCTCGTAGGTGCACAGGCATCTATCAGCAGCAAGTCTTTGGCTAAACGTCCTTTGACCAACGTAAGTAACGCATTGGCAGGTGCCGCTCCGGGT